>JBBQZF010000118.1:0-8873 GCA_038208015.1 Gemmatimonadales bacterium
CGCAGCTTGATGTTCAGTCCGGTCTCGTTATCGCCCGTGAACAGTCCGGCGTTGGTGTCGGGATTGAACCCGCCTGCCTCGATGAACGCGTCGCGCCGCACGGCCTGGTGGCAGCTGAAGACTCCGGGATCCTCGTCGGTTATCATCGTCGCCTCGCCGAGGTCGTTGAGGCTGAGCAGCGCGTTGCGAAGGTGCTCGAGCACCCAGGCGGGCGGCTCCGTGTCCCACCGGGGGAGAACCTTCCCCGTAACTGACGCAACACGGTCATCCGCGTCGAAGACCCCGACGATGTTCGCAAGGAGGTCAGGCTCGGCGAGCATGTCGTCGTCGGTGAAGTAGAGGATCGATCCACGCGCCTGCATCGCGCCGCTGTTCCGCGCGTAGTGCGCTCCTTTCCGGAGTTCCCGAAGTGGCCGGATCCGGTCCTCGCGCACCGCCAGCGCCTGAATCACGCTCCACGTGTTGTCCGTCGAGTGGTTGTCTACCAGGATCAGTTCCCACCTGTCGGCTGGATACGTCTGGGCAATGAACGTCTCGACTGTCTGCCTCAGCAGTGACGACCTGTTGTAAGTAGGGATTATCACGGAAACGAACGGCCCTTCTCCGTTCACGTAAGCTTCCCGACTATCTCATGGAAACGCTCCCCGAACTGCGCCGGTCCCCATCGCGCAGCATGCTCGCGCCCTCTCGCGGCGAGAGCCGCGCAAAGCGAGTCGTCAGTCCAGAGCCGTGTCATGCAGGTGTATATCTCGTCCACTGAGCCAGGGTCAAAGAGCATGGCGGCATCGCCGACCTGGTCGGGAATGCCGTATATGCGCGACGTCGCGACCGGGCAGCCGAGCGCGAACGCCTCGAGCTGCGGGATGTTTGTCGGGCCGAAATACGTCGGCATAACGAGTGCGCGAGCCCGGCTGTAGAACGCCGCCATCTCCCTGTCTTCAACATAACCGGCAAACAGCACGTTTTCTGAAAGGTCGAGGTCATCGACCTGCCTGCGCACTTCGTCCCAGGCGTTTCTTTCCGTTGCGCCAACGAGCACCAGGCGCACGTCGGGGTGGGTAGACCGCAGCCGCGCCACGGCGCTGATGAGATTCGAGTGGTTCTTGTGCCTGTAGAACTGCGCCGGATAGAAGAAGTACTTCGCCGGCAGCGAGTACTTCGCCGCGACGGCGGCATCATCCCGCCCGTCGTAGTCGTATATCCACTGCGGTGCGATGTATGGGAGTACGAATACTCTCGACGCGTCGATGCCGTACGACTCCATCAGCTGGCGCTTTCCAAGCTCGGAATCGACGAGGATTCCCTTCGCCCATTTGACGGTCTCTCGAAAATGAAACTCGCGCGCCTCGTACTCGCCGCCCGCTGAGACCTCGGGAAACCGGCGCTCGTACCTGTGCATCAGGTCATGCACCGTTCCGAGGGCCGGTATCGGTGCCCGGAAGACGTACCGCTCGTGGTTGGGACATACCCAGAGATCGCACTTTGCGCCGACCAGTGCCCGCACATTCGAGTCGACTTTCGCTGCACTCTTCCGCCAGAGCGATATCGGAAGACCGCTCTCGTGCCAGAGGCGGTTAAGCGCGCGATTCAAGGTTGAGTCGCCGAGCTTCACGACCTTCACCCGGTCGGTGAGATGGGAGCGCCACGTATCGTCGGAGAATGCCGCGACGAGCTCGAAGTCCCCCGGCAGCGACATCGCGGCAGTGAGAATTGCCTGCGTATACTGGAGTACACCTCCTCCCGGACCGGCCGAGAGATGAATGCCAAGGCGCTTCATCCCTGGCCTATGAAGCAGGCGCCCCAGGTGTTGAAATCCGGCTCCTTCGCGGAGAGCCAGCCGCGCGACTCGACGAGCTTCATTCCGGCAGCACAGAGTGCGAGTTCGACCTCCGGTGTAAAGAGGTAGCGCATGTTGTGCGTCTCCTTCAGCACCTCACTTGCGGCAGTCTGGCGGTCCGTCACTGTGACAGTGTAGTTCACGTCGACGATATTCGTCGCGGCATGGATCACCGGCTCGGCGATTCGCCTTACGTGGGTGTTGTCATCGGACAATTCCTTCGTGGTTACCGAAGGCCATTGTCTTATCACGGCGGGGCCGTACCAGCAGTCGAAGATGAACGTGCCGCCTTCGACGAGGTGAGCTCTCGCCGAGGCGAACGCGGCCGCAATGTCCTCGTTGGTGGTCTGGTAGCTCATCACGTGGAAGAGCGATATCACCGCGTCGAATTTCTTTTCAAGGCGAAACGAGCGGGCATCACCTTTCGCGAAGGCCAGACGTCCGGCGATTGCCGAATCGAGGCCGGAGCGACGTTCTTCAGCCGCGTCGAGCATTCCCTGGCTCATGTCGACGCCTGTAACGCTGTATCCAAGACCCGCGAGTTTCGCAGCATGAAGGCCTGTCCCGCTGCCGATCTCGAGAAGCGACCCTGCTGCCGGCGCATGCTTTTTCAGCAGCCCCGCAACCCACTGTGTCTCGCCGTCGTAGTCCTTGTCGCGGTAGAGGAGATCGTAGTAGCGGGAATAGCCTGCGAAGACGCTCACGCGAACACTTCCCTCACGGCATCGGCCACCCGGACTATCTGGTGGTCGGTGAGCGCGAGACCGCTCGGCAGATAAAAGCCGCGTCGGGCGATGCGCTCGGCATTCGGGTATGATTCGCCTTCGAACAATCCCATCCTCAGATAGACCGGCTGTTCATGCATGGGCCAGAAGAACGGCCTCGTGCCCACCATTTTTTCAGCCAGCCGGCGGATCGCTTCGTCCGCATCGATTTTAGCGTTGTCGCGAATCACGACGCCAAACACCCAGTTGATGTTTTTCGCGTAAGAGGTTTCCGCTACCGGGAGCTGGAGGGCCGGGATTGACGACAGCAGCTCAGTGTAGCGGTCGAAAATCAGCCGCTTGCGGGGGACGAATTCGTCGAGGCGCTCGAGCTGCGCGAGACCGAGAGCCGCCTGCATGTTCGTCATCCGGAAATTCCATCCGAGTTCCTCGTGTACAAACCGGCGAGGCGCCTTCATCGCGAGATTGCGGAGGCCCCGGCAACGCTCGGCCAGCGCGTCATCGTCCGTAACGATCATCCCGCCCTCGCCCGTGGTCACGTGCTTGTTGGGGTAAAAGCTGAACGTCGACACTCTGCCGAATGAGCCGCAGGGTTTTCCCTTGTAGTCCTGCCCGATCATCTCGGCCGCGTCTTCGATGACGTCGAGCCCATGCTTCGCGGCGATCGCGAGGAGCGGATCCATGTCGACCGGCAGGCCATAGATGTGCACGGCCATTATCGCCCGCGTCCGCCCGGTTATGCGCCTCTCGATGCTGGCTACGTCCACGTTCCAGGTGGCCGGATCGCAGTCGACGAGAACGGGGACGGCACCGAGGCGCGAGACTGCCGACGCGCAGGAGATGATCGTGAACGTCGGCATTATTACTTCGTCGCCCGCGCCGAGGTCGAGCGCCGCTGCCGCGGCATCGAGGGCGGCGGATCCGTTGCAGACCGCTATGCCGTGAGCCCGTCCCACGCGCTTCGCGAAGCGCTCCTCGAATTCCCGGATGAATGGCCCTTCCGACGAGATCCAGCCGGTGTCTATGCACTCAGCCAGATACTTCTTTTCGTTCCCGTCGAGGACCGGCTCGTTGACCGGGATGAATTCTGCCATATAGCCTTTAAAGATAGGCCGGCAGAGGTGGGATTGGCAGTAAACACCGGGGGGAAGCGGATCTGGGCTGATGGACGCGGATTTCGCTGATAAGGCGCCGTACGCCCCGAGGCTTGGGAGCAGGCATGCCGCGTCCCCTAACGCGTCGCTACGCTTTCCTGGGTTTGCAAAACACAAAGGAAAAACGTTTGTGCCGAGCGAGCGACTCTCCGGTCAGATAACAGCGCCTTATCCGCGGGATCCGCCCAATCCGCGAAATGTAAAAATGGTAGTTTTTCCCGCTCTCCCCGCGCAAACGATTCATCACGATCCGCAACGTATCCCGGCCCTGGCCGGCGGGACCTCAGACGTCCTGAAGTTCTCATCACTCGTCGAGCCCTGGAACCACGGCAACGGCTTCGCACGCTCAGCAAATCGTCGTTTTTGATCCGCACTCCAGGTGAACACGGCGCCGTATGGCCCCTCCGCCGTCCCCGAATCGTCGAAGTGGAAGCGCTTGTGGCCGATCGACAGAAGCACCGGCTGGCCTGTCTCGCAGGCAATGCTGTCGGCGGTCGCCATGAGCTGGCCCAGGTCGAGATCGCGCTGCCTCCTGGTGCCGTTATCGAAGTATGCCCGGTAGTCGTACTCACGCTGGCGCGGGAAATAGACGGGGTTCGAGACGTAGTACCGCAGGGTCTCCATCAGCGGATCGGGGTCCGACATCAGCACGGCACCGGCATATGCGGGATTCGACCGAATCTCGCGCGCCAGGCTCACCCCCATCGACTCCGGATGCACGATGTGGCGAAACATCGTAAACGGCAGGGCGGCCGCCTGAATCGCGAACAACGGGATCAACCCGAGAGTTATCCGCCTGGTTGCGGCGGAGCGATCGTCGGGTCCGGTGGCAACTATCGCGATCCAGCAGATCGAGAGGATGATGAAAGCCAGGAAGCCGTGATGGCGAAGCGCTCCCGGATAAACGAGCGTGAACACGAGCTCGAACAGGAGTACCGCCACAATCAGGGCGAGCAGGTGAAGGCGGTTTCGCCTCAACCCCCATGCAACAGCCACGAGCGCGACGTTCACGAGCAGACGCGAGACGATTCCGGCGTCGACCCCGATTCGCGCCCACGGGAGCTCGCCCGATGCAACGAGACTCGCGCCGTCCGTCCCCTTCAACCCGAGCCCGGGGTCCATTATCAGTACCCGCGCGACAGATGCCGGAGTGAGGCTCGACCACGAAAATGCATATGCCATCTGTGGCGGTGAGGATGCCGTATAGACCGCCAGGACGATCCCCGCAACCACGAGCGCGATTGCCCCGAAGAGCACAGGGATGCGCGGGGAAGCGTCGCGTCGCGCCATATCGCCCAGCCACAATGCCGACAACAGAGCCGCCGCGACCGCAGCATGGACGCTTGTGTTGGCGAGCAGCGTCAGCACGATTGCCAGTCGCCATGGGCGATCCGCTCTACGGTCCCAGAGTGCGGCAGCCGCTACAACCAGCAGAACCCCTATCCCGTAATTCCTTGCTACGATGCTCAGCTCGTATCCGAGAAACACGCCGAACAGTGCGAGGAGCCGGATAACTGGCGGGAAAGGCGACCAACGGAGTATCACCCACCCTGCCGCGAGCCCGATCAGTCCCGCAAGAACGGGCAAAACGAGCGGAGACGCGGTGACTGAATACCCCGCACGGAGGAGGGCGTACCACACCACCGGATGGCCTTCTTCGGCGAGGGACCTGAACATGCCGCCCCAGGATTCAGGGCTCGTTGCAACCGAGAAAGCGCGTACCTCGTCGCGCCATACATCGTGCGTAAGGGCGAGAACCAGGAGCAGCAGCGCAAAAGCCAGGAGAGTCGCGAGTGTCCAGTCCTGAGTTTTCAGTTTCCAGTTGCTGTCAACTGAGGACTGACGGACTGGAGACTCGTGACTCGCGGGAACTTCCACCGTCAGGTAAGCTTCCGCCCCGCGGGATCGAACAGCCGATCGCGCCTGAGTCCGGCACGATGCAGCCTGAACTTCAGCGACGTCGCGATTACTCCAAGACCGTACACAACGGAGCGACTGAAGTTTATCGACGACGCCTCGGCGAAATAGCGCGTGGGGCAGGAAATCTCGCCGATACGGAATCCGAACATCGCGGCCTGCGCGAGCATCTGGTTGTCGAAGACGAAGTCGTCAGAGCACTCGAGGAGGGGCAGCGTCTCGAGAACTTCGCGCGTGAAAGTCCGGTAACCAGTATGAAACTCGGAGAGCTTTATGCCGAGAAAAACATTCTCGAACGCCGTGAGGGCGCGGTTGGCGATGTACTTGTAGAGGGGCATCCCGCCCTTTCTCGCCCCGTCGCCGAGAATGCGCGAGCCAAGCACAACATCGAATTCGTCCGATCCGACAAGCCAGGCCATCGCGCCGATGAGTTTCGGCGAGTATTGATAATCGGGATGAAGCATTATCACGATGTCGGCGCCCCGCTTCAGCGCCTCGGAGTAGCACGTCTTCTGGTTGCCGCCGTATCCCCGGTTCTCGGAATGCACCACGAACGGAATCCCGAGCCGCTTCGCCACTTCAACGGTGTCGTCGCGCGAGGCGTCGTCAACGAGCAGCAGGTCGTCTACGACGCCCGACGGAATCTCGGCGATTGTCCGCTCGAGGGTGCGGCCGGCGTTGTAGGCGGGCAGCACGACCATCACCCGCTTTCCGTTGATCACATCCCCGCCTACTGCTTCACAACGAGGCGGTCCGCTGTCACGCCAGTGAAACGCGTCTTGTCCTGGTCGCCGGCGTAGGGTCCCTGCTTGACCTCGATCATCTCGACTTCCTCGAGCACCTCGAAGCCATGGCCGCCGGTGGCGAGAAGGATCACGTCGCCGCCATGAAGAACGCGACTCTCCAGGTAAGCCTGTGAATCATCGTAGAAATCGACCCGAAGCTTTCCCCGCTTCAGCAGCAGCACTTCCTGCGTGTAGTGGACGTTGCGGCTCACCGGGTTGTGGACATGCGGGTCGATGACCTTGCCGGCAGGGTGACGCATGAACGCGAGCTGCTGCGACAGGTCGTTCGGCGTGAAGAAGTGGATTCCCGGCTCGTGAAAGTCCCGGGATATTATGACCGCAAGGATCTGCTCCCCCGCCCTGATTGTCTCGATCATCGGGTCAAGTTACACATTCCGCAACCCGGCGGCTTGGCATTCCCTGGCTGTCGGGCGCGAACACCATCACCCTCCGAAAACCTTTCCTTGCCGCGCGGGAGCAAAGCGCCGTGATCGTCAGGTCCGCGGCGACCTGCTCGCGATCCCGGGGGACGTATGTGTGCATGTTGTACTGATCCGTAACTTCGCATCCGAACGGAGGCATCCCGTCAAGAAGCGCCATCCCGGCAACGGCCGGCGCGATGAGGCCGACGTATGTGCACCTGTCATCGGAGTCGAACATGCGCCAGTAAAGGTCGTACGACTGCGGAATGAACAGCAGCATGTCGTTCTTTTCCTCGGCCGGAATGCGACCGATCTCTCTCAGGCTTTCGACAAGCACGTAGTACTCTCCAGCCTCGACCCCGCTGTTCAGCGCATCGGGGTCGAAGAGCAGTGACCTCTCGCCGGCTGCGAGCCGGGATTCGAGCCCCGCCTGCGATACAAGCTCGCTCCGGAAGAAGAGATTCTGGCGAAGCATTCGCAGCGGCGGCTTTATTGTGTTCAGGGCCATCGTCACAGCGAATGGCGCAGCGACGAACAGCAGAAGGAGATGGGCGGGCCTGAGCGACCGGGGAGTGAACTCGGCGCCGGACTGCCTCTCTCTCCACAGCCCCACCCAGTGGCCCGCTCTCGCCATTACGAGCGCCAGCGCAAGCCAGCGCGGTACATCGGAGAAATAGATCGCGGACCCGCCGTGAATGCTTATGAGCTGGCCAGGGAGAAACGCCAGCAGCGAAACGCCAAGCAGGATCTCCACATCGATGATGCTCCTTGCCTTCACCGCGTCGCGGAGTCCGGCAAGATCGCCAATCCTCTCCTCGTAGATGCGACCGGCGGCGTATACCCATGTCCACGCGAAGTGAACGAGCGGAAAGAACTGATGCCACCCCGGCGCAGTCGAGTAGCGCATGAAGTGAAGCAGATCGAATCCGGCGTTGTGAGCCGGCAGCGATACAGCCATGTATGACAGATATCCGGCGGCGAACATTACGACTGCCGATGCGGCGCCGTGAACCGTGAACAGCAGACGGGTTCGGAACAGCACATAGATGACCATCGCAAACAGCAGGATCATCAGCGACACCTTGAGGAACGCCAGCGCCACAAGAATGATCGGAAGGAACACGAGCATGAACGCCACGCTGCGCTTCTCGGCGCGCCAGGCGATCACCGCTGTGGCAATCGCCATCAGGAAGACCGGCAGACCACCGAGATATGATTCCGAGATGAGAACGTGAGCGTTCCACACGGCCATTGCATAAAGCGCAGAGTCGGGGATTATGCCGATCGTCCCGATTGCGAGGGCGAGCCATCCCCACCAGTTGGTCCTCAGCCAGCCCTGCGGCCGGGAAAGCAGCGACGCCTTCCGCACCTCGATGGCAAGCATGGCGATCGACGCGAAGAACAGCGGGATAAGGATCAGCGCATATCCCAGGCTGTAGAAGCTCAGCAGGTCAGTCTCTGCGAGATCAGCCCAGCGGTGAAACAGCCACGCGGTTCCGTAGTGATAGAACGCGTATGGTATGCCATCCAGGCCCGTGCTCGGCACGCCGTAAACTCGGAGCATGTTCCCCATCGCGACGTAGTAAAGCGGGTCGTGATGAACGTTTGCGCTGCTCGAGAGGACTTCCCAGTACTGCGGCATCTTGTACCTGGACGTCCAGACGATTCCCGCAGCCCACTTCGACACAACCACTGTGCCGAGTGTGAAAAGAATGCGTGACCTCAGCGCGCCGTTCCGGAGCCAGCTGAAGACCACGATCACCGCCGCGACCGCGCCGATGACCGAACCGGCGAGCCCGATACCCCCGGCAATGGGACCAAACGCGAAAGCAACTATCGCGGAGAAACTGATCGTTGCCAGCGTCAGGAATGGCTGCGAGCGATTCCAGATGAAATCCGAGTTGCTCCGCCTGAGTGCGCGCCACAGCCAGTAAGGGATCGCGATCATGAACAGCGACAGCCCCAGGGCGCGAAGCACGTCTGGCACATGCGATTCGAGGCCGATCCGCGCGACACAGTAGACGACGCCCAGG
>JBBQZF010000119.1:0-8861 GCA_038208015.1 Gemmatimonadales bacterium
GGCGGGTTCGATCGTCCACACATTCCACGGTCCAATTCCCAGGGAATCGGAGAGCCCCTGCGCGGCACCTTCCAGGTCACGGACGAGGAAGCAGGTGTGGTGGAGCGCCACTGCATTCGGCATGGTCATTGGACCTCCCTATAGTTGGGTGAGTGAATTTCCCGCCGTCTCTCACGAACGTCGAGTCGGCGATCTTGTATCTAGCTCAGACGAGAGTTTGCACGCATTCTGATCGGGGCGCCAGCTCGATGCGGTCTTGGTGGAGCCGAGAGGCAGACACCGTGCGTTAGGCGGTCGCGCAACGATGCGTGCGAAAGATGCCGCCTACAATGCGCCGAATCCCGCGACGAGCGCGATCCCGCGATCCCGCGATCCGCGCATGGATGAACAGCACGGCCGCACCAGCCTCAGATGCAGGCGCAGCCGGTGGGCAGGTCAGTGGACTTTGACAAATTTACTCATCAAGCTCCGGTACCGGTGACGCAAGTAAGCCGATAGTCCGGGTGCTATCAGATAGCCGTGCAGAGTCTCCAATCGCAAAGCTTCTACCCAGTCGGTATCAGAATAAGAATGTCCATGGGACCGCAGCGTCTTTGCCAGCTCCGGTTTTCCCAGCTGTTCGGACAGCAAGGCGCAAGACTCAACACGTGACTCTATGGAAGCGCGCCGATGTTCTTGTTTTTGTAATAGCCGGCATCCCGGATCGGAAACAAGCGCCAATACAACACCGTATCCGGGTCGCCCAGACTGTGTTGCACCAAACCCGCCAGCTCGCTTTCGTCAAACTCCACCAGGTCATACACGATAATCAACTCAAAAAATGGCGCGCCTTCACCCAGACCAGGTCCGAGGTGTGAGTTGACTGAAATTTCCGTCACTTGTTCGCGCAGCGCGCGCAACATCGAGATGGAACGGCTCAGCCGGGACAAGCGTGCATTCTCCCATTCCACCACAATGGAAACCTGGGGGTGCAATCCGGTGGCTGCCATCCCCGGTTCAGGCGTTGCGCTTGGGACCAGCCAGTCCACCGTACCACCAGGCCAGCGAGCCACCCACCAGCAGGACAAACAGATAGACCGAGTCAATTACCGGGTGTTGTCTCGTCGTCTCTCGAAACACCTGCAGCCGTTCCTTTTGGCTGAGTGGACGCACTGCCGAGATGTGGCGATAGGCATTGCGGCTTCGCGAATAGGTTTTGATCTTGTCGTAATACACCGCAAGGGACTCCAGTTCAGCGTGCTGCACAATCATTTCCGGACAATAGGCGACTGCCTCACAAGACAAACCATCGACCACCGCACGAACAAATATCGTGTCTGACCCTCGCGCCCGCCGAATGAATGGACCAAATCGGTCCATCGTCTGACGCCGAACGGCCATGTTGTTGGTATGACCAAAATAAACCAATGGATCGACGGAGGCGCACACCAGCTCCACCTTTTTGTTCTCATACGACGAAACCAGGGTCAGGCACTTGGTTGCCCCAGGGGGAATGCGCGGACCCAACAACACCTGTGCCTCGCTGGTGCGAAACGCGTGATCAACCGCTGCGAGCCAGTGTGGCACCGGGAAGCAATCGGAATCGGAGAATGCCAGGACATCACCCGTGGCATGGCGGATGCCGAGATTTCGCGCCGCATAAGAACCCCGTTCAGGCTCCTGCAGGACGCGAATTCGGCTCTGTCGATGCAGAATGTCGAGGCTTCCATCACTTGAGCCGTTGTCGACAAAGATCAACTCGTACGCGTCACGAGGGAAATCCTGCGACAGCAACGCGGCGATCACCCGATCAAGATAGGCAGCTGTGTTGTACACCGGCACGATCACGGAAATCATCGCGGCATTATAGCGCCCAGCCAGATGCCGGGGTGAAACTACCGGTGTCCCGGGATGCCGCGCACATAGCATTCGGCGGGCTCGTGGTGGAGCGCCACTGCATTCGGCAAGGTCATTGGAGCTCCCATAGTTGCGTGAGTGAATCACCCCGCCGTATCTCACGAGTGTTGAGTCGGCGGTCTAACCACATATAATGCGGCCAGTTTCATATAGGTGGCAACAGTGTCTGGCGGCGGCACCGGCTTGCCATCTTCCCGCAGCCCGGCTTGTCAGCTTCAGCGCGTGTCAGGCAGCGCCTTACCAGTAAAACGGTCTATCGAAAACCCAAAACTTCCACTATTCCATCAGGAGCGCGACTCAGACGAACAACAAACCCATTTGCGTTCTTTGCGTCGACCACGGTGATGCGTACCCGGTCTCCAATTGCTGAACTCGAGCTGTATCTACGATTGTCTGCGTAACCCGGATCATAGACATTTCCGGCAGCTAGCATCCACGATTGCTCCGATCTCACTCGACATTTTCCGCGCAGCGCTACTGATGCAGGTGGCGAGATCGACTGCAGGGTCAGTAAGTCGACCGCAGCCGGTTATCAAACAAAGCCCGATAAAAGCTTAGCGCTGCATCAACAATGTCTAACGTCAAAGTCATGCCGCATCTTCGCCCTCGCGCATCGGGCCGCAGCCGATGTCTGCGACAGTCCCGCCGCTCCTTACATCGCAGACGAAGCGGTCCAGGCGCTCTCGATCGAAAGGCTTGTGCTCAAGTTCATGGAGGATCTGGCGAACGTACTCGTCCGCGACCGCGTCGTAGCTGTCGCCGGGATCATCTCGAGTGTCTCTCGTCATGACCTCGCTGCGGCGCTTCGATCCAGACGGAGCAACTCAGCGGACGACAAGCTGGACAGAGGTGCTCAGGTTCCCGAGCCCTGAGAGTATCGCTTACTCAGCCTTCCAGCACCTCCACGCGAACGGCGGTCCCGTAGCACAATACCTCTGTCACGCCTCGCATTAACTCGGTCGCGTCATAGCGGATGCCGATCACTGCGTCGGCCCCCGCCATATGCGCCTGGACCAACATTGTGTCGAAAGCCTGTTTGCGGGTTCGTTCAGCGAGTTCCGTAAAGAGCGAGATATTGCCGCCAACCAGCGTCTGCAAGCTGGCGCCGACGGTCCCGAAGACCGATCGGGACCGGACGACAACACCACGTACCACACCCAGATTGTCCACAATTCGGAATCCAGGCACGTCGAAGCCGGTCGTTGTCATGTTGGACGGAATATCTGCTGCCTGCGAATGGATGATGGAAGACATGGGGATCACGTTATATGGTGGGTGGTCAGCGCTGGGGCACAGCCCTTCGGGGCGCCAGGTACCGGTCCGTGTCCACCACCTGGAGGTCCGGGGACTCACGGACGAAGTCCCGGAGCAGCTTTCCGTGGCTGGCGCCGTAGATCACCAGCACCCGGTCACCAGGCTCGGTCAGGCGGGCCAGGTTGGCGAAGATCTTCAGGTTCCGTGCATAGCGGCCCGCCACCACGTCGGCACCGACATACGTGCTGTCGCGCCCGACGCGCGCCATGCGCAGGTACGCGCCCTGCCCAAGCGCATCCTCCGCGGGGCTGTTCAACCGGCGCAGGTAGTCGGTGATCGAGAGCACACGCAGGCTGTCGCTTTGCGCCTGCAGCCGGGCCCCGAACCGCTGGACTCCGTTGACGAACCCGGTGTCGCCATGCTGGGCCGCCCACCCCACGACACGCCCAATGTCCTCGTCCTGCGAGTAGTCGATGGCGTACACCCGGCTGTGGCCTGACCGCTTTGCGAGCCGAAAGCCGATCTGATCGATCTCATTTCGGCGCAGCGTGTCCTGCCCAGCGGCATACCGACGGAAGCGCGCGTTGAGCGCCGAATCGTGAGCGAGTGGCGCCTCCACCATGATCTTGGTCGGACGGAAGGCGGCGAGGGCGTTCACCAGCGCCTCGATCTCACGCTGGCGCCTGGGCGACAGCACGTCGTCGGTGGACGTCTGGATGTAGTCGCTGCTCCCTCCCATGTGATAGGTGCCGAGGATCAGAACCTGGGGCCGGGCGAGCGTTGCGGGGGCGCTCTGCGCCTGCTGAGCGCCAAGAGGCGAGGACGCCGAACAGGCGAGCGCCAGCACGACGGACGCGCGCATGAGTGATGAGCTTTTCACGATGGTTCTCCTGATCCTTTAGCGAGCAGCCGGCGCTGGCAAGCTTGGCTCCATACTGGCCCTGTGAGAGGGCAGCCAGCCGGGTGCACCCCAAAACGGGCGGGCGCGGTCCAAAGTTTCACACCCGCGTTGGCGCCGCCCAACCGCCCAAGTTCAGCTGCAACGTCCATTAGGCCGGCCGCGCGTATGACTGAAGTGCGCCACAACGCGCACACCGCATGGTGATCACCGGGATGGCTCCCTTGCGTGGATCGAGGCCCCACCAGTGAACCTGAGGCTGACCAGGAGTCCACTTCTCCTGTACCCACTCACCATAGGATCTATCCGCGATGAAGCCAAGTTCCATCGGCGCATGACAACGCAGACAATCAACGGGCTCCGCCATTGTGTATCTCTCCCATGTTTGATGTTCGATGCTCGATCCAGAAAATGTGACTGGGCTGGCCTCGACTTCTGCGTGGGTTAGCTCCTCACGTGTGAACCGGAGTCGCCAGAGCCACATGCGACGATCCATCTGTCGCACTTTTCCACGGAGACCAGCCCATGTCATCGTCAACGAATTCTGCTGCTCCTGCTCGAGCCCACGCCGAGCGTCCACTCGGCCGTGGAGCCGGTGAACGACTCCCCGATGCCGCGCACCCGCAGCTCGCCACGCGCGTCCAGCGGGGCGCCGGACAGGGCCAGCCGCAGCCCCGCCGCGCCTGAGGCGGTACCCTGCGTATAGTCTATTTATACGAGCGCGAAGGCCCGGACAGGAAAGGTCCCGAACGCCTTCACTTTCACCGGAACGGCAAAGAACCGGCTGCCTGTTGCCGGAAGGGCAGCCAGGCCGCGCATGTGCTCCACGATCGGGATTTCGCTTCCCAGAAGCACGGTGTGGACCGGACGCTCCCCGGTGGCCACGCTGTCGATATTGAGCGAGTCGATTCCTACGAGCGCCGCCCCAGCCTTCGCCAGCCACTCGGCCGCGCGCTCGGTGAGGTAGGGGTGCTCTTCGAAATACGCGTCGGTCCGCCAGTGCCGATCCCAGCCCGTACAAAACAGTACGGCCCGCCCTCCGACCTCGCTGGCCGTGAACGGAATCTGATCGATCGCCGATCCGGCCGCTGGATCAATACTGACGACCAGGCATTCGAGGTTGGCGAGCGACTCAAGTGGCAGTTCGGACAAGTCCTTTCCATTCTCATACCGATGAAACGGGCTGTCCACGTAGGTCCCTGTATTCGCGATCATTTCGATCTTGCCGATCTGGAACTCAGTATCGGGCGCGTACTTTGTTCGTGATTCCTCACGGCTAAGCCAATCACAGATGATCGGCGCCGGGAATCCTTTATAAGTGATCATCCCGTGCTCGATAGTGTGACTGACGTCGATCAGCCGTTGTGATGGTGACATGAGCGCTATTTCTAACCGGATTAGTATTAATTAGATACTAATTATCTGACCACGACCTTCCGCGAATAAATCCACGGCTGTGTCCTGCCAACGGTGAGGACGTACTCACCCGCCTCCGCCGGCTTCCAGTCAGCATCGAACGTCTCGCCCGTGTAGATCCTGCGAATCGCCACATTCTCTCCGCGAAGTCCGTCAGGCAGGTCCGCGCCATCCTTCGCCCGCGGTCGCCACGTCACCGGCAGGGAATCCTTCCTGACAGCGAAAGTCATTCCCCCGGCGGCCCCGATGTTTATGAAGCGAAGCCGATGCGTCGCCCCAAGCTTCATCTCCAGAGGCACGCCACCTGTCGTGTCGCCGTTGAGAACGATCCCCGGCGGTTCTCCAGCGCCGTCCCACCCGAGCGTGAATACATGATCGGTCTCGGGATCGAACTTCACACCCGGCTCGAGCACGATCACCGGACCATACATCCCCGATGTAAGCTGCTCCACATCATTGAGATGCGTGTGATAGATGAACGTTCCGGCACGGGGAAGCGTCAGCCGCGCAATGAACGAATCCTTCGGCGCGATCATCGGCGCGACCTTCATGTCGGCACCACTCCAGCCGGCAACCCCATCCGAATAACTCTCGAGCTCGATCCCATGCCAATGCACAGACGTCCCGGCGTGCGACTTGTTCACGATGGTGACCTCGGTCGGCTCGTTCCTTGTGAGGACTATCATCTGCCCAGGCGCCTCGACCGAATCGGCGGCAGGCATACGCGCATCACGCTGAAGCACGTACGACATGTGCAGCGGAGTCCTTCCCTTCCGCGGTCGCTCGGTCGCAACGAGCCTCAGCTTTCTGACCTCGCCGGTCGATTGCTTCGCCAACCCCTTCGGGTCGCTGACGATGATGCCCGTAACGAGACCGGCCATGTGCTTCATCAGGTCGGTCGCATGCCCATGCTCCTCACGATGGCTATCGAGCCGCGCACCCTCGAGAACGTGGAAAACGAGATGGCAGTGGAACAGCCAGTTGCCCGGCCGGTCAGGGCTCCACGTGATGTTCATCGTGGTGCCGGGGGTCATGTTCTCGGTGACGACAAGCCGCCGGGCCTCCGGAGACAAAGCAGTGTCAGCCAGATGCGTCCCGCGTGAATCGACCCTGAAATAGAAGCCGTGAAGATGCATGGGATGCGGCCTGATGCTGGAGTTTATCACGCGCCACTTCACGCTGTCCCCAACCTCTGCGGTCATCCGCTCAGTATGCGGCCATGACTTCCCGTTTATCGCGACGGCATTCCGATACCCGGTCGAATCGACGGGCTCTCCCCAGATGCTGATCATCAGGATCCTGTCATCGGCCGGCTCGTCACGCTGGTCAACGACGAAAGCGCCTGACAACTGCTCGCGCTCCCTGATCTCGTTATTCACGGCGCCCGGAGTCGCGTAATACATATACGTGCCCGGTGCGCCGGCCATGAACCTGAATGTCTTCGTCTCGCCCGGCCTGACAGGCACGCTGTCCGGCCCGGCCGCGGGCCTCGTCACCATTGATCTGACCCAGACAGTTGAATCGGACAACGTATTCCGTACCGTCGCCACTATCATCGTCCCCTCGGAAACCCGGATGAGCGGCCCCGGGATCTGCGGCGCCTTACCCTCCTCGGCGAACGCCGCCACCTCGGCGAAGGGACCATCGGCCTCCTCGGGATACCAGCGCGCCATCTGGACGACAAGGTCGATGCTCAGGGTGTCGTTCTTCAGCACCCCGGCAGGCTTCCTGTTGTCGTTTGCCTCCACCACGGGCAGAGCCGTCGTGACAGTGTCATTCGAGAACCCGGACCCAGTGAGAAATACCAGCGCCAATAACAGAGCTGCGCGTGATGAAACCGAGATAAGCATGGGGGCCTGTGATTGGGGAGCCACAAATGTGAAAGCGAACCGCGATTTAAGCGAGCCTCGGCGCATCCCGGATTATGTTACCTCCCATGCTCGAAGCAGCCATCGCCCGCCGCCGCACCTTCGCCATCATCAGCCACCCGGATGCCGGCAAGACGACCCTTACCGAGAAGCTCCTTCTATATGGAGGGGCAATCCACCTCGCCGGCTCCGTAAAGGCGCGCCGCGCCGCGCGCCACGCAACGTCAGACTGGATGAAGCTGGAGCAGGAGCGGGGAATCTCGGTGACATCGAGCGTGATGCAGTTCGAGTACGACGGCTACCACGTGAACCTCCTCGACACGCCCGGCCACGAAGACTTCTCCGAGGACACCTACCGCACCCTCGTCGCAGCCGACAGCGCGGTCATGCTGCTCGACAACCGGCGCGGTGTCGAAGAGCGGACGAGACAGCTCTTCGACGTCTGCAAGAAGCGCCGGATTCCGATTTTCACATTCGTCAACAAGTGCGACCGCGTCGGCGAAGACCCCCTCAAGCTCGTCAGCGACGTAGAAGCGGACCTCGGCATAAAATGCCACCCGGTTACGTGGCCTATCTTCCGCGACGGAACTTTCGTCGGAGTGTACGACAGGCGGCAACAGCTGATCCACCTCTTCTCGAGGGACGAGGAGCACGGTGCAACACGAGCCGAGGTGAAGGTGGGGTCGCTGGAGAGCGAGGAGCTGCGCGACCTGCTCGGGCAGAACTCTCACGACCAGCTCGTCCACGACATCGCCCTTCTCGACGAGGCGGGACACCCGTTCGACCACGACGAGCTTCTCTCCGGAGAGCTCTCACCGGTTTTCTTCGGCAGCGCTCTCACGAACTTCGGGCTCGAACCGTTCCTCAAGGAATTCCTCGAGCTCGCCCCTGCGCCCCTCCCGCGGGAATCATCGATAGGAACAATCGAGCCGACAAACCCCGCGTTCACCGGATTCGTCTTCAAGATACAGGCAAACATGGACCCCCGGCACCGCGACCGCGTCGCGTTCGTCAGGGTGTGCTCGGGAAAGTTCGAGGCGGGAATGCAGGTGAATCACGTCCGCACAGGAAAGCCGATGCGGCTCACCGCGCCACAACAGTTCATGGCGCGCGAAAGGACGCTGATCAGCGAAGCGTGGCCCGGCGACGTGATAGGCGTGATGGACCGTGGAACGCTCCGCATCGGCGACACTCTTTCCGCCGATGGCGACCTCGAATTTCAGGGAATCCCCCGCTTCGCCCCGGAGCATTTTGCCCGCGTCATCGTCAGTGACCCGATGCGGCGAAAGCAGCTCGACACGGGTCTTCGACAACTGACTGAGGAAGGAGCGGCGCAGGTCTTCTTCACATCCGGCACGGACACAACGAGCCCGACGCCGATAGTCGGCGCAGTCGGACTCCTCCAGTTCGACGTGATGCTTTTCCGGCTGGAGAACGAATACGGGGTCCCTTGCAGACTCGAACCATTCGCGGGACGTTATCCCCGGTGGGTTGTCGGGCCGATGGAAGACATCGAGCGGATGGCGCGG
>JBBQZF010000120.1:0-8858 GCA_038208015.1 Gemmatimonadales bacterium
TATGCCGACAAGGGAATCTCGACCGGCACGCCCTTCAATCTCCAGATCCAGGGAGACGGCAACACGTGGTATGACATCTACAAGGGGTACATGAATCTCGAGAGCTGGGTCCGCGTAGACCAGCGCATCATTCAACAGGCCGACCCCACGCAGCCTCTTGTTTTCACCTCGGCGGTGGCTCCACCAAGAGCCGTACCGGCAGATCTGAGGTTCGCTCGCGGAACGCCGGACGCGGCCGGAGACGTCAAGCAGCCGGGCGCGGATTTCTGGTACTTCCAGGCCATCCCATATGACGTTGCTCGAGGCCCGTATTTCTTCAGCAACTGGGCGCACATCCGGTACGTCGACCACTCGTTCGAAGTCGATGCGCCGTTTCTCACACTTGTGCCGTACGTGCTTGCTGCTGAAAACGATCTCCTGATCGCTGAAGCGCTCGTGCGGACGAACGGTGACAAGGCGCGGGCGGCAAGCCTCATCAACAAGACGCGCGTCGGACGCGGTGGTCTTTCGCCGGTAACGGCAGCCACGCCGAACAACGAGCTCATCGGAGCGATCTTCTACGAGCGCGACGTTGAACTGTGGGGAACGGCGGCAGGCCGGGGCTGGTTCGACCGGCGGCGCATAGATGCGACAGCGACACACAACGGGCTGAACATCGGCAACATCTGGGCATCCCGTGGTGGCTCGAACCTCCAGAAGGGAACTCCGCGCAGCCTGCCGGTTCCTGCCAAGGAGCTCGAGACGCTCAACATCAAGGTTTACACATTCGGTGGAAATTCGCCGAACCCGGTATTCCCGGAAACCTGATAACCGCTGGTGTCATGTCAGGGAGAGGTCAACGCCTCTCCCTGATATGGTGCCGACCATCCGTATCACCTCAATCAATAATTGACAGATGCATGATTTTCTCAGGGTATCATCGACTACAAAGCCTCATCGCGACAGCAGGCGCCTGGCCGAGCAGGTAGAGAAGTTGTTTCCCTCAGCGCGGGGCATGAGAGCGGATGAACACGAAGCCGATCCGTTGACACCGCGCGAGATGTATGCGCTGCGGCTCGTTGCCGACCTCCTGGGAGCGCTACAATCGCGTACCGGTGAGGATGCTCCGCCGACATCCCGAAAGTTCGTTTTCGGAGACATGGTAGTCGACACCGCTCGCCGCGAAGTGCTGGCAGAGGGAAATCCCGTCCATCTCACACCGCGAGCGTATGAGGTACTGGTGGCGCTCGCCGAGGAGGCAGGCGCGCCGGTGTCGAGGGCTGTGTTGCGCCGGACTGTCTGGCGGAACTCGATCGGCCCCCAGTCGAGGGCGATCGACCAGGCGATCCTTGAGTTGAGACGCAAGCTGGAGCGGGACCCTCGCAATCCACGCTATATCCGGATTACGCCGAAGTTCGGATACAGACTCGAGGGCAGATGGGTTGAAGAGGCCGCCTAAGCGGAACGCCGGGGGCTTCGCCGTTAGACCGAACGCCGGGGGCTTTGCCCGCTGTTGGCTGTTAGCAGCTTCAGCGCTTAGCGATTAGCATTGTGAAACCAGTGATTCCTCCAGCGAAACGCTCCGCAAGACGACCTGAACGAACGCTGTTCTAAGTATTCCAAACAGCCAACAGCTAAGCGCTGAAGCTGCTAAAAGCCAACAGCAGGCGCAGCCCCCGGCTTAGCCTACCGATACGACAATTGCAGGTATACCGTGCGCCCGTTCATGCCGCCCTGAGCCAGTGCCGCCGGATAGCGGAAGATCCCCTGCATGGAAGGTCCCCGTGCCTGCAGGCCGTCCTTGAAGTCAAACCACTCGCTGGGGTAGACATCGAACAGATTCGCAACGCTCAATGATACCTGAATGCGCTGGCGAAGCTGGTATGAAGCGCGCGCGTCCGTGATCCACTTCGCATCTACAATCTGATCTGCGTCAGGGTTTGTCTGATCTAGCTGGGCAGTCGGCCCGGCGCGCTTGTTGTTAAGGTTGAGCCCGAGCGGACCGGAGCCGTAGTTGAGCGTGAGAGTGATCGTCTCGCGTGGCTGCCCGCGCTCGAGGATCCCTCGACCAGTTCTGCTCACAACCCCCGATTCGAACCGGGCAAGTTCGGGAGGCGATGGCAGGCTGCGCGTGATTACGGTCTTCGTTGTGTTGTATCCTCCCAGAATCCGGACGATGCGTGCGCGGCCGAGAAGGAAGGCATGGCTTGCTACCACATCCGCTCCGCGCGTCCGCGTATCCCTGAGGTTCCTGAAGTAGTTGCCGCCGCCGATGCCCGCCATTCCATTCTGCTCGAACAACCTGATGAACGACGTATCGTCTACCGAGGCGCCAAGACCAATCCTGTCGTCTATTGTGATCTGGTAGACATCTGCCGTAATCACGGGAAACCGCGGACGATCGAACACCAGCCCGGCGCTCGCGTTCCTTGCTTTCTCAGGGCGCAGCGGCGTTGCGCCCATGAGCTGTGCCTCCACTGTGCCCACAGGAAAAGTGCGAACTGTCAGCACGGTGTTGACGCCGTTTACGGGCCGGAAAACCGTCCGCGAGCTCGAGGAGTACTGCTGCGTGAGCGCCGGGGCACGGAAACCCGTACTCAGCGACCCCCGCGCGGCGAGCCCTCGCACGAGCTGCATCCGCGCCGCAACCTTCCCATCGGCCGTCGAGCCGAAGTCGCTGTAGTGCTCGGCGCGCACGGCAGTCTGAAACAGTAGCCGTTGAACGGGACGGCTTTCAGCTTCCAGGTAAATCGCCGAGTTGCTGCGATCGGCGGACACCTCATCGGCCGGCCTGTATCCGATAAGCCCCTGGGCGCCAGCCGCGGCACGCTGGCCCGCCGCCGGCCCATCGAGGATGCGCACATTCCCGTCGCGCCATGAGTTCTCGTCTCCGGCTCTGACCTTGTATCTCTCGACGCGGTACTCGACGCCACCAGCAACGCTTACCGGAAACGAGGCAATGCCAAGCTCCCGGGAGATGTCCGCGTTGCTCGTCCATTGTTGGGCACCAACCCGGCCTGCATCGAACGAAGTCGGGCTCGCAGTGCCAAGTGAAGCGTTGTTGCTGTTGCGCACGGCGTAATCGACGCCGTGACCCCCCAGCGCCGAGCTTACGTCCCACCGCCAGCCGCGCAACGATCCACGCGCGCCGGCCACGGCCGACAGATCCCGGATCTCGCTTTCGATTTCGGGAAGAAAACCGTCAGGGTGAATCGCTCGCACGGTCCGGGCGTCCATCGGCCGCCGGAAGAAAGCGTCAGGTGACAATCCGTTTCTGCCCGAAGCCCCGCCGAACGCGTAAAGCTCGGCATTCTTTCCAAGTGGGATCCCGGCGGAGAGGAAAAACAGAAGCGCGCGGCCTTCTCCGTTCCCCTGATAACTGGAGAGGCGCGGTTCAGCGCCGTTGCCCGGATTCCCCGTGAAATATTGCTGGCGCCTGTCGGGATAAGCCCGGTTCGTTCCGTCCCTGGCGCGAACCTCGGCGCTCATTGTCAGATGGCCACCATTGTCCGGTGCCAGCCCGACTGTTCCGCCCGCACTGAAAAACCGGCCGTCCCGAAAATCACGACCACCTTCCGAGCTGTAAACAGTACCCGCCATCGTCTGCAGCTCGCGGCGCGCCCCTGATTTCAGAACAACGTTTACCACTCCGCCGATCGCGTCTGATCCGTACTGGGCCGATGCTCCGTCGCGCAGCACCTCGATGCGGTCAATGGCGCCGGACGGGATCGCGCCAATATCCGTCAGCGAAGTATTGGGTACTGATGGCCCCGCGAGAAGCACTGAGGCAGGGTGTCGCCGCTTTCCGTTCACCAGTACGAGAACGTGATGCGGCGCAAGGCCGCGCAGTGTCACCGGGCGCATGTGATTGTCGCCGATTGGTATGTGCGGAACGTTCACCGACGGAACCAGCTGCTGGAGCTGCTGCCATGGCTCGGGAAGACCGGTCTCTTCCAGCAGCTGGCTCGAAACAACGTCAACCGGGACCGGAGACCGGCTCATGGTGCGGTCGAGTGACCGCGACCCGATCGTGACGACCTGGTCCAACGGTACTGCGCTCGGCTTAAGTACGAAGGCAACGCCGGCCGAAGCGCCGGGCTTGGCATTTATCGATTGTGAGTCGGGCGCGACCCCGACAGCGGTGGCTCGCAAAGCGACCTGCCCCGCGTTGACCACCAGGCGGCAGCCACCGTCACCACCGGTAACGCATGACCGGCCAGCAGGGAGCACCCGGATTGTCGCACCCGCTAGAGGAGTTCCAGTTACGGCATTCCGAACGGTGGCAATGATCGTTGACGTAGCCTGGGCACCGGCGGGGTTGGCGCTGAGTGCGAGTACGGCGCTCATCGCAGCGGCAAGCCCGAAATTTCCGACCCGTAAAGCCTCTGACACGATCTCCTCCGGCTGTCTGTCTTTTGGGGTTCTCCAGCGGGTAAGGCAAGCTACCGCACATTCCAATGCCGGGATGCCGGTAGTGCCCCTGCCGTCAAGTACACTAAACACCTCGAAACCGGATCATCGGTGGCCGAACCGCGGGAGGGAGGCGCCACAATCCCGATCTTGACAGAGGTGACTGAGCGGGGATAGAGTCGTGCGCCCGCAGGATGCCGGCCCACGGCCAGAATATCTTCCAGCGCAACGGAGTCTGATGCTTTCCGCAGTCGTGAGAAAGTTGCGCCACCCTGCGTGCCTGCTCATGCTCGTTCTCGCCGCGGCCTGCGATTCGACGACGGAAGCCCGCCCGATCATCGGGTATGCGCAGGTGTCTTCCGTTGCGACACTCGATGAATCCCGGGCGGGATTCATCCAGGCACTTGCCGACTCGGGTTTTGTGCACGACTCCACGATCACGCTGCTCGACCGCAACGCCCAGGGAGACATACCGACACTTTCCCTGATCATGAGCGAATTCCTCCAGCGGGGGGTCACTCATGTAGCCACCGTTTCGTCAGTGGCTACCCAGGCGGCGTTGAAGGCCATAACCGACCGCCCGATAGTGTTTGGCGCTGTCGCAAATCCCTACGTCATCGGGGCCGGAACCTCACCTGACAATCACAGGCCGAACGTAACCGGCGCTGAGATACCACTCCCGGTCGATTCCGCCGTCGTGCTCGCGCACGAAGTGTTTCCGGATGTAAAGACGTGGGGCACTCTCTACGATCCAGCCGATCCATTCGCAGAGTTCTACCTCGAGAAAGCAAAAGCGGGGGCTGCTGTCGCGGGCGTTCGGCTTATCACTGCGGCCTGTACGGCACCCGGTGACATCGCTGCCGGGATTCAGGCGCTCAAGGCGCAGGGGGCAGGCGGAGTCGTTCAGATTCCGAGCATAATGATTGGCGGGGCATTTGCCGCGGTCGTCAAGTCGACGCGCCAGGCGAACATTCCCCTCGTTGCCACGACAACGAGTTTCCGCGGGGCGCCGCTTGCCCTCGGACTGAGCTTCTACGCCAACGGCTATGACATGGGCCTGATCATGATCCGCGTGCTGCGCGGTGAGGATCCCGCCGGCATACCGTTTCATGCATCGACAGTGCGCACTCTCATCGTCGACCTCGACGCGGCGCGGGAGTATCGCGTGACAATTCCGGCGTCAATCATCAGTCGCGCGGATTCAGTGATCGGCGCAGGCACTCAGCCAGCTTCAGTCTCCGCGGGCGGCAGTGTAGCCGAGCCGAGGCCGGCGCCGCGCAGGAATAATCCGTTCGAGTTCTGGCTGGTGGCGATCACGCAGGGACTTGCCTTCGCGGCGCTCGCGTGGGGTGTCTACCTGTCGTCGCGCGTATTGCGATTTGCCGACATCACCCCGGATGGCAGCTTCACCCTCGGTGCGGCCGTTGCCGCATCGATGATCGTGGCAGGTACCGATCCGATTGTAGCAACTGTCGCCGCAATTCTGGCCGGAATGGTCGCCGGGTATGTCACGGGGCTCATTCACACCCGGCTTGGCGTAAAGGATCTGCTTGCCGGGATTCTCGTCATGACGGCGCTGTACTCCGTCAATCTGCACGTGATGGGAAAGTCGAACATATCGCTGCTCGATGTTGGAACGCTCGCTGAAAAGGTTCACGTCGTGATCCCCGCATCGGCCGGGTGGTCAGACGACGTCTCCCTCGGCCTGCTCTTTCTGGCGATTACGATCGTCCTCGGGGGCCTGCTTGTGTGGTATCTGCGGACGGATTTCGGCATGGCAATGCGCGCTGTAGGTGACAACCCGGTGATGATCACTGCACAGGGCGTCGATCGCCGCCGGATGATCGAGCTCGGGCTTGGGCTCGCAAACGGGCTCGTCGCTTTCTCCGGCGCTCTCATCGCTCAGTACCAGGGTTTCGCTGACGTAGCGATGGGAGTCGGAACACTCGTCGCCGGCATGGCGGCGGTGATAATGGGGGAGACCCTGCTCTTCGGCCGGAGAAACCTCGGCGTTGTAATCATGATGGTTGCGGGCGGGTCAATTCTGTTTCGCGGAATGATTGCGCTTGCATTGCGCATGGGCCTTAACCCGATCGATCTCAAGATTGCGACTGCTGCGTTCGTGCTCTTCGCACTGGCGCTTCCACGGTTCCGTTATGGCCGGCTTGCAGGGGGCACTGCCCAATGATCGAGATCGAGCGGCTCGCAAAGACATTCGTCCAGCCCGGCGGAGACCGGGTGCCGGCGCTGCGCGGAGTGGATCTCGTCATACCCAGCGGAGAGTTCGTCACGGTCATCGGGACGAATGGGTCCGGAAAGTCGACTCTGCTCAACGCTGTCGCGGGAAGTTTTTTTCCGGACGCCGGCGTCATCAGGATTGCCGGAATCGACGTGACGCGCCAGCCCGAGTACAAGCGCGCGGCGCTCATCGGGCGCGTGTTTCAGGATCCGTTCAAGGGGACGTGCCCGTCGATGAGCGTGGCCGAGAATCTTCGGATGGCCGAGCTTCGCGGTGAGCGGCGCGGGCTCAGGGTCGGTCTTGGACGCCCGGCTCTGGAACGGTATCACGCTCTCCTCAAGGGGCTTGGGATGCGACTGGAGGGGCGGCTTCAGGCATCTATGGGAACGCTATCCGGGGGGCAGCGCCAGGCGGTGACTCTTCTCATGGCCACTCTCAAGCGCCCCCAGCTGCTTCTTCTCGATGAGCATACCGCCGCGCTCGATCCGCGCGCGGCGGAGCAGGTAATTCGCATCACGGATCAGATCGTTCGCGAAAACAGGCTCACGACGCTGATGGTGACGCACAGCATGGATCAGGCGCTCGAGCAGGGCGACCGGACTATCATGGTGCATCGTGGCGAGATTCTGGCAGACCTTGCGGGGAGTGAGCGCGAAGGGCTTGACGCGGGAGATCTGTTGCGGCGCTTCAGCGAGTTGCGGTATACCGTGGAGTTCGCCGTCGCCTCGCGGCCGCCTGGCGGGAAGATGTAGCGGATGAAGGTGGGGCTAACTGCCACCTGCTACCTGCAAACGCGTGCAACTGTCTTTCAGGAAGCACGAAGCAGGAAGCACCGGCAGGTGACGGACAGCAGGCAGCCAGATCCCGGAGCGCCATCAACAAGGGATCGAAACGAAACACTTTGACGAATGATGCCGTGGGCTTAACGGTCGAGGCGAATCAAAGCGTCTCCCAGCCCGGTGAGGTAGATCGGACCGCGTCCGGGGCTCAGTATCAGCCCGGTGATGAACCCCGGAAGCGGCGCCCACGCCTCCGGCGACAGCAGCTCCAGGCGCGTCTCGCCTCTCTCTCCACGCCGGGCGAATTCCGCGGTGCGCTCTGCCTGAGCCGGAGTCTGTGACTTGAAAGCGCTGTGCGTTGTGCCGGTGGCGATGTTCAACACGATAACTTCATTGCTCAACGGGGTGACCATCCAGAGGTTGCCGCTGTCGTCGAGCTCGAGATTGTCTATTGCGTGGCCCTCGAGGACGACCGTGCGGTCACTCAACGCCCCGGTTGCCAGATCGACGCGGTACCGGAGCACGCGGTCCGCCATCATCTCCGACACGTAGAGATGGCTGTTCTTCTCGTCGATTGCGATTCCATTTGCAAAGCGTAGCGAATCGACGAGTGTCTCCGCCTGCGAGGCCAACTTGCCATCCGTCATCGGCAATCGGAGCAACGCGCCCTGGGGAGTTCCTGCATCGACTGCCGCCCACATCGCGCCCATTCCGGTTTCCGCGGTGTTGTGAGCACTCTGGGTGAACCAGATCGACCCGCGCGAGTCGCGCACGGCCGAGTTGATGCCATAACGATGCTGATAGACCTGCTCGGTGGCGCCGGTATTCACGTTCACGCGGTATAGCCGACCAAGCGCTATGTCGGTAACGATGGCGTGAGCTCCATCCGGCTCGAGCGAAATACCGTTAGCTCCGCCTTCTCGTGCCGGCGGATTGTGAACGTAACCGGTGGCGGCCAGGTCTCCGAAGGGCTTGCTGGTTCCATCGGCGTCTATCAGGCGGAGTCCGCTGACTTCGTCGGTGACGAGCAGTCTCCCGCCGGGCAGAAAGACGCCGTCCTCAGGTTTCGCAAGGCCACGGCTCGACGGAAACACCATCAGCGAATCGTAGGTCCAGCCCGGCAGCGTTTCAGCTGTTCGCGGCGGCTTATTGCAGGCGCCGGCCAGCATGATTCCCGCGCCGAGAAAAGCAGTGCGTGCAGCACGCATGCGTGGGAGCATATTGTGGCACCGGAAGAAATGGCGAACGTCCGCGAAGCACTCGATGAAGTTGCGGAACGCGTAGATCTGGCGCGCTAAGGTACGGCTGTTCTTCCCAGCGTCAAGGAACGCTTCACAGGTCCCGCCCAGTCAGGTCGCTCGCCGATTGGATTATCGGACCCGCGCCGGGGTACTTTTCCGCCCAATGAAACGCATCCTGGCAGCAACCGTGATTACGGCGATCCTTGGCGC
>JBBQZF010000121.1:0-8759 GCA_038208015.1 Gemmatimonadales bacterium
ATGCGGATTCGCGCACAAGCGTGAACACGTTCCGCCAGAACCTCCAGCTCGAGTACGTCAACCGCCTAGCGGGGATGATCAACGCGCCGACGAACGCGCCTTACGATCACATCTCGCAGTCCGCAGCGCTGGCGAGCCTGCGCTCGATCCAGTCGAAGCTGGCCGGCAGGAGCGGAATGAACGCCGAGACGTCGGCCCACACACGGAACGTGCTGTTCACGATCCAGAAGGCCCTCAAGACCGATTGACGATCGGGTCGAGTCGGCGATAAGACGAAGGGGCAGAGAGAAATCTCTGCCCCTTCGTCATCATGTGCTGCGCCGGGCCTCAGCTTCTCACAGCGATACGCCTCAGCGCCTGGACCGCCTGTACGGTCTGCGGTGCGGGAACCGCTGCCCTGAATAACTGCTCGACCATCTTTGCATCGCGGCTGTAGAGGTCGTTGCCGAAGAAAAGCTGGCCGTCACGCATGTAGGCGGTTCCGTAAATGATGAACACCGGAATCGGCTCCGGGACGCGGAATGTCTGATTGTCCGATCCCTTCATGGCCTGATCGACGCGGGCTGCATCCCATCCCAGGGCCCACTGGGCGAGCTCATTCGGTTTCTCCACGCGAATGCAGCCGTGACTGAATGCGCGGACGTCCTTCGCGAACAGCTCTCGGTTCGGCGTGTCGTGCAGATAGATGTTGAAGCTGTTCGGGAACATGAATTTCACGAGTCCGAGCGAATTCTCCTCTCCCGGCTTCTGCCTGACGCGGCGGGTGCCGCCGTCGCTGTAAATCTCGTAATTGTTGGCCGAGAGATACGACGGATCAGCCGCGATC
The DNA here is from genome assembly GCA_038208015.1 of Gemmatimonadales bacterium. GTDB lineage: Bacteria > Gemmatimonadota > Gemmatimonadetes > Gemmatimonadales > Gemmatimonadaceae > UBA4720. The sequence continues at coordinate 827 of JBBQZF010000121.1, forward strand.
TTTGGAAAGACCTCCTTTGCCGCGATATCGTCAGTCACGTTCCAGTATGGCCTGAACACGACTGTCTCCATCGAATCCGAGAAAACCGGCGTCGCCTTGTCCTCATAATCCTCGCCGACAATCACCCGCATCTCGAGCGTCTTTTTTCCTTCGTCGTAAGCCTCGAGCCGGAATGCCGAAACATTCACCGCGATGTAGCGCGATCCCATCGTGCGGGGCAGCCAGCGCATCCGCTCGAGGTTCGCGGCGATCTGCGCCGCGCGGTAACCCGAAGGCTTGTTGAGAGCGTCGAACGTCTCCTTGCCGAGCATGCTGTCAACGACTATGCCGTGTCGTGACTGGAACGTGGCAACGGCACCGGCGAGCGACCTGTCGTATCTCGAACCTGTGGCCTGACCCGCTGGCGCGGCGGCAGCTTCGGCGGGAATTATCTCTTCCGCCGCCAGCCGGTGCCGGAGCGCGGTCACGACGGCCGCGCTCATCGGCTCGCCAGGCTTCACTACCTCGCTTCGCGGAACACTCGGCCATCCGCCGTTCGCCGTAATGCGGCGGTATCTGTCGAGCTCCTTCCTCAGGGCGTCGTAGTCGGGATCCTGCGGTCGCATGGCAGCGATTGACTTGTCGAGCGCAGAATTCCGCAGCGACCTCACGAGCAGTGAGTCAACGTTCTCCTCGAGCACGTCGATGTGCCAGCTCTGCGCCACAGTTTCCGGATCGATCTGTCCCGTCAGGTAGTCTTCGCCGAGCGATGCGAAGGAGGCGGTCAGCAGCACGTCAGCTTCGGCGAGTTGCTGAGGCGTAGGACGCTCGTTCTGCTGCACCGCGGCCATGGAGCGCGCGAGTGCACCGATCGGGTACGCATCCATCCGCATGCCATCCTGCTCCGCCTGAAGAATCGAGTTCGCCAGAGCGTATGCGCGGTCCTGGTGAAGGCCGTCAGGGGAGAGCCAGAGCGGCTTGTTGCCGTACGCCTTGTAGAGATTCTTCGTATGGGACCACTGGTCTGCCGAGATCTTCTCCGGCTGGCTGCCGTCGAGTGCCGTGACCAGGGCGGCCACGATTTCAGCTGCGGCGACTCCCTTTACGGAAGTGAGCTCCGCAGGCGCCCACGGCGCGCTTTCCGGACGCTCCGGCTCTCCCGATGCATCGCGGGAGCACCCGGCGACCACGAGGGGGACAGCGACGGCGGTGATAAGGCGGCGAATATTCATCATTAATTCCTGTCGTTTCGTTGAAGTTCTGCGGCCGTTGTAGAACCTTCCATCAAAGGCGAGAACCGGGCCAGCCGGGGGAGGCCGATCCGCTATGAGGTTGGGGACTGAATCGCTCAGGGAGTGATTCCGAGCTTCCGCTCGAGCGCCTCGCGGCGCGTGCGGCTGACGCGGAGGCGGGCCCCAGTCTTCAGCTGCACCTCGTAGTCTCCGCCGGCGGCCTTGTGAAGTGTTTCGACCAGGGCCAGCCGCACGATTATTGAGCGGTGAATCCGAATGAAGCGCGCCGGATCGAGGCGATTCTCCAGCGATTGCATCGACTCACGGATGAGGTGCGTCTTTTCGCCGGCATTGAGCTCGGCGTAGGGTCCGCTGCTGACGATGAAGTCGATGTCGTTCACGTCGACAACCTGAACCTTGCCACGGCTCTCGATCGGTATCCGTTCGAGGTAAGCCGGATCAGGTTTCGTTTCTTCCCCCCCGGAGCCCGAAGGGCCGGATCCCTGGAGCGCCGCGATGAGCTGGTTGCGCAGCCTCCCGAACTCCGATGCCTCGAGTGCCTCCCGCGCGCGGCGGAGCGCCTGCTCGAACCTCTCGTCGTCGAACGGTTTCACGAGATAGTCGATTGCTTCGAGGTCGAACGCGTCGATCGCATGCCCGTCGTGTGCAGTCACGAAGATCGTCGCAGGCATTTCTTCCGCGCCGATCGTACGCACCACCTCGGGGCCACTGAGGCCCGGCATGTTGACGTCCAGGAAGACGAGGTCCGGCTTGAGGCTCCGTATTGCGTCGACCGCGTAGTCGCCGTCTGCAGCCGTGCCGACCACCTCGACGCCGGCCTCGCCGCGGAGAAGACCTTCGATCCGTCCGCGGGACAGCGGGTCATCATCGACTATCAGGACGCGCAGTTGGAGCGATCTCAAGTTGCGGTGCCTCTTCTCGTCACGAGCAAATGTTCGAAGTCCACGCGAGTCGTGAGTGTCCAGTCATGAGTTGTCAGTTATCAGTCGTTTCGAAGCACCCATTCTACCGCCTGAAAAACTGAGAACTGTCAGCTCATTACTGCAAACTCGGGACTCGCGTGGACTCCCCACAGCTCCCCGGCCCGTTAACCGGGGGAAGTAAAGTCCCTCGTCGCGATCAGTCTCTTGTACCGGGTCCTTGCGGCGGAGGAGGCGGCGGCGCCTCGAAGGCGGCCATTGCGAGTGACTTTCGAGCTGTCTTCTTCTTCGGCGCTGTTTTCTTCGAGCTCGATTTCCTCGCGGGGCTCTTTCGGCCGCTCGACTTTCTCGCGCCTTTTCTCGCGCCTTTTCTCGCGCCTTTTTTCGCCGCCTTTTTCGCGGTCTTCCCGCGCCCGCCCTTTTTTGCCGCCATTTCAACGCCTCCTCTGAAAAGGATTTATTTCCCCGCTGTTCTCCGCTCGCCGCGAAGTGCGGAAAGCCGGTTCCTGAGTTTCGCAGCCAGATTTTTTTCAGAAAGCGCGGCCGCCGCCTCGGCGCGCAACTCGAGGCTGGCCGGTAGGTACAGCAGGTAAACCGACGGCCACGCAGCGTCGAAAACATTGGCGACGCTTATCGCGTTTTGAAAGTCTTTTCTTGCGAGCAGCAGCCGCGCCAGCGACAATCGCTCGAATCCCCGCGGGGCAGCGACGTCCCAGGCGATGTCGCCAGCCGGCACAGGTTCCGTCACGAGAGAGCGGAGCATCCCGAGTGCTCTCGCGCTGTCGCCCCGCGCGAGAACCACGAAAGCATTTATCGATCGTGAAAGGCGAAGTTCAGCCGGAGCCGCAGTCTGCCGCGACCGCGCGCCGAGCGCCCGGGAGATTGCCGCCGCAACGTCAGGGCGTCCCGAGAGCGCGTGCCACACGCCAAGCTGCCAAAGTCTGACAACAGAGGGCGCGGCGGCGTAATCGCTCGAATATCGCTCTACATCCGCGGCTGCCACCGCCGCCCCAATTGATCTTAGCGGCTCATAAAGCAGTCCGGCCATAAGGTAAAAGGAGCTTCCACCTGTGCCGCGGGCGATCGAGCTGTCGATCTGGGCTCGCGCTTCCTCCACCCGGTTCCGGACGAGCAACGCGCTGGCCAGCCCGAACGTGGCGGCCCATCGTCTTCCGGATCCGGTTTGCGCCGTATCGGCTCTCACGATTTCAGCATACCCGTCCATCGCGCAGTCGAGCCGCACGCCGCCGCCCTTCAAAGAATTTGCTGCGCTAAGCGCTGCGAGCGGCGCGGTGCGCACCGCGGTTGCCCACTGCACGGCGCCGCGACCATTCGCGACGCAGTCATACATGAGACCAACTTGCTGGGAGAGCTGCGAGTCAGGCCGGGCCAGGAGAAACTCCCGCATCATCGGGGCAGCGCCATCCGCGTCACCTGCCCGCAACCGCAGCTCGATGAGGTGATACAGCACCTGCTTCCCGTTGGGATCGAGACGGTATGCCTCGCCAAACGCAATGGCCGCGAGGGAATCGAGGTTTCCCTCGAGCGGCAGCAGGTGCATGTACACCTCGCCAAGCTGCATCCATGCAGCCGGCATCTCGGGATCGAGGGCAAGCACGCGCCGGAACTCTGCCGCGGCTGAATCCGCGCCTCCGGCGATGTATGACTTGTACGCCCGCGCAAAATGCGTGTAGCGGGCGGGAAGCTGCTGTCTGAGGGCAAGATCGATGAACGACGACGCTTCGTCAGACCGATGATTCCATGTCGCCGCCTGCGCTCCACGAATCGCTGCAAGCGCGAAACTGGAGTCAGTCCTCAAAGCTGCCCGGTAGTGCTCGAGCGACTCGACGAGGTGAGCTCGCCGGAACTCGCTTTCTGCCAGAAGGAAGCTCGCTACGGCTGCAGGGTTCCTGTCCTTCCATTCCACCAGTATGTCGACGCCGCCGGCGCCGGGCTGAAGCAGCGCGGGCAGCAGTGTGTTAACTGCGTGAAGGCCGGTGCGCCACGCGTCAGCGGTGGTTCCCACAGCGTGTCCTCTCGCCACTGTCGAGTCGCCGTCGACGTCATTCAGCTCGAGGAAGACTTCCGACGAATCACCTCTGACTACGACCCTCCCCGTGAGATACCACGCAGCTCGCCTCTGTCTTGCCAGCGCGCGCGCATTCTCGGCAGTGAGATTGCGGGCATCCTGGCGAATCTCCGGTGAGAGCAAAGGCCAGCCATCGATCCACCGCAAGTCACCCGCTCCATCGAGCGCGGTTCCGATCATCGTCCCGATATCCTCGCCCAGGTTGCGGGATCCGGCGAAATCCGTCGGGAGGAGGAGGGGGTACACGATGACTCGATTCCGGTCCAGCGCGACCTGCGCGGGTCGCGTGACCTTCCACACGCCAAATGCGGCGACCGCGACAGCCAGGGCTGCGATCGCAACATTCCGGATCCCTGCACGCGTCCTCTCGCGCTTGGCGGGCATGGCGCCTGGAGCCGGAGCCGGCCGTTTACCGGAGACGGTCGCGCTGGCCGCCGGTGTCCCGTTTCCCTCGAGGGTCATGGCGTCGGTGACGCGCGATATCCCGGGGTTCGAAGAGGTGACCGGCCGCGCGGGATCGAACGCCGGCTGATCCTCCGACGGAGTGAATCCCGCAGCGACGAGTTTCTCCTCGGTGCTCACCCTCTGGATCGCTTCCTCGAACTCCCCCGCTGTCGCAAATCGCTCGTCGGCACGTTTTGCGAGTGACCTGAGGACAAGCGCCTCGATCGACCTGCGCACCGATTTTCTCAGTGCGCTCAGGCTCGGAACCTCGTTCATCCAGTGCTTCGCCATCAGCGCGCGGGGGCTGGTAGCGGCGAAAGGCGGCTTGCCGGCGAGCATCTCGTACAGCACGCATCCAAGGCTGTATACGTCCGCCCTGCCGTCGACATCCTCGCCCGCGGACTGCTCGGGGCTCATGTAGGCGGCTGTCCCTACGGCAACGCCCGTCCTCGTCAATTCCTGGTCGCTGACGACCGGCTCGAGCGCGCGGGCAATTCCGAAGTCCGCCACTACCGCGTGGCCATGGGCAAGCAGGATATTCGACGGCTTTATGTCACGGTGGACGAAGCCCTGGCTATGCGCATGAGCGAGTGCATCGGCAACCTCGCAGGCAATCTCGAGCGCCTCGGCGATCGGAAGCGCTCCCTCTGCCCTGATTCGCTGCTCGACTGTCGGGCCGTCGACGAACGGCATGACATAATAGGGAAGTCCGTTAACCTGGCCGGAGTCGAAAACCGGCAGGATGTGCGGATGCTGGAGCCCGGCGGTTATCCTGATCTCGCGAACGAACCTCTCTCCGCTGACCATGCTCGCGAGGTCGGCGCTGAGCACCTTGAGCGCTACGCGGTTCCCGTGCCTTATGTCGCGTGCGAGATACACCGTGGCCATTCCGCCGCGCCCGAGCTCGCGCTCGATATCATAGCGGTCGTTGATGACTCCGGTGAGCGTCAAAGGCAGTGTCCGGCGGTGGTGGGGTGGGCATCTCCAACATATTACACATCCCGCACATCCGCGACGTTGTGCCGCCGCCCCGCTTACAAAAGTCTGACAACAACCTGCAGCAACGCTGACAGGATTTCACTTAATGTTGATCGGCAGGCCAGTTGGAAGTGGCGGAATTCCAAACTTTTTAAGGCTGAGTTCCGTCTAAGAAGATGTCCGGCCATTCACTGGCAGCACCTTCACATCGCAACTTCCCACGTCCGAATGCGCTTTCCCGTCAATTCACTCGCGTGCGCGTCACTGCTGGCTGTCGTCGCAACGGTCGCCCCGGGCAGGGGCCTTTCCGCCCAGACCCACGCTGATTCAACCGCTGGCGCCATGGGCCCGCATCGCGAAGTTCCTCCGACCGTGGGAGCCGTGAGGCTCACGGCGCCAATCTCGCTCGACGGGCGTCTCGATGAGGAAGCCTGGCGAATTGCGGAGCCAGCGTCCGGCTTCCGGCAGACACAGCCCGACGAGGGAAAGGATGCGACGCAGCGAACCGAAGTGAGGTTCGCCTACGACGACGTGGCGATCTACATCGGCGCGCGCATGTTCGACACCGAGGGCGGTAAGGGTGTCCGCACGCGACTGATGAGGCGCGATGCGCTTTCAGAAAGCGACAGCGACTTTCTCCACCTCATTTTCGACTCGTACCACGATCACCAGTCGACGGTGTTCTTCATGATCAACCCGTCAGGCTCGAAGCGCGATGGCGCGGGGGATGCGACCTGGGACCCTGTCTGGGAAGCCCAGACACGCATCGACTCCCTTGGCTGGACGGCGGAACTTCGAATCCCGCTCAACCAGCTCAACTTCTCGCGAGCGGCTGACCAGACTTGGGGAGTGCAGATAGTCCGCTTTGCGCATCGCATCAACGAGCGGTCGCACTTCGCGTGGTGGCCGAGCAACGAGTCGGGAGGGCCGCAGCGTTATGGGCACCTCGATGGAATCCGGATCACCGAGAGGCCCCGCGGTCTCGAGCTGCTTCCGTTCAGCGTCGCGCGGGCGAGATTCGTCAAGCCTGCGGACTCCAGCAATCCGTTCACGAAGAGCAGCGACAGGGACTACCGCATCGGGGGCGATCTCAAGTACCGCCTGACTTCGAACCTCACACTGAATGCCGCCTTCAACCCGGATTTCGGCCAGGTTGAGGTGGATCCTGCGGTCGTGAATCTGTCCGCGTTCGAAACGTTTTTTCCCGAGCGCCGGCCCTTCTTCATCGAGAACCAGAGCGCGTTCGGGTTCGGCAACTTCAGCTGCTTCTTCTGCAGCAATGCCTCGAATCTTCAGATGTTCTACTCCCGGCGCATCGGCCGTCCGCCGCAGCTCTTCCCGTCAGGGACGTACGTCGACCAGCCCGAGAACGCGACAATACTTGCGGCAGGGAAGATCACCGGCCGCACCGCGAACAACTACAGAATCGGAATCATGAACGCAGTGACCCGGCGGATGAACGCCGATGTGATCCATGTGGATCCGGAAACGGGTGCGAGGACATCGAGCGTCGCGGAGGTCGAGCCGCTCACCAACTACTTCGTCGCCCGCACCAGCAAGGATTTCAAGGGCGGGCAGTTCCGCATCGGGGGAATCGGCACGTCGGTCGACCGGTTCACCGATGATGAGCTTGCGGAAGCGCGGCTGGCCAGGTCGGCGCGCGGGATTGGCCTCGACTGGTATTCCGCGACGAAGGACCGGCAGTACACTTTCTTCGGACAGCAGGCGTTTTCTGACGTGCGCGGATCGTCGGCGTCGATCGAGCGGCTGCAACGGTCGAGCGCGCGGTACTTTCAGCGCCCTGACCGCGACTCCGGTGGGAACGGGCTTTTCTCAGACCTGCTCGACCCCGAGGCGACGAGATTGTCGGGATACGCGGGCTACGCTCGCGTCGCCAAGGAATCCGGGACCTGGCTGTGGGAGAGCATGGTCAACTACCGAAGCCCGGGATTCGAGACCAACGATATCTCTTTCATCACCCGGTCAGGCTATTTCTTCATGAACGCGAATCTTGCGCGGTCTGTCACAAAGCCGGGACCGATCTACCGCAATTATTTCGCGGTAATCAGTACACAGCAGCAGTTCAACTATGACGGCGACCGAACCGACAGGCAGTTCGCAACGGGAATCTTTGGTCAGCTCCGCAATTTCTGGCAGCTCAACATGTTCACGATATACGCGCCAGATATGCTTGACGACGGCCTCACTCGCGGGGGGCCGGTCGTAAAACGGCGCGGTTACCGCTTCAACCAGCTCTTCGTCGCGACTGA
>JBBQZF010000122.1:0-8586 GCA_038208015.1 Gemmatimonadales bacterium
CCTCATCATCCTCGGCTGGGTCAACCGCGCGATGATCAAGGTTCTCACGATCTCGCTCGGCATCTCGCCGTATGTGGCGATCGGAATCTGCTTCGGGATAACTGTACTCTACGCGACCGCCGCAGGACTGCGCGCCGTACTTTGGACCGACATGATCCAGTTCATCATCATGATGACCGCGGTGATAATGCTGGCGTTCTTCGTTGTCGATGCGGTCGGCGGAATGGGAGCTCTCAAGGCCGGCGTCATAGATCACTTCGGGAGTGAGACCGCGGCCATCGGCGTGATGCCGGTTTCAGTCGGTCCGGAGGGATTCACCGCGTACGCATGGATGCCGATCCTCACGCTTGCCGTATTCCTGTCGGTTCAGTGGTGGGCGGCCTGGTATCCCGGGGCCGAGCCAGGCGGTGGCGGATACATCGCGCAGCGAATTTTTTCGGCGAAGTCGGAGCGCGACGGCGTGCTCGCGACATTGTTCTTCCAGGTGGCTCACTACGCGCTCCGCCCATGGCCGTGGATCATCACGGGACTTGCCACGGTGATCCTCTACCCGAACGCGGTTGACAAGGAAGCCGCCTACGTCCAGGCGTTCGTTGATTATCTCCCGAGTCCCTGGCGCGGCCTGATCGTCGCCGGTTTCGCCGCGGCCTACATGTCGACGGTTGCGACGCACCTCAACTGGGGCGCCTCGTACCTCGTGAACGACGTCTACAAGCGATTCTACAAGCCAGCCGCCTCAGACAAGCATCTCGTGACGGTATCGCGACTCGCGACCGTCTTCATCTTCATCGCATCGATCGCGGTAACCTCACAGCTGTCTTCAGTTGAGGCCGCATGGAAGTTCCTGCTGGCGCTTGGAGCAGGCACCGGACTTGTGCTGATTCTCAGGTGGTACTGGTGGAGGATCAACGCCTGGTCGGAGATCAGCGCAATGACCGCGTCGTTCTTCGTCTCCCTTATCGCGTTTCAGGTGATTCCGCAGCGGTTCGCGGCAGGCGATCCCCGTGCGGATTCCACGATTATGCTGATCACGGTTGGCGTCAGCACGGTTGTCTGGCTTGCCGTGACTTTCATGACGAAGCCCGAGCCCGACGCGACGCTCGACGCGTTCTACCATCGCGTTCGTCCCGGTGGCCGCGGCTGGCGGCGAGTTGCCCAGCGCCTCGGCTACGGCGACGAGGGGATCGAGGGGGGCGCGATCACGTGGAGCAACTGGATCGCCGGCGTAGCGGCGGTGTACACGACGCTGTTCGGCATCGGGAAGATCATTTTTGGGCAGACTGTTTCCGGCATGATATTGCTGGCCGTGGCAGCAGCATGCTTCTGGTGGATATCGAGGTCGTTCAAGGCGATGGGGTCGGGGGCAGGTTCTCGGACCGCTTCGACGGCTTGAGCGGAAGCCCGGGGGGAAGTGGATAGATCGTCCCGCCGGCTGGTTTTGATTTTGTGGGGTTAACAACAGACAGGAAAACTCCGTTACAGGAGGGATGTCCGGTGGGGCGCAAGCATCTGTCCCTGAGATGTCGTATCCGCAGAATCCGCTGAGATCCGCCCAATCCGCTTCCCCCCCCCCGCAGTTGCAGTACCCGGCCGCCCGCAACCATGCCACCCCTGCCACCAAAACCGCTTTGATTTATCCGCAGAAAGGCATAACTTTCATGAGTACCCTGGAGGACACAAATGTCGACATCGACAACCCCTGATATCGAGCTCACGGTCACCGCAGGCGCGGCCGTCGAGGTTAAGAAGTTCATGGAAGCCGAAGGCGTCACTGGAGACCAGGGCGGCCTCCGCGTAAGCATTCAGCCGGGCGGATGCAGCGGCTTCAAGTACAGCCTCCTCATCGAGGACAAGAGCGCCGAGGATGACTTCATTCTCGAGAATGAAGGCTTCAAGGTTTTTGTGGATCCCTTCTCCGCCCAGTACATCTCCGGAGTGACAATCGATTATGTCACGTCAATGCAGGGCTCGGGTTTCACCTTTACGAACCCCAACGCCACTGGCGGGTGCGGGTGCGGCAGCTCCTTCAACGCGTAATCCCCGCTTCGCGGACAGCAAAACCTCGAGGGTGGTGAGATGAGAACAAATTTCACCGCCCTCGATTTTTTTGTGCTCGTGGTCTACCTCGTCGGCACCACGGCGCTCGGTGTCTGGCTCGGGCGCGACCAGAAAACAGCGAAAGACTACTTTGTGGCCGGCAAGAGGATCCCCTGGTGGGCGATCCTCTTTTCGGTCGTCGCCACTGAAACCAGCGCGCTGACCTTCATCAGCATACCGGGGCTCGCCTACGTCACGAACCTCGGCTTTCTCCAGCTGGCGATGGGCTACATGCTCGGCAGGATCGTTGTCGCCTACACCCTGCTGCCGCGGTACTACAAAGGCGAGCTCGTAACGGCCTACGCCCTGCTCGAGCAGCGTTTCGGCGTCGAGACGCGCCGCTTTGCCTCGACGATCTTCATGTTCACGCGCGCGTTCGGCGACTCAGTGCGCGTTTTCGCGACAGCCATACCCATCGCGTTGATAATCGGCCCGGTGATACCGGCCCAGTACGTGACCCCCGCCTCGATCCTGATACTCGGCCTTCTCACCCTGCTTTACACATATCACGGCGGAATGCGCGCGGTTGTGTGGACAGATGTCCTCCAGACGGGCGTCTACGTCGGCGGTGGAATCGCGGCGATCATCCTGCTCGGCAAGGGCGTCGACGGCGGATGGAGCACGATCTTCGCGAACGCGTCGAGCGCGGGCAAGACGCAGCTCATCGACACGTACACGGGTTTCGACCGGGCGCATACGATTTTCGCCGGACTCATCGGCGGTGCGTTTCTCTCGATGGCATCTCACGGAGCTGATCAGCTGATCGTGCAGCGGCTGCTCGCATCAGGCAACCTGAAGGACGCACGCAAGGCGCTGATCGGCAGCGGCATCGCCGTGTTCCTTCAGTTCGCCCTGTTCCTCACGATCGGTCTCGGACTCTTCAGCTACTACGCCGGGCGCAAATTCGCCGTGCCTGACTCGATCTTCCCGACATTCGTCGTCGACGTGATGCCGGCAGGACTTACCGGACTCGTCGTCGCTGCCATTCTCGCGGCGTCGATGAGCACGCTCTCGGGGTCGATCAACTCGCTGGCTGCGGCGACGGTTCACGATATCTGGCTTCCGCTCAAGGGCGGCAAGGCGGAAGACGCGAACACGTTCAAGCTCGCCCGGCGGTTCTCGCTGATGTGGGGCATCGGTCTCCTGACCGCGGCGCTTCTCTACCGCCAGCAGGGCACCCCTGTCGTCGTCGTCGCCCTCTCGATCGCCTCCTTCACCTACGGCGCCCTACTCGGCGGATTCTTCCTTGGTATGCTGTGGCGAAGGGCAATCCAGCGGGATGCAATTCTGGGCATGGCTGTGGCGATTGCAGTGATGTCGTTCATAGTGTTCTCGCGGCAGCTTCTTCCGATTCTTCCGTGGATGTCGGGAATACTCACGCCGTTCACGAAGATTGCCTGGCCATGGTATGTCCTGATCGGGACGACGATTACGATGATCGTCGGAATTGCTTCGTCGATGACTCACGCTGACCGGGCAAGACATCCGGATGACTGATATCGTAGCCGGCGTTGACGGCGGGGGATCAAAGACCCGCGTCATCGTCGGGAACGCAAGCGGTGAAATAATCGGGGAGACGACCGGCGCGGGTTCCGCGACCGCGCCGGGCCGTACCGATGAATCCTCGAAGATCATTGCCGACCTCGTCAGGCAGGCGGTGGCGGATTCTGGAATGGGCGACGCCCGCCCCGCATCGGTTGTATGCGGTGTCTCGGGAGCCGGACGCGTGAACATCCAGCGGGCGATGGTTGCCGCGCTTGAAGACCTGGAGGTCGCCGACGAAGTGAGCGTCGTGGGCGATGGCGAGATCGCTTTTTACGACGCGTTCGACAGGGGTCCCGGAGTCCTGCTCGTCTCGGGCACTGGATCGATCGCCCACGGCCGCGGTCCATCGGGTCAGGAGGCGCGCTGCGGCGGATGGGGGATATTCGTCGGCGACGAAGGCAGCGGACGGTGGATCGGGCGGCGGGCGCTTGCCGTCGTGGCCGCAGCGTCCGACGGAAGAGAGCCGCCCACTGAGCTAACCGGCGCGATCCTTACCGCCGCCCAGGTCAACGAGCCAACCGATCTCATACCGTGGGCGATAGCTGCCACAGGCCGCGAGCTCGCGGCCCTCGCACCCGTCGTCCTCAATACCGCCTCAAACGGGGATGCGAGAGCGAACGCGATCGTGTCGATGGCAGTCGAGGAGCTGGTTCTCCACGTGCGCACGCTCGCCATGAGTCTGTTTGGCGACGAGCGGGCCCACATTCCTGTCGCGGTAGCGGGCGGACTGATGCTCAAGGGCTCACTGCTTCGCAAGCGCCTCGAGCAGCGCCTCAAGTCGGCCGTTCCCGGCGCTCAGGTCAAGTCAGGTGACGTTGTGCCCGCCCGGGGGGCGATGAAATGGGCGGCTGACAGCCGGGTGACGGCTCAGACCTGAGGCTTCGGCCACCCAGGGCTGTCATCGAGCTTTCCGCCGCCTTCGACAGCCGGTATCATCCCCGGGTTCCAGACGCCCTCGTTCTTCCCGATAAAGCAGGCGGCGCTGAAGTCGCCGCAGACGTTCACCGTCGTCCGCGCCATATCCAGTATCCGGTCAACGCCAAGCACAATCGCAATCGCCTCGGCGGGAATTCCGAACATCACGAGTATCCCGACCAGCAGCGGTATAGAGCCGCCGGGAACGCCGGCGGCACCGATCGCGGTCACGACGCACATGATCATGACCGCCGCCATCTGCGCCAGGCTCAGGTCAACATTGAAGGCCTGGGCGAGCGTGATGACGGTGATGCCCTCGAAAAGCGCTGTCCCGTGCATGCACATCGTGCTGCCGAGTGGCATGACGAAGCCGGAAATCTGCTTCGGAATGCCGAGATTTTCCTCAGCCGTGGCGAGAGCGGTCGGGAGTGTCGCGCTGCTCGAGCTCGTGGAAAAAGCGGTTACGAGCGCCCCGCGTATCCGCTTGAAGAAAAGAACCGGCGACATGCCGACAAGGAACCTGACGATCGCCGAGATGTTTATCGCGAGGTGAAGGAACAGCGCCCCGAGCACGACCACCACATACCATCCGAGCAGTCGCAGGACGTCGAAGCCGAAGCGTGAAGTGACTCCGAAGATGAGCGCGGCTACGCCGTAGGGAGCAAGCCGCATCGCCATCTCCACGATCTTTATGACGATGTCGTTCAGCGCCTCGAGGAACGATATCATCGGCTTCGCGCGTGACGCCGCGATCATCGTCAGGGCTGCGCCGAAGATTATTCCGAAGAAGATTGTGCCGAGCAGATCGAGATCCGCCGCTGCCCGCACCGGATTTCTCGGGACGATGTTGACGAGCGTCTGGATGCCGAACTCCGACATCGCCGCAGCTTCGACCTTCGACGACGCATCGTTCGCATACGTCGCCATGAGATCTATCCGCGTCGCCTCGGGAATTCGCTCGCCGGGCCTGGCGACCGACACGATTATCAGTCCCAGGATCACGGCGAGAATCGTGGAGCCGAGGAAGTAGCCGAGTGTCTTCGCCCCTATCCGGCCGACACGTTTGAGATCTCCAAGCCCCGCAACTCCCAGCGCAATCGACGAGAAAACTAGCGGGATGACGATCATGAACAGCAGACGGAGGAATATCTGTCCCGCCGGCCCCGCGACGTACTCGTTGATTCCTTCGACGATCGGGGCATCGCCGCCCAGGAACGTATTGGCGGCGATGCCGAGCGCGGCGCCGACGACGAGGCCGAGGAGAATCTTCGTGTGAAGCTTCATGCCCCTGCCCCGCCCCTGTCCCGACGCCGCTTCCACTTACTGCCTCTCGATCCGCATACCGTAGAACGACCGGTAAACGAAGAACACTGAGATGGCGAAGAACACAGTCGCGAGAATGTGGGTAAGGTTCGGGCCACGCTCCGCCGTCATCGAGACTGCCAGCTCGACGGCCAGAAGGCCGAACAACGTTGTAAACTTGATGATCGGGTTGAGCGCCACCGAAGACGTGTCCTTGAACGGGTCGCCGACGGTGTCTCCAACGACTGTCGCGGAGTGAAGATCGGTTCCCTTCTCCTTGAGCTCGACCTCGACGATTTTCTTCGCGTTGTCCCACGCGCCGCCGGCGTTCGCCATGAAGATCGCCTGGTAGAGGCCGAACAGCGCGATCGAGATGAGGTAGCCGATGAAGTAGTAGGGCTCGTCGAACGCAAAGGCCAGCGTGGAGAAGAAGACAACGAGGAAGATGTTGAACATTCCCTTCTGCGCATAAAGCGTGCAGATCTCGACAACCTTCTTCGAGTCTTCGATCGATGCGGCGGCGGCGCTCTCGAGGTTCATGTTCGCCTTGATGAACTCGACAGCTCGATACGCTCCGGTGGTAACCGCCTGGGTTGACGCGCCGACGAACCAGTGAATTACCGCGCCGCCCGTGACCAGTCCGAGGAGGAAAGGCGGATGGAGCATCGAGAGGTTCGTCACGAGCTCCGGCCTCAGGCCCTCGGTGAGCGACATGATGATCGAGAAAATAAGCGTCGTCGCGCCGACTACAGCGGTACCGATGAGCACCGGCTTCGCTGTCGCCTTGAAGGTGTTGCCCGCTCCGTCATTCTCCTCGAGGAGGTGCTTCGCGCGCTCGAAGTTCGGCGTGAACGCGTAGTCCCGCTGAAGCTCCTGCTCGATCTGCGGAATCTGCTCGATAGTCGATAGCTCGAACACGGACTGCGCATTGTCGGTCACCGGACCGTATGAATCGACGGCGATCGTGACAGGACCCATGCCGAGGAAGCCGAATGCCACGAGGCCGAATGCGAAGACCGCCGGTGCCATCATCAGCGATCCGATGCCCAGCGTGCTGACCCCGTATGCGACGGCCATGAGGCCCATTATCGTCATGCCAAGCCAGTAGGCGCTGAAGTTTCCGGCGACGAGGCCCGAAAGGATGTTGAGCGATGCTCCGCCTTCGCGCGACGAAGTGACGACCTCGCGCACGTGCCGCGACTCGGTCGAAGTGAAGATCTTGACCAGCTCCGGGATGATCGCGCCGGCCAGCGTTCCGCAGCTGATTACTGTCGAGAGCTTCCACCAGTGTGAGCCATCGCCGAGGTCGGGAATGAGCAGCCAGGAAACGAGGTAGGTGATCGCCACGGAGACGAGCGAGGTGAGCCACACCAGATTGGTGAGAGGCGCCTCGAAGTTCATCTTGTCGACGTTTATGTAGCGCGCTTTCGCGATCGCTTCGTTCACCAGATACGAAGCGCCGCTGGCGATGATCATCATCACGCGCATCGCGAAGATCCAGACCAGCAGCTGGAGTTGAACGGTGGTCTCGGTTACCGCGAGGAGGATGAACGTGATGAGCGCGACACCTGTGACTCCGTAGGTCTCGAAGCCGTCGGCGCTCGGTCCGACCGAGTCTCCCGCGTTGTCACCTGTGCAGTCGGCGATGACGCCGGGATTTCGAACATCGTCCTCCTTCACGTTGAACACGATCTTCATCAGGTCGGCGCCGATGTCGGCGATCTTCGTGAAGATTCCGCCGGCGATTCGAAGCGCGGCGGCACCAAGGGACTCACCGATGGCGAAGCCGATGAAGCAGGCGCCGGCATAGTCTCCCGGAATGAAGAGCAGAATCGCGAGCATGATGAGCAGCTCGACCGAGATCAGGAGCATGCCGATGCTCATCCCGGCTTTCAGCGGAATCGCGTAGCAGGGGTATGGCTTGCCCCTGAGACTGGCAAACGCGGTACGCGAATTGGCGAATGTGTTGACCCTGATCCCGAACCAGGCGACTCCGTAACTTCCCGCGATTCCCACCAGGCTGAACGCGAGGATCGTGGCGACCTTCACCGCCTCGAAGTCGAGCAGGACCCCGAAGTACAGCAGGATTATCAACCCGATGAACACTTCGAGTATCAGGATGAACTTGCCCTGTGTAATCAGATACGTCTTGCAGGTCTCGTAGATCAGCTCGGAGATCGCCAGCATCGAAGCGTGCACCGGCATCTTCTTCAGCTGCGAGTAGATGACGAGGCCGAAGAGCAGTCCGGCAGCGCAGACAATCAGGCCGAACATGAGGAGCGTGTCGCCGGGAATGCCGAGGAACGTCACCTGGGAGAGATCCGGAATAACGAGATTCGCTTCGCCGCCCGGCCTGTGCTCGACCGCCCGGGGCAGCTCGCCCGTCGGCTCGAGTGGTTGCTGGGCGTGTGCGATCGGCGCGAGCATGCCGGCTCCGAGCAGCGTCATCAAGGCGGCTGCTGCAATCGGCAAGGCGCGACGAAACGGGTGAATCCTGAATCTCATTGAAGCTCTCCTGAGGTTACCTGCGGTCCGGCAAGGTGCCGGCGGCCGCTGCTGTATGAACGGTCGAGGTACTGGGGGCCAAGCTTTACTGCAGGGGTTTGCTGCGGTGGGTGGAGCGCGCGGAATCTACTTTCAGGAGAGCATTTCGGCCAGCGGAAACGGGAAGAGCGGGAACTGCCTTTTTACATTTCGCGGACTGAGCGGATTTTGCGGATCAAGCGC
>JBBQZF010000123.1:0-8522 GCA_038208015.1 Gemmatimonadales bacterium
AAGCGGTAGGACAGCGGCATTGGAGAACAAGATCGAAAGAGCGCTCAGGTCAACACTCGGGTATGACGTGGATGCGTTCCGCAGGACACCGGGTGAGCTTGCGAAAGTGGTAGATGCCGTGCCTTCCGCCGTTCAGGTCGCCTTCACCCGCGAGCCGCTGACGGCCGCCCGCAAGGCGCAGCTCGTCAACTTCGATACCGCGTCGGATGCCTTCACCGCTGTCGGCCGCGAGATATACTGGACGCTCACCACAAGACAGAGCGAGTCGGCGTTCGTGAGCTCAAAGATGGAGAAGCTGCTCGACGTGCGGGTAACCTGGAGAAACATGAACACAGTCAGGCGGCTGCTGGCAAAGTATCCGCCTGCCTGAAACATCCGCAGAGGAAACATGTCATCGGAGCTTTGGACCTCAGTAGACGAATACGTAGAAGACGTGCTTGGCCTGGCAGATCCCGTACTGATGTCGGCTCAGCAGGCAGCAGAGGAAGCCGGATTGCCTGCGATCGCGGTTTCTGCGGCGCAGGGAAGGTTCCTTGAGATCGTCGCCCGGATGGTCGGGGCGCGCCGCATCCTCGAGATCGGGACTCTTGGAGGATACAGCACCATCTGGATGGCGCGCGCTCTGCCCGCGGATGGCAGCATCGTCACTCTCGAGATCGACCAGAAGCACGCGAGCGTAGCGGCAGCGAATTTCGAGCGCGCAGGACTCGGCGACCGGATCGAAGTGAGAGTGGGAAGCGCGCTGGAGACGCTGCCTCGCCTCGCGGCTGAAGGCGCGGGACCGTTCGATCTCACGTTCATCGATGCCGACAAGGCGAACATTCCGACGTATTTCGAGTGGGCCCTTGCCATGTCCCGGCCGGGCGCGGTGATAATCGTGGACAATGTCGTACGCGACGGAGCCGTCATCGACCCGGAGAGTACCGACGAGAGCGTCAGGGGAGTCAGGCGCCTCAACGAGATGATGGCCGCGAACAGCGGTATCAGGTCGACCGTTCTGCAGACTGTCGGGGTAAAAGGTTACGATGGCTTCGCGCTCGCCCTTGTCGGCTGACGCGGTCAAAACCTTGCAACGCCCGAGACTCATGCTCAACCATCCGATCCGCACAATCTCCCTGTCGCTCGCGCTCGCTGCCGTGGCAGCCTGCAGCGGGAAAGGCAATGGAGCGGCGAGCGACGCGGCACTCCCGCCGATTCCCGCAGACGTACATTCACATGCGCGACCTGACGAGGCCCGCGTCACACACGTCTCGCTCGACATAACGCCCGACTTCGCGACAAGGCGCATATCAGGCACAGCACGACTTTCAATCGAGAAATCGGCTGATGCCGACAGCGTCGTCCTGGACGTCCGCGACCTCGACGTCACCCGTGTCACCGACGCGGCAGGCCGGCCGCTCGGCTTCACCGTTGGGACGAGCAGGGAATTCATGGGCGCCCCGCTCGCGATTGCCCTTCCGGCCACCGGTGACACGATCGTCGTCGAGTATTCGACCTCACCCGACGCGGCGGCGGTGCAATGGCTGTCGCCATCGCAGACTGCAGGTGGAAAGCTTCCATTCATGTTCACCCAGGGCCAGGCGATTCTTACGCGCACGTGGGTGCCTACGCAGGACGGGCCGGGAATCCGGCAGACATACGACGCCGTTGTCCGCGTTCCTCAGGGAATGCGGGCCGTGATGAGCGCCGAGAGCGTCGGTGCGGAGCCAGGAAAGGACGAGAAGGGCCTGAGCGTTTACACGTTCCGGATGACTCATGCGATCCCGCCTTACCTGATAGCCCTTGCTGTGGGGGACCTCGCATTCCGCGCAATCGGATCGAACACCGGGGTCTATGCTGAGCCGTCGGTAGTTGAGCGCGCAGCGAGCGAGTTCGTGGAAGTTGACCAGATGATTGTGGCGGCCGAGAAGCTGTATGGACCCTACAGGTGGGGAAGGTACGACCTGCTCGTGCTTCCGCCTGCATTCCCCTTCGGCGGCATGGAGAACCCGATGCTCACGTTCGCCACGCCGACGATTCTCGCCGGCGACCGGTCGCTTGTGAGCCTTGTTGCGCACGAGCTCGCGCACTCATGGTCGGGGAATCTCGTCACGAACGCAACGTGGGACGATTTCTGGCTGAACGAAGGCTTCACCAGCTACATCGAGGCCAGGATAATGGAGGAGCTGAGAGGGAAGCCGTACGCCGACATGCTGCGGCAGCTCGGCCGCCAGGACATGCTCGCGACGGTCGAGGACCTTGGAACTGCCCGGGCGGCAGATACGCGGCTCAGGCTCGACCTCGCCGGCCGCAACCCTGATGACGGCATGACCGATATCGCATATGAGAAGGGGGCGGCGTTCCTCTATACCGTTGAGTCAGTCACCGGTCGCGACCGGCTCGACAGGTTCCTGCGCCAGTATTTCGACAATTTCGCATTCAAGCCGATGAGCTCGGAGCGAATGGTCGCATACATGAGACAGAATCTTCTCACCGACGAGGAGGCAGCGCGGATCAACGTCCAGGAGTGGATCTTCGAGCCCGGAGTTCCCGCGAACATCCCGCCCGTTCAGTCAGCGGCGTTCGCCGCGGTTCAGCAGAAGGTCGATGCATGGAAAGGCGGCGCTCCGGCGTCGACGCTCGGCGTGGCCAGCTGGTCCACCCATGAGTGGCTGCACTTCCTTAGATCTCTTCCAGACACGATATCGCAGGATCGGATGGCGGAGCTCGACCGCACGTTCGGGTTGTCCACGAGCGGCAACAGCGAGATTCTTTTCGCCTGGTTCAGGAAGGCGATTGCCAATCGTTATGAGCCGGCGTTTCCCGCGCTCGAGCGGTTTCTCCTGAGCCAGGGGCGACGGAAGTTCGTCGCACCGTTGTTCGCCGATCTTGCCGCGACTCCCTGGGGGAAAACCATGGCGACGAGCATATACCGGCGCGCCCGACCCATGTATCACTCAGTCTCCACGGGGACAATCGACAGAACACTCGGCTGGCCAGCAGGGGGCAGGCAGGCACCCGGTGGATGAGGGAGTTGCGATGTCAGTGCAAACTCTGGCGCCGGGGGCTTTGCCCGCTATTAGCTGTTCGCAGCCTTAGCGTTCAGCCGTTTGCAGGTGAGGACTTGCGACGACCTGAAACCGCACCGTTGCGCCGTAAACAGCCAACCGCTGAGCGCTAAGGCTGCGAACAGCAAACAGCAGGCGAAAGCCCGCGGCGTTGAGCTCTTGCTTTATCGCAGCGCGGCGGTGAGTGGAACTCCGTCGATTTTTTCCGAGGGCTCGAGTTTCAGCACCCGCGCGATGGTCGGCGCGATGTCGACCGTCCTGACGAAGGCGTCGTAGCGGCCCGGCTTGAACCCTTGTCCCAGAAAGATCACCGGCACGTGACTGTCTGCATCGTAGGGTGATCCGTGCGATGCGACGAGCACGGAGGTCCAGAGACTGCCGGGCGTAAGTGTCGCGACGAGCTCGACGTTTGACTCGGGGCCGAACTGGTGCCGCCATCGTCTTGCGATAGGATCGTCCCCCGGGCCTGCCGAATGAAGCGCCTTCAGCCGGTCGACGCGGTGGACGCCCCAGGTTTCCTTCGCCGCAGCCTCGAACGCGGCGATGACCGCCTCCGGACCTCCGCGGGTGCGGGAGAAGGCTCTGCGGTCCATGAGAAATATCTGCTGATCAACGTCGATGGCGGATGAATCGACCTTCAGCTCGGTTGCCTTCGCTCGCGCAATGGTGAGGGCATCGTCGAGGTTGGTCCGGGTGGGCATTGGCTCGACAGTCCGCGCGGCAAGCTCGGGAATCGGAGTGAAGCCGTGATCGGCCGTGAACACGACGATGACGCGCGACGAATCGACGATTCGATAGAGCGAGTCCAGCATCACGCCAAGCAGGCGGTCGGTTCTTAGAACCTGGTCCTGCGCCTCCCGCGAATCGGGCCCGAGGCGGTGATTTATCGCGTCAGTTCCTGAAAGCGACACCGCGAGAAGGTCAGGGTGCGAACCCTTGCCAAGTTGCATCGCGGCCGCGCCCTCGAGAGCGAAGGCGACTGTAACCTCATCGATGAAGGGCGTCCCGCGGATCCAGTTTGCCGCGCGCCGCGGGTCATCGGGGATCATGTGCGGGAACATGAAATTGTTTCCGGCTCCCTCGATTTCCACGCTGTCCGGAGAGGCGTAGGTCGACTCGTCGGCGACGAGCGTCCACGCCCGGCCCGCGTACTGGTGCGGCAGTTGGCGCTCGTTGAACCGGGTGACCCATATCGGCAGGGAATCGGCGTAATAACTGCTCGTCGTGAATGCGCCGTCCCCGGGATACCAGAAGACGCTTTCCTTTGCCCGGCCCAGCGGCAGGATTGCGCCGCGGTCCTTGGCGGATACCGAAAGCGCTCTCGCGCGCGGGTGCTTTTTCTTCAGCCAGTCGAACAGCGTCGAGCCCTGGAAGCGCTCAGGCGATGCGCCGAGCGCACCCGAGCCGCCGAGAAGGGGTGACCGTGGATCGCTGACGCCGACGCGGTTTGCGGCGATGCCTGTCGATGCAGGGAAGCGGCCCGAGAGGAGACTTGCGTGCCCCGGCGCGGTCTCGGTTATGGCGTGGTCATGATGAGCATCGGTGAACCACGCGCCTCCGTCACGAATCCGCGCCAGGCCGCCCGTCAGCTGGGCGCCGAACCTGTCGAAATTGTTTGCGGGGAACCCGTCGATCGTGATGAGAACGACGAGTGAAGGCGAGGTAGCGGCCGGGGCGGCTTGCGCTCCGGCGTTGCCGGCGGCAGCGAGCGCGGCGACGACTGCAAGCATTATGCGCATGAAGTCAATGTGCCCCAGGCAACGGGTGCCTGCAACCCTCTGGCGTCGCGAGCAAATCCTTCCAATATTTCTATGATAAGCAAGGGAGCGCGCAGACTATGCCGGCATCACCGCTTCGCCTGGTTCTGATGGTCCTCATGGCGTTCATCCCGGTTTCTCTGGGAGCGCAGGTAATGCTCGCCGAGGATGGAGAAAAGGCCGCCAGCGAGCGGCGCAAAGTCGCGGCCCGCGCGAAACATGCGGACGCGTTCTTCGCTGCGACCGAGCCACTCGACATAACGCTGACGACGAATATCCGCCGCATTCGCGCCGACAAGGATGACAAGGCCCCATGGCGGCCAGCCGTGTTCTCCTACACGGACACTGACGGAAAGGTGGTTTCGATTCCCGCCCAGATCAGAACGAGGGGAATCTGGCGCCTCAAGAACTGCGAGTTTCCGCCCCTGCGCGTGAACTTCCGCAACGACGACACCAAGGGGACGCTCCTTCGGGGAATCGACAAGCCGAAGCTCGTCAACTACTGTCGCAACAGCGACACCTTCGAGACGTACATAACGCAGGAGATGCAGCTCTACCGCGTTTACAGCCTTCTGACGCCGGCGAGCCATCGGGCGCGGATGCTACGCATCACCTACGTCGACAGCGCCAGCGGGAAAACTCACGCGAAGCGGCTGGCGATCCTCCTCGAGGAGCCGGATTTCATCGCAGCGCGCCTGGACGGGGACATCATTGAGCAGAAAGGTGCGACGGTCTCGAACCTCGATGCTTATCACGACGCCCTTGCCGGGCTGTTCAACTACCTGATAGGAAACACCGACTGGTCGACATACGGCCTTCACAACATGCAGCTCGTCAGCGAAGCCGATGGGGACGTGATCCCGGTTCCATACGACTTCGACTTTGCCGGGGCAATCAACGCGGCCTACGCCAGCGTCGATCCGAAGCTCAGCATTGACCGCGTGCGGCAGCGGCTGTTCAGGGGCTACTGCCGGCCGCCGGAAGATTTCGAGCGCGCATTCGAGATGTTCAAGGCGAAGAAGCAGGATATATACGCCTTGTACTCCGACCCTGTCGGCAGTCTCCTCCCGAAGAAGACCGCCGAGGAAACGCTCAAGTACTTCGACGAGTTCTACGAGACGATAAACGATTCACGGCGGGTGCGACGCAACATCCTCGACGCCTGCCTCAAATAGCGCTCACGGAACGGGACGCGAGCGGGGCCACGGAGCGACCGACGACATCAGCCGAGGGGTTTCAGGTTCGACACGATTGATTCCCTCTGGGCCTCGAGAAACGGCGGGAGAGCGACTTCCTCTCCGAGAGTACGGGGATCCTCGTCGACTGCGAACCCCGGCCCGTCAGTGGCGATCTCGAACAGGATGTGGCCGGGCTCGCGGAAGTAGAGACTCCTGAAATAGTATCTGTCGATTTCTCCACTGTTACGCACGCCGGCCGAATTGAGACGCTCGGCCCAGGCATGAT
Source organism: Gemmatimonadales bacterium (assembly GCA_038208015.1). GTDB lineage: Bacteria > Gemmatimonadota > Gemmatimonadetes > Gemmatimonadales > Gemmatimonadaceae > UBA4720. Next base: position 6,269 of record JBBQZF010000123.1, read on the forward strand.
ACTGGTTCTCGTCGGGGGTCCTGAACGCAACGTGGTGCACTCCGCCTGCCCCCAGACGAGCGCGCACCATCCGCGGTTCGATCGCGACGTGGAGCTCGGCGTGAGGGCCACCCTCGTGCATCTCGTAGACGTGCACCGTGTGAGGGTACTCGCTTTCTTCCAGATACTCCCGGGCGTGACGCAGCTCCATCACTCCCGTCAGTACGGCGTCGGTCGGCCCAAGCTCGGGGACGCTCATAACAATCGGGCCAAGGCCCCGTATCTGATGCTCCTCGGGCACAGGGCTCGATTCCCACGGGACCGGTGCATCGCCGGCTCCCCCGTCATCAATGAGGGAAAGCCGCTGTCCTTCGCCGTCCTCGAAATCAAGGCTTGAGCGGCCGTCCCGCTCGCTGACACCGGCGTTCTGGATTCCAAGAGAGGAGAGTCGCTCTGCCCACCACGAGATGGAATCGCCTCCCGACACCCGGAGGCTGGTCCGGGTTATCGAATTCGTCCCGCGTTGCTCGCGCGGCATGGCCCAGTCGAAAAAGGTGAGATCAGTGCCTGGCGATCCGAGCGCGTCGGCATAGAACAGGTGATAGGCGCTTACATCGTCCTGGTTCACGCTGCGCTTCACCAGCCGCATGCCCATCGTGCCGGTGTAGAACCGAAGGTTCTCGCGGATGCTCGCCGAAACCGCCGTCAGGTGATGAATTCCGTGAAGCTCCATGGTCCTTGCCTCCATCTGTTAGATTCAAACCTGCAGGCGAGACACTCCTGAGGGGAGGACCACCATGATCCGTTGCAGGACAGCGTTTGTAGGCACCGTGTTCGCGTTGCTCGTTCCGGGCTTGTCAGCCCTGGCTCAACAGCCGACAGGTGTGCTGGCCGCGCCGGCGTACCCGGCGGAGACAGAAGTGGGGCGAATCGCACCCGATTTCTCGATTCGCGTGGCCGATTCCGCCGGCATTCGCACCGAGCCGGTCAACCTGAAGGATTTTCGTGGCAGCGTTGTGGTGCTGGCCTTTTATCCGCTGGACAAGTCATCGGGGTGCACCTTCCAGCTGACGAAGTTCCGCGATGAGTACGACAGATTGTTCGGTGAGGGAACCGTCGTGCTGCCAATCTCGGTCGACAGCCTGGCAACTCACGCCTCATGGGCGGCAGAGATGAAGTTTCCATTCGTGCTCGGCGCCGACACCGACCTGAGCATCGCGAGACAATACGGGTCTTACACGCCGGGTCGAAACACATCCGGCAGGACGGTCTTCGTTATCGGCAAGGACGGCACGATTCTCTGGAGCAACATGCGTTTCCCTGCGCTGAACGAGACCGCGTATTCCGAGATGGCGGCGGAGGTGGCGAAAGCCCGCTGATGGGTGCCGCGGAACGTCAGCGGCGCCATTTTGCGTCTGACAACTGGTCCGGGGTCCATCCGGAGGTTCTTGCGGCCATCTCAGCGGTAAATGCCGGCCACGCGCCCCCCTACGGACACGATGAGTACACAGCGGCGGCGATAGAGAAGCTGCGCGCTGTCTTCGGCGACGACACGGAGATCTTTTTCGTCTTCGGCGGAACGGGGGCTAACGTTCTCTGCCTCCAGACGATTGCGCAGTCATTCAATACAGTCATCTGTGCGGAATCCGCGCACATCTACACCTCCGAGTGTGCCGCAGCCGAGAAACACATCGGATGCAAGCTGTCGCCGGTGCCCACAGTCGACGGGAAGATCGACCGCGATGGGATATCACGGCACCTCCACCATTTCGGAAACGATCACCATGTCCAGCCGAGCGCCGTGTCGATATCGCAGGTCTCGGAGTACGGCACTGTCTATTCGCCCGACGAGATAAGGCTGATTGCTGCTTTCGCTCACGAGCACGGCCTTCGCCTGCACATGGACGGAGCGCGTCTCGCGAATGCAGCCGCGCACCTCGGAGTTTCGCTCAGGGAGATCTCAGGCGATGCCGGGGTGGATGTCCTCTCGTTCGGCGGGACGAAGAACGGAATGATCGCTGGCGAGGCGGTGGTTTTCTTCAACCGGGCCCTCGCGCAGGACTTCGTTTACCGGCGAATGCAGGGCATGCAGCTCTCATCAAAGATGAGATTCATCGCCGCGCAGTTCGACGCGATGTTCACCGGAGACCTGTGGCTGCGCAGCGCGACTCATTCGAACGCAATGGCGTCACGCCTCGCCGCTGGAATTGCGGAGATGCCGGGATGCCGGCTGACTCAGCGTGTGCAGGCGAATGAGGTGTTTGCCGTGATTCCC
>JBBQZF010000124.1:0-8518 GCA_038208015.1 Gemmatimonadales bacterium
TCAAGCAGCCGGGAGCGGATTTCTGGTTCAACCAGGCGATCCCGTACGATCCGGCACGCGGCGTTTACTTCTTCGGTAACTGGTCACACGCCCGGTACGTCGAGCACTCGTACGAAGTCGATGCGCCGTTCCTGACCGTGGCTCCGTACGTCCTTGCGGCCGAGAACGATCTCCTTATCGCCGAAGCGCTTGTGCGGACGAACGGTGACAAGGCGCGCGCGGCCAACCTCATCAACACTACCCGCGTTGGTCGCGGTGGCCTCCCGCCGGTTACGGCAGGCACGGCGAACAATGAGCTCCTCGGCGCGATCTTCTATGAGCGCGACGTAGAGCTGTGGGGAACGGGCGCCGGCCTTGGCTGGATGAACCGCCGCCGCATCGATGCCTCAGTGACACACATGGGAGTTAACATCGGCAACATCTGGGCATCCCGTGGTGGCTCGAACCTCCAGAAGGGAACTCCGCGCAGCCTGCCGGTTCCTGCCAAGGAGCTCGAGACGCTCAACCTTAAGGTTTACACATTCGGTGGAAATTCGCCGAACCCGGTATTCCCTGAGACCTGATAGATCAGGGGTTTCAGAATAAACAAGAAGGGCACTCCGAAAGGAGTGCCCTTCTTGTTCCCCCTCATGCTCCGGACCGGTATCAGGCCGCGTAGCGAAGATTTCCGCAGGCGATCAGGGCGTCAGTTCCGCCGCGCCTGTCACGGTAGATGTCGATATGGTAGCTGCCTCCTGCGGGAAGCTCGAGAGGAAGCGAAGAAGTCACCTGCGCGCGGCCGCCGCCCCCTATGTTCAGCTCCGGGAAATTCGACATCGGAATGACGGGCAGTGCCGGCGTCCCGCACGACCCGGGGAAAATCGCCCATGACAGGGTCCTCTCCTGGCCGGTGTAAGTGAAGGTCAATTCGATGTTGGTAAGCGAGGGTGCGGCACCGTGGCGCCAGGTGGCTGAACCGTAACTGCGATCGCGCGTAGTCTGCACAACCTCTCCGCGACTCTGGGTCACTGACTGAATGTTCGCCGTCCATCTGGCGCCCGCCGATCCCTCCGCACTCGCCGATGCACTCGGGCTTGGCGCCCCTTCGACCGGCGTAGTCTTCGCACAACCCGCGACAAGTCCAATGGCGCCAGCCCCAAAAGCAGCGATGAATAATTTCTGTCTCATTTTGCCGTAAATCCTCATGATGGTGGCGGCATTCGACGCCGGTGATTCCTTCATTATCTGATACCCCGCGGGCGGAAATCTGTCAATCAAGAGAGCGACTACTTCGCCTCCTTCGGAAAGAGCGGTGCACCTTTCGTGACAGTCCAGCCGGACGGATCGATTGACGCGAGATTGCCAAAGCGCTGATCATGCACGCTGCCTGGCGCACCCAGCCGGCGCCAGAGCTCTTCGGCACGCTCGGGCATGAATGGGGCGACGCATACGCATTGACGCACAAGCTGGCGCGCGAGCGACCCGAGTGTGCGATCAAGCTCGGCGGCCTGGGATTCATCAGCTGCAAGCTTCCACGGGGCTTGCTTGTCGACGAACTCGTTCGCCCGGGAAACCGTTCGCCAAACCGCCTTGAGCGCTTCATGCAGCAGATATCCATTCGAGCCGTCCAGAGCGGCGTGATACGCCGCGATATCGCCAGCGTCTGCTTCATCCGTGGCGAGGTCCGACCCAGCCGGGATCACGCCCGCGCGATACCTCTCTATCATCGAGATGGTGCGACTCGCGAGATTTCCCCACGCGTTCGCAAGCTCGGAGTTGTAGCGCTCCTCGAATCGCTCCCACGCGAAATTCCCGTCGGCGTCGAATGGGACCTCACGCAGCAGGAAGTAGCGGAACGCATCTGCGCCGAATCTTTCGATCGCCTCCGACATGTCGAGGCGGACACCGGATGACTTACTGAAGCGATCGCCGGCCAGCAGCACGAACCCGTGCGCCCAGACATGGCGGGGAAGCTCCACTCCCGCCGACATCAGCATGGCAGGCCAGATTATCGCGTGAAACCGCGTGATGTCCTTTCCAACGACGTGAAGGTCGGCTGGCCAGACATCGGTATATCGTGAATCAGGATAGCCGGTCGCAGTGAGATAGTTGGGAAGCGCGTCGAACCATACGTATGTCGTCTGCGTCTCTCCGTCGCTCGACTGCCGGGGGAAGGGAACACCCCATGAGAAACGCGAGCGGCTAGCCGAGATGTCGTCCAGACCCTGGTCTATGAGGGCGAGCATCTCGTTGCGCCGGCTTTTCGGGCCGAGAAAGTCGCTGTCGGCGATCAGTGAGCGAAGCCGGTCGCCGTACGCGGACAGCCTGAAAAACCAGTTCTTCTCGGCGACCCATTCCAGCGTGCGGGTGGGATGCAGAACACACTTGCCCTGCAGGATCTCGTTGTCCTGCTTGAATGACTCGCACCCGACACAATACCAGCCCTCGTACGCCTTCTCGTAGAAATCGTCGGGCGAGTGCTCGAAGATCCGCTCGATCAGCGCGCGCACGCCCGCGCGATGGCTCGCTTCAGTAGTCCGCATGAACTGGTCGTGCGAGATGGCGAGCTTTTCCCACATCGACTGGAAGCGCCCCGCGACTGCGTCCACCAGCTCCTGCGGTGAGACACCCCTGTCGGCTGCCTCCGACGCGACCTTCTGGCCGTGCTCATCCATCCCGATGAGGAAATGGACATCGTCGCCGAGCAGGCGGCGGTATCGCGCGATTGCATCTGCCCCGATCTTTTCGAAGGCATGCCCCAGGTGCGGGTCACCGTTCGCGTAATCGATTGCAGTTGTCAGGTAGAAACGGGCCAAGCTAGCGGTCTCCCTGCTCGCCGCCGCGCCCGCGCCGGCCTCCGCGACGTCCCCGCCGTCTCTTTGCGCCTGCGTCATCGCGGTCGCCGGCACGACCTCCTTCCTCCCCATCTAGCGCCGCGGATTCGGCCGGCGCAGTCTCCATGACCATGTGCTCGCGCGCCGCGGGAATTTCATGCTCCTTCGTGTAACTCAACTCGGGAGAGATCTCGAATAGCGCATCGCCGGGCTCCTCATCCGGCTCGAGCATCTCGCGCGGCGACACGCCGTTGGCGCGGTCCGCGACCTCACGATCGAAATCAATGAGCGCTACAACCCGCGTTTCGCCCTCGACGTTTCGGAGCGTCAGCCGCTCCCGGAATATGTCGATTGCAAGAACCTTCTCCTCGCCCCGTGACGTGACGACGATCTTTCCTTCCTTTGGAAAGCGCTTCCTGCTCTGTACGTAGAACTCGTGCTCGTACCGCAGGCAGCACATCAGGCGGCCGCAGGCACCCGAGATCTGCGCGGGATTCAGCGACAGCCGCTGATCTTTCGCGACGCCGAGGTTCACCGGCCGTAGCTCGGGAAGCCACGCTGCGGAACAGTACTGGCGGCCGCAGCGCCCGATTCCATCGAGCCGTCTCGCCTCGTCGCGAACGCCGATCTGCTTCAGCTCGATCCTGGTGTGGAACAGCGAAGCAAGGTCGCGGACGAGATTCCGGAAGTCGACGCGCTTTTCAGCGGTAAAGTAGAACGTGAGTTTCTTCCGGTCCCATTGCCACTCGGCGTCGGTGAGCTTCATCGCGAGTCCGTTAGCGCGCACGCGCTCCATCGCCTTTTTGCGGACTTCGTCGTTCTGGCGCCCGAGCTCCTGCGCCGCGGCCTTGTCGCGCGTGTTTGCCAGGCGCAACGCCTTGCGCGTCGGCGCGGATGTCCCACACCCATGGGCACAGCCGCCATTCCGCTTCTCGGCCAGGTCTCCCAGGGCGTGGACGTGACCAAGATCCTCGCCGCGATCTGCGTCGACGATGATTGCCGCTTTGAGCGCGGGCGGCTCGGGATAATCCCAGAGAAAGAACTCCTTCCGGTTTCCCCTGAACGCGACTTCGACGAGGTGGGCCACTCTATTCAGTCCATTGCCCGAGTCTGAGGAATCTCTGGCGGCGCAGGCGGACAAGCTTTTCCGGCCGAAGCTTCCGCAGCGCCTCGACGTGACGGTTGAGCGTCTCCTGAAGTACCCGCGCCGTCGCAGCATGGTCCGTATGGGCACCGCCCGGTGGCTCGGGGATGATCTCGTCTATGACACGGAGCTCGAACAGGTCGGGGGCCGTGATCCGGAGAGCGGCTGCCGCTTTTTCCCGCATCTCGGGACTCTTTCCATCCTTCCAAAGAATCGTCGCGCAGCCTTCGACTGAAATCACCGAATACACAGCATTCTCGAGCATCAGGACACGGTCGGCGACGCCAAGGGCGAGCGCGCCTCCCGAACCGCCTTCGCCTATTACCGTGGCGATTATCGGCACGGTCAGCTGGCTCATCTCCAGAAGATTTCTCGCGATTGCCTCGGACTGGCCCCGCTCCTCGGCGCCGATTCCCGCCCAGGCCCCCATCGTGTCGATGAACGTGATCACCGGCACATGAAACTTCTCGGCGAGCTTCATCAGCCGCAGCGCCTTCCTGTAGCCCTCGGGATGCGGCATCCCGAAGTTTCTCTTCAGGAGCTCCTTGGTATCACGGCCCCGCTGCTGGCCCATCACCATTATCGTCTCGCCGTCGAGCCGCGCCCATCCGCCGATGATGGCCGGGTCGTCGCGGAATGCGCGGTCACCGTGAAGCTCGATGAAGTCGGTGAAGACGAGGTCGATCAGCTCGGACGTGAACGGCCGGCGCGGGTTGCGCGCGACCTGCACGCGCTGCCACGGCGTGAGATTCCTGTATATCTCCTCGCGAAGCTCGTTGAGCTTCTGCTCGAGCGGGGCCAGCTCTTCCGCGACATCCATCTGTCTGTCGCCAGCAAGCTTCCTGAGTTCGTCGATCTGTCTTTCGAGCTCGACGAGCGGCTTCTCGAATTCCAGCGCCTGAGTGGAGGTCGCCACCTATTTGCTCCCGCGTTGCAGCCGCACGGAATTTTCGCCGAGCAGCGACCGGAGCTCGCTCAGCACAGTGTTGTTGACGGCAAGCGTCAAACTGCGGGAACGAAGGGTGGCCCGCAACCCGTTGCCGTCAGTGTACTCGACTTCGAGCGGGACCGCGCCGGGGTAGGCCTCGACGATCGACCGCAGCTCCGAGATCAGGGCAGGAGTGCGCGCGCTGTTCTTTACCAGCGTTATTGCGATCATCACCCGGCCATCGGCCCGCAGCTCAGCGAGCTTCGTCACCGACTCGGCGACGAAGGAAGGATTGTCTGCGTCCTGGTCCCGTCGCGCATATCCGCCCTTCAGGAGAATCGGTATGTCGGTTTTGACGTGGTCAGCGAGAGTCGACCACTTCTCCGGAAATACGAGCACCTCACCCGATCCCGAGAAATCCTCAATCGTCAGGCGGGCGAACTCCGAGCCGCTCCGCTTGCTCACCTGCCGCTTTATCGCTGTCACGACGACGCAGAGCGACATCGGGTCCGCGCTCCACTTGCCGAGGTCGGCGACCTTGTGAGTCGAAAAGAGCTCGCTTTCAGTTGTGAACGGCTCGAGCGGGTGCCCCGACGTATAGAAGCCGAGTATCTCCTTTTCCTTCGCGAGTCTCACCGACTCGCTCCATGGAGCCACGTTCGGCAGCACCTGCGGCGTATGCCTGTCGCCGCTGCCAGTCGCCTGGGGCGACCCGAAAAGAGAGACCTGACCGGAGGCTATCTCCTCCTGCTGGAGCGACGCCTCACGGATCGCCGTATCGAGGGCAGTCATGTATTGCGCGCGGTGTCCGCCAAGCGCATCGAGAGCTCCCGCCTGAATCATCGACTCGAATGCCCGCTTGTTGCAGACCCGCAGGTCGACCCGCTCGGCAATATCGAAAATGGAGGAGAATGTCGACTTCGCTCGCGCGGCGAGGATCGACTCTATCGCCGACCTCCCGAGATTCCTGATTCCGCCGAGCCCGAACCTTATCTTGTTGTCGCCGACGACGGTGAACTTGTAGCCCGATTCATTTACATCGGGTGGAAGAACGTCGATTCCGATTTCCCGCGCCTCGCTGATGTACTTCACGACGCTGTCGGTGTCGCCGATCATGGCGGAGAGAAGCGCCGCCATGAAATCGGAAGGATAGTGTGCCTTGAGCCATGCCGTGTGGAACGAGATTATCGAGTACGCCACCGAGTGTGACTTGTTGAAGCCGTACCGGCCGAACGTCTCGATCTGCGCCGCGAGCTCCTCGATGATGGCCGGCTTGAACCCTCGCTCGACTGCCTTGGTGGTGAACTTTTCGAGCTCCTCCCTGATCAGCTCCGGATCCTTCTTGCCTACCGCCTTCCGGAGCACATCGGCTTCGGCGAGCGAAATCCCCGCCAGCTTCTGAGCGATCCGCATCAACTGCTCCTGATACGTGATGACTCCGTAGGTGGGCCTAAGGATCTCCTCCAGCTCGGGCAGCGCGTAGGTGACGGGTTCCTCCCCCCGCTTGCGCCTGATGTAGACCTTGTGCATTCCCGCATCGAGCGGTCCGGGCCGCATGAGCGCGTTGCATGCTACGAGATCGTCGAAGCGATCGGCGCGCATGCTCTTCACCAGGTCCGTGGCCAGCGGCGACTCGAACTGGAACACGCCGGCCGTCTTGCCCGCTCGCAGCATCCTGAAGACCGCCTCGTCCTCGAGAGGAAGCGTGTCGAGATCCGGTGCCGTTCCGGTGCGTGCGCGGATCGAGGCCAGCGTGTCCTTGATGATCGTGAGTGTCGTCAGGCCGAGGAAGTCCATCTTCAGCATGCCGACCTTCTCGAGCGCGTTCATGTCGTACTGCGTGACGACGATGTTCTCTTCGCTGCCGGCGCCCGATCCCCGCGAGCCCTGCGTGCAGACCGGGACGTATTCGTCGAGAGGGCCCGGCGCGATGACGACTCCGGCCGCGTGTACTCCGGCGTGACGGGAAAGTCCTTCGAGCTTCATCGCGAAGTCGAGCAGCTCGCGGTATCGCTCTTCTTCATTATAGAGCTTGCCGATTTCCGGAACCTTGTCGATTGCCTCTCTCACGGTGAGGGAGTAGTTCGGCATGTTCGGTATCAGCTTGGCAAGGGCGTCGGTTTCAGACGGGAGGAATCCGAGGGTACGGCCGACATCCTTTACTGCTGCGCGCGACTTGAGCGTTCCGAAGGTGATTATCTGCCCGACGGAATCACGGCCGTATTTCTCGCGTACGTATTCGATTACCTCGCCGCGCCGCTCATCGTCGAAATCGACGTCGATGTCCGGCATCGAGATGCGCTCCGGATTGAGGAAGCGCTCGAAAAGGAGATCGAAGCGGAGCGGGCATACGTCGGTTATGCGGAGGGCATAGGCAACCAGCGAACCCGCTGCGGAGCCGCGGCCCGGCCCCACCGGAATCTCGCGCTCGCGCGCGGCGGCGATGAAGTCCGCTACTATAAGGAAGTAGCCCGCGTAGCCGGTCTTGGTGATTACCCCCAGCTCGTACGCGAGCCGCTCGCGGACTTCGTCTGACAGTGTTTGGCCATACCTGGCGTGCGCTCCGTCGGTGGCAAGGCGCACGAGAAGCTCGTTCTCCGTCTCGACACCGGGCGGGAGCGGGAAGGCCGGCACCTGGTAGACTTTTGAGAGCGAGATCGAGCTCTGCTCTCCGATGCGGAGCGTGTTCTCGATTACATCCGGCCTGTCGGGAAACGCCGAGCGCATTTCGTCGACGTTCTTGAAGTAAAGCCCCTCGTCGTACCTCATCCGGTCGGGGGACTGATAATCCTTTGCCTGGCCGATGCAGAGAAGGATGTCGTGGGCGGCATGATCCTGCGGTCGCAGGAAATGCGCATCGTTCGTGGCGACGACCGGCAGTCCCATTTCCTCAGCGAGCTGAAACACCTTCCGGTTGAGTCCGGCCTGGCCTTCGGAGTCGTGCGCCTGGACTTCGAGGTAGTAGTCCTTGAAGGTGTTCGCGTACCATGATGCCGCTTCTCGCGCGCCTTCCCAGTTGTCTGTGCGGAGGTTGAAGGCGACCTCGCCCGCCATGCATGCCGATGAGACGACTATCCCCTCGTTGTAGCGGGCGAGTAGCTCACGGTCCACCCGGGGCCGCGAGTAGAACCCCTCGGTAAACCCGAGAGAGGAGAGCTTGACAAGGTTCTTGTAGCCCACCTCGTTGATGGCGAGGAGGACGAGATGGTAGTAGGGCTTGCGGTTACCCTCCCTTTCCTTGACCCGGCGGTCCCCGGGGGCTACGTAGGCCTCCATTCCGATAATTGGCCTGATTCCGGCCTTTTTCGCCTTGGCCTGGAAGTCCCAGGCGCCGTGCATGTTGCCGTGGTCGGTGATAGCGAGGGCGGGCTGCTCGAACTCGAGCGCCCGTTCGATCAGGTTATCGATCCGATTTGCACCGTCGAGGAGGGAGTATTCGGAGTGGCAGTGCAGATGGACGAAGGACACACTTGATAATAACGCGTCTCGAAGAGACGCGGAGCGCTAAAGTTCGGCGCGCCCAGCCTGAATCGCGAGGCCAGGTCAGTTCGTGGTATTGACCGAGATGACTCCAGCGATCGCCTCCCTGCCTACGTCCCGCAGCACGACCGCAGCTCGCGAAGCGGGAATCCA
>JBBQZF010000125.1:0-8428 GCA_038208015.1 Gemmatimonadales bacterium
CCCGACCGATGAGGTCGGAACCGTGAACGTGTAGGTGCCATCCACGCGGGTATTCGCGCCGACACCGAGTCCAAGACTCGGAACGACGACGTTCGCACCGGGAATTCCATTCCCGGCTGGGTCGGTTACACGGCCACTGACCACTGCCTGGGCCTGGGCCTGGGCGCGCGATACTGTCGCGAACGACGCAACGATAACCAGTCCGGCAGAAAGCAGCCGTCTGACTCGTCTTATGGTGATCATGCTTACCTCAAGTTCGGGTGTTGTCCGACGGCAATTGGCCGGCGGAGACATTCTCGATATGTGTTTCGCTGATAGTTCCGGGACCGTGTTTGCTCAACGTCCGGGAAGTACACGCTGTTGACGTGTCTCTGACCCATTGCCTCCTTTGCTGGCGATGACTGTGGCGGTGCGTTAGTAGCACCGCGTGTGCAGGTAGTGTCGATGCCGTGCAGAGGGGGGACAACGGCGATGGGACGAGTGGCGTCCACGCTGATGTGACTGCTGTTGTCCGGGGGTCGAGCGGTTATGCCCTTACGGCCGCGAGGGCCACGCCACCGTCAGTCGTCGAGCGTAAGAGCTTGCCTGAGTTTGTCGCGGTATGTCCGACCCGATACGAGCCGCGTTCCGTCCTTGAGTTTTACCGAATACGCACCGTGGAACATCGGTGCGAGCTCGACAATGCGGTTCACCTGGACCAGGATCGCGCGGTGGATGCGCAGGAAACCGTGCGCCGCGAGACGGTCTTCCAGGCCCGACAGTGTTTCACGAATGAGATGATTCGCGCCCCCGGCGCGAAGTCTTACATAGTTGCCTTCAGCAACCACGTAGTCGATTTCATTCACATCCACGAAACGAATTCGGCCATCCTCCCGCACTGGTATCCTCTGCCCTGCTTTCGCGCGTTGCAGCTCTTCCAGGGCACCGCGCAACGCTTCCCGCCCGTCGGCATGCTGCCTGAGCCTGGTCGCCGCGCGGTCGAGCGCTTCTGAAACACGCGCCGGATCGACGGGCTTGAGCAGGTAGTCGACCGCGTTGAGCTCGAATGCCCGTATGGCAAACTCATCGTACGCCGTAACGAAAATGACGAGTGGCATTCGCTCGACGCCTACCGCTTCCACGACTTCGATGCCACTCGCGACGGGGAGCTGGATGTCGAGGAGCACTATGTCCGCTTCTCCCTTCCTGAGCAGCTCGATTGCCTCGCCGCCGTGGGCTGCCTCGCCACATACAACGACGTCATCCCTGTCCTTGAGCAGCGAACGCATCCTGCGACGCGCCGGGGGCTCGTCATCAACTATCAGTACGCGCAGGGGTTGTGACGAACGGACGGAACCTGTCATGTGCTAAACCCGTCAGCCCGCGCCGGGGAAGGGCCGCTGCGGTATGGAGCAACGAGCCGGACAGTCGTGCCGGTTCCGGGTGAGCTCTGCACAATGAGCTCGGCTCCAGGATTGAAGACGGCAGCGAGTCTCGCCCTTGTGCTGCTCAACCCGAAGCCTTCCCTCGCGGATGACGGGTCGAAACCGGGTCCGGAGTCAGTGATCGTAATGATGATTTTTCCGTCCGTCCTGCGGGCGGCGATGGTGATCGAGAGTGGCCCAGGCGTGTGTCGAAGTCCGTGGACGATCGCGTTCTCGACAATCGGCTGGAGCACGAAGCGGGGCACGAAAGCCTCGCGTGCATCGGGAGGAATGTCCCATGAGAAGCTGAGCCGGTCCTCGAAACGTGCCTGCTCGACCTCCAGATAGGCCTCGAGCAGGCTCAACTCTTCCTGCAGCGGAACGAGCTCGCTGCCAGTGACGCCAATCGTCTCGCGTAACAGCGAGCTGAGACGAATTATGACCTTTTCGGCCGCGTGGGGATTCTCATGAACCAGGGCAGCGACAGTATTCAATGCGTTGAACAGGAAATGGGGCTGCAGCTGCGATGCCAGGGCATGAAGCCTTGCCTCGGCCAACTGCCTCTCGCGTAACCTCGAGGCACGGGCGTAATACACCGCGTGCGCGGCGGCGGTTACGAGCCAGTACATGAAGAGGTTGTTCTGGAGGCTCTTGATGAGCACGGCACCGTATATGGGCAGCTCGCGATACCATTGGACATAGTCGTTAAGAGCAATGACGGCGAGTGACCTGAAGACAACAACCGCCATTGTCGCGGCGACATGCACAGCGAGCGCCACTTTCCATGGCGCGGCTCCGATTGGAGCTTTGCGCGCGGCAATGAGGGCCAGCCAGGTGGGAGGAATCCACAGGAGTGCGCTGGAGAGCGGCGCGATGGCCAGAGACCATGAAAATGGCACCCCCTCCGACTCTGCCATCTGGGAAAACTGGACAAGGCTCGCAATGCCGAAGGCGAGCCACCATCCGGTGACCATCAGCGCGGTCATCAATCCGCGCAGTCTCATCGGCAGCTCGAAGGCATCACTATACCGTAGCCTATGCTGAATAACGCCAGAAGCAAGCCGTTATGAACGGCTCGCACAGGGTGACAAACGACACTCTGGCGGGACGAACGTATCCGCAGCGGTATCTGGCCGGGCATACCGGACGCCCCCATGTTTCTCGCGCTGGTCCCCCCCAACCAATCCTCAAATGCGCCTCTCAGCAGTAGTTGCCACGTCGCTGGCCTCGTGTGCACTCTCGGCGTTTTCACTTGCAGCGCAAGCCCCGCAGCACCCGCTCGACGGCCTTTCCGGACGTGAGCACTGGACGATCTACAACTCGCTCGTAGCATCCGGTCGGACCGATACGACCACGAGTTTCCTCTACGTCGGCCTGCACGAGCCGACAAAGGCGGAAGTTTTGTCGTGGAGGCCCGGCAGGCCGCTGAAGCGTGAGGCCCTGGTTCATCTGACGACGGGCAAGTCGGGCTACGAGGCGATCGTCGACCTGACCGGCAAACGCGTGGTGTCGTGGACCGAGGTGCCTGCTCGACAGTACATGACGAGCGGCGCCGAGTTCGAGCGGATGAAAGCACTCGCACTCGCGGACGAGCGCGTGAGGGCCGCCATCAACAAGCGTGGTATCACTGACTTCAGGCACGTGAGCTGCGGCGCGAATCATGGCTACTTCGACCTCCCCGAAGAACGCGGACTGCGCCTGGTGCACGTGACCTGCTCGGACGAGCGCAATGTCGTCACCGGCTATGGTGCCGAGATCGAGGGACTGGCGATCGTGATGGATCTCACGGAGGGAAGAGTTCTTCGGGTTACCGACACGGGCGTGCGGCCGCAGGGCGAGGTCTGGGGCGCCTACGACGCGGAGGCGATTGGCCCGACGCGCGAAACGCGCAGCCCGGTGCAGATGGTCCAGCCGTTCGGCCCATCGTACACCGTGAATGGACACGAAGTCAGCTGGCAGAACTGGAAGTTCCACTTCCGCGTGGATCCGCGCCGGGGCGTTGTGCTGTCACTGGTAAGCTACGCGGATGCCGGCCGCGATCGACCGGTGATGTATCAGGGCGCATTGTCCGAGCTGTTCGTACCGTACATGGACGCGGAATATCCCTGGAACCACCAGGGCTTCTTCGATCTCGGGACTTACCCCGCAGTGTTCGGCGGAATCGCCAGCAGCCTTGCGGTTGGCGTGGAGTGTCCTGATTACGCGCGGTACTTCAGCGCCATGGTCGTGACATCGGATGGCCGCCCGCGCGAGCGCGAGCGCGCGGCATGCCTGTTCGAGCGCTCGTCCGGTGACGTGGCGTGGCGGCATGGACGTACGCGAGGCAGCGTGATTGACGCCCGCGTAAAGCGTGATCTCGTGCTGCGCATGTACATGACTGCCGGCAACTACGATTACCTGTTCGACTGGGTGTTTCAGCAGGATGGCACGCTGCGAATGGACGCGGGCGCATCGGGAATGGACGCGACAAAGCCGGCCACTGGCACTCCGGCGGACGAGAAATACGGGCGCGTCATCGCGCCGGGGCGCGTGGGCGTCAATCACAGTCATTTCTTTTCGTTCCGGCTCGATCTCGACGTGGATGGTCCGCAGAACTCGCTGCTCGTCGACCGGCTCGTGCCGCAGAACCTTCCGCCGGACAACCCACGCCGCAGCCTGTGGACAGTGGAGACGAACGAAGCGCGGAACGAACGCGATGCAATGCGCCACTCCACGATGAATGCTCCGGAGATCTGGCGCTTTGTGAATACGTCAGTGCCGGGGACTTACGGCGGGTTCGTCGGCTATCAGATCGAGGGACACAGCGCGATGACATTGCTTGCGCCGGACGACTACCTTCAGCGCCGGGCAGGCTTCACGGACCACACGCTGTGGGTTACGCCGTACGCGCCGCGTGAGCTTTACGCGGCCGGTGATTATCCCACGATGAGCACGAGTGGTGAGGGACTGCCCAGGTGGACGTCAGCCAACCGCGCGATCGCGAAGCAGGACATCGTGGCCTGGCTCACGATGGGATTCCATCATGTGCCGCGCCCGGAAGACTGGCCGCTGATGCCGGTCGCGAAACACAGCTTCGAGCTGAGGCCAGTGGGTTTCTTCTCGCGCAATCCGGCAATCGATCTTCCAAATACAGTTCGCTGATGCGCGGTTGAACGCCGCGTGGGCAATTAGCTGTTTGCAGCATCAGCGCCTGGCTGTTAGCTGTTCAGGTGAAATACGCAGGATACATTTAGTATCGCTCTGTGACTAATTATCCTGTTAGGGCCTTCAGGGCCGACCTCAGACTTCTCGCGATTTCGACAACCGCTAACCGCTAGGCGCTAAAGCTGCTAAGAGCCAACAGCAAGCGAAGCCGCGGCGTTCAAAGTGAATTGCAGGGTAACGAATGAGCAGAAAACAACTCCTCGCCGCCAGTCTCCTTACGGCGATATCCGCTTGCACGTCGCACCGCCCAGGCTCGGCCCCAGCGGGCCCGGGCGCAACCACCGCGATTGCTGAAAGAGTCTCCTTCCTTGCCGCCGAGGTCGCAGCGAGCCGCGCCCGGCTCGACTCGGCACTGCTGGAGGTTCACCGCAGGTCCGGTGACACGGCGACGTCCTCTCTTGCCCGTTCACGCCAATCAAGAACTGCAGCGATGTCGCTCGATTCAGCTCACCGGGCGAATCTTGCGGAACTCTTGTGGACTGTCAACGCGTCGACTTCGGGTACCATCACGGACAATGCACGATTTCCCGTCGAAGCCGCGCCGACACCTCTGATCCGCGGCTTCACGGATGGCGAGAACTGGATGATGCAGAGTCCGATGATTCACGAGATAGGAAAGAACAGTCCGTACGTTGTCATAGTTCCGAGGGGATTCGTGACCGACCTTGCCTCCATACCGCAGCCGCTGCAGATACTTCGGGGGCGGCGCACAAATACCGACCGATACGTGACCGCAGCAATCGTGCACGACTATCTCTACTGGCGGCAGGACTGCACGCGTGCCCAGGCCGATAACATCATGGCGATTGCGCTGATGGAATCGGGAATGTCTTCGCTCGAGCGCACGCTCGTGATCGAGGGCGTAAGGCGATTCGGGCAATCTGCGTGGGACGGGAACCGCAGGGCACGCCAGACCGGCCTGATCAGGACCGTTGCTCCCCCTCATGATCTGGTTCCACCGACAGGAACATGGGCGGAATATCGGGAATGGTTGCGCACAACCCGCGCGAAGGAAGGCTTTGAATACAGGGTGCAGGAATCAGTCTGCGCCATCGCCGATTCGGTGAGAATTCCCGGCTGACCGAGGCAATCCTTGTCGGCCTCCGCTTCCTGATGCCCGCCCGATGGCACAAGGCTCACCTCTGCGCATCGTAACGACTGCTTGCGCTCGTATTCTTTGTGCCGTAAAGTACTTTGAATGACTGATCCGTTATCACGCCCCTCCGACGACTTCCTCGAGCTCCAGACAGCACTCGCCGGCGAATACTCCCTCCAGCGCGAGCTCGGCCGCGGAGGCATGGGAATCGTCTACCTCGCGCGCGACGTTCAGCTCGACCGCGATGTCGCGATAAAAGTGCTGCCTCCGCACCTCGCGCGCGCCTCCGAATCGCGCGAGAGCTTCGTCCGCGAGGCACGCACAGCCGCCGGACTCTCGCACCCGCACATCGTCCCCATCCATCGCGTCGGCGAAGCAGGCGGATTCGTCTTCTTCGTCATGAGTTACGTGGAAGGCGGGACACTCGGCGAGCGGCTCCGCACACGCGGTCCGCTCCCGCCGGCAGACGCCACGCGTGTCTTGCGCGAGGTCGCGTGGGCACTCGCCTACGCACACGGTCGCGGCATAATCCATCGGGACGTCAAGCCTGACAACATCCTGCTCGAGGCCGGAACCGGCCGCGCGCTCGTCACCGACTTCGGGATCGCCCACCGCGATGCACATCCGGGCCCGGAGACCGACTCCGGAACAGTCATGGGGACTGCCCACTTCATGAGCCCGGAGCAGGCCGTGAACGAGCCCGTCGACGCACGCAGCGATATCTACGCACTCGGCGTCGTCGGCTACCTCGCCGTTAGCGGCCGGCTCCCTTTCGAGACGCGGAGTGTGCCGGAGTCGCTCGACCTCCAGGCTACCAATAAGCCGACAGGCGTCATGCGTGCCGCCCCCGGAGTTCCATCCGCACTGGCTGCGGTTATCGACCGTTGTCTCGATCCCGACCCCGCAGGCCGATTCCCTGATGGAGAGACGATGGCGGAAGCCCTTGCTCCCACATCCGACGCGAGGCCCGCCCTTCCGCTCACACTACGCGCCTGGCTCGGCGCACGGAATCCGCTACTCGTTCCCTACATGGGGTGGTCGGGAGTGTTCGGCGTGCTCACCCTTGCCAACCTCGTCGCCTGGGTCACGGGAAACCGGCCCGATGGTCCGGCGGACATCGTGCTACTTGCGGCAATCACCTCGCTCCCCCTTCTGCCCATTGTCGGGTTCCACCTCAATCAGGCACGCCGGCAGTTTCGAGCCGGGCACACGCTCGCCGACCTGCGCTCGACGCTGGAGATCGGGCGGAGAGAACGCGCGGAGCGCGAAGCGCTTGCACGCGAGGACGAAGAAGGCACTGCGCACCGGGTCCTCAGGCTCGGCACGATAGCATCTGCAACCTGGCTCGCCGTCACTGCCGGGCTCGTCATCCAGGGATCGATTCACGAAAACCAGGTCGGCATCGTGTGGATCCTCGGGCCAATGCTCACAACGATGGCGCTCGGCGCCGTTAGCAACGCTCTCGATGTACAGTTCATTCCCCCGAGGGTTCGCGACTGGTTTCAAACGGGGATCCGTGACCGCCTGTGGAATAGCCGAGCGGGGGAATGGATTGCACGCCGGCTCGGAGCGCCGGAGAGGTCGCGCGCGGTTGGCGGCGGAGTGTTCCGCGCCACCGAGGCGGCACTCGGCGTCGCTGCTGCCGAACTCTTTGCAGCGTTGCCGGATGTGTATCGTGAGCAGCTCTGGGAACTGCCCGCGGTCGTCGCGGCGCTCGAGGCCCAGGCAGCTGATGCACGGGCGGAGATAGATGTTGTCACCGCACTTGCTCCTTCTGGATCTGATGACGCCGAAGTGCTCGAGACGCGGCGCAGCAAGGCCTCGACTCACCTTTCAGCAAGCGTTGCTGCTTTGGAAAAGATCAGGCTCGACCTGCTGCGACTGCACGCGGGCGCGAGTGACCTGTCGCCGCTCACGACGCTGATCGACGGAGCGCGAATGCTTGGGGACGATGCCAGGCGGCTCGCAGAGGCGGAGGAGGAAGTAGAGGAGATCATTCGTGCGGACGGATAGGCCGAAACGCCGGGGGCTTTGCCGCTGTTAGCGGTTAGCAGCATCAGCGCCTAACCATTAGCATAGGAAAACAGACGCTGATGCCCGCAGCGAAAAGATGAGGGTGGTCGCGGTTGCGCGGGGCAAATTGCGCCATGGCATTCCAACGGAGACTTGCCGTCCTCGACAAGGCGCATTCACTGCTCGTTGACGTCAACAAAGTCGTCCCGGGCATCCGTCGAGCTCACCATCAACCTCTGAAAAGACAGCTCATTAAGTCGGCCCTCTCGACGAGCTCGAACATAGCCGAAGGGCGGACGAAACGAAGCGAGCGCGAATTTCTTCGATTCCTGGATATCGCTCTGGGATCCGCCGGGGAACTGCAATACCAGCTGCAGGCGGCAGTCGATTGCCGCGCGATTCCCTTGGACGAGGGCAACGCCCTCGGCAAGAAAGCCGAGGAAGTGGCGAAGATGCTCCAGGGTCTCATCAACCGGATCCGCGACGATCTGAACGACGCTGACGGTGCGCCGTAATCCATACAGCTGTGCTACACGGGTTGCGACGCCGCTGACTTCGCCTGCTGTTAGCTCTTGGCCGCTTTAGCGCCTGGCTGTTAGCTGCTGAAAGGGTGAGCGACGCTGAACACCGTGACGTTGCGCAGTATTTCAAACAGCTAACTGCTAAGCGCTAATGCTGCTAATAGCTAACAGCAGGCGAAGCCTGCGGCGTC
>JBBQZF010000126.1:0-8417 GCA_038208015.1 Gemmatimonadales bacterium
TAGATGCCGCCCTGATGGCGGTGACCGACAACTGGAGACTCGAGCGCGTCGGAGCAATCGAGCGCTCGGTTCTGAGGCTTGGCGCAGCAGAACTCGCGCGCAACGAAGCGCCCCCCCGTGTGGTGATCCAGGAAGCAGTGCGGCTCGCCGAGCGCTTCGGCAGCGCTGCAAGCGCAAAGTTCGTCAACGGCGTGCTCGACGCATACGCCAGGCGAGCCGGTGTTCTCTAGTGCGAATTCTCGTCGTCAACTGGAACGACAGGGAGAATCCGCACGCCGGCGGCGCTGAAGTTCATCTTCACGAGATATTCGGGCGACTCGCTTCGGGCGGGCACCGGGTCGACCTTCTCGCCAGTTCATGGGAAGGGGCTTCCCCCCGGGCATTTCTCGATGGAATCGACGTCCATCGCGTCGGCACCCGCTACACCTTCCAGTTTCGCGCCCGCCGGTACTTTCGCGACAGTCTCATGTCGGGCGGGTACGACGTGCTGGTCGAGGACCTCAACAAGATTCCTCTCTACACTCCCCGATGGGGCGGACCGCCGGTGGTAGGTCTCGTGCATCACCTCTTCGGGCGGACGATATTCCGTGAAGCGCCACTTCCGATGGCAGCCGCGGTCTGGGTCGCCGAGCGGGGAATTCCGGCATCGTATCGCAACGTGCCCTTCGAGGCAGTCAGCGAAAGCACGGCCAACGACCTCGTCGCTCGGGGAATCCGGCGGGAGAACATCACCGTCATCTACAATGGCATAGACACATCTTTCTACACACCCCTGCCGGCGGTGCGCAGCGCTGACCCGGTATTCGCCTACGTGGGCAGGTTGAAGAGGTACAAGGGAATCGACCTCGTAATTCAGGCATTCGCCATGGCGGGCATTCCGCACGCCCGCCTCGAGATTGCGGGCTCGGGTGACTACAGGGCAGAGCTTGAGCGCCTGGCCAGCGCCCTTGGACTCGCCGATCGCGTTCGATTCCCCGGGTACATCTCTCCCGAGGAGAAACGCGACATGCTCCGCCGCGCGTGGGCGAGCGTGTTCGCATCCCCGAAGGAAGGCTGGGGGCTCACGAATCTCGAAACCGCCGCCTGCGGAACCCCGGTGCTCGCAAGCGATTCACCCGGCTTGCGCGAGTCCCTCATCCACGGGGAAACGGGCTTTCTGGTGCCGCACGGCGACATACCCGCAATGGCAGCGGCGATGGGCAGGATCGCTGGGTCACCCTCGCTTGTAGCGACCCTGGGAAATTCTGGCAGACGCTTTGCCGAGCGCTTCACATGGGAAAAATCGGCAGAAGACACTGTATCCCACCTCGAGAGGGTGGTGCAAGGAGGCAGAGCTAAATGGAAATAATCTTTCACGCACATCACGCCAGCATTTCAGAGCGCATGCGCAAGCGCGCCGAGGCCTCGGTCCGCCGAATTGGCGCCCGCCTTACCCGCGCTGTTGACGCAATCATCCGCTTTGAGCAAGATGGACGCGTGAAGCGCGTCGAGATCGTCCTGCACGCACCCCGCCAGCGAAAGCTCATCGCGCGTGGCGAAGGCAGTTATTACGGCCCGGCACTTTCAACCGCGATCGACCGGCTCACCAGCCAGGTCCGGACGCTTCGCGCCGAACGCCGCCGCGCCGAGCGCGCTCGCGTCGTGGGGAGGGTGGCAAGCGCGTGAGCCGCTCGCTCACCGTAGGACAGTTTCTCGAGAGGACCGGCGAGTCGCTCAGCCTCCGCGATATTGGCGGGGGCGTGGGCCTCGACAAGGTGATAACCAACTCCGACATATCAAGCCCGGGACTCGCCCTCGCCGGATACGTCGACCGGTTCGTCGCTGAACGACTGCAGGTTCTGGGGGAGACCGAGATTACGTATCTCGCGTCTCTCCCCGAATCAGAGCGCGCGCGAATCCTGAAAAGCTTCTTCAGCTTCGATATGCCCGCCGTGATCGTGACGAAGGGACAGGATCCGCCGCCTGAACTGAGCTCGGCAGCTACCGCGAGCGGAGTTCCCCTCCTTGGAACTGCGCTGAAAACGGCGGAATTCTACAGGCGCATCAAACCGGCCCTGGAGGGAGAGTTTGCCGACGCGACGACGCTTCACGGGTCGCTTGCCGACGTTTTCGGTGTCGGTCTTTTCTTCACCGGGAAGAGCGGGATCGGAAAGTCGGAATGTGTGCTCGACCTCGTCGAGCGGGGCCACCGGCTTGTCGCCGACGATCTTGTGATAACGACGCGACGGGGCAACGACGTGTTGATCGGCCGCGGCCACGAGCTTCAGCGTCACCACATGGAGATACGCGGAGTCGGTCTCATCGACATTCCCTCGATCTTCGGGATCCGCGCAGTGCGGCAGCAGAAGCGCATCGAGGTAGTCGTCAGGCTGGAGGAATGGGACCAGAACGGGATAGTTGACCGCACCGGCCTCGACACCGAAACGACTTCGATTCTCGGCGTCTCGATCCCCATCATCACCGTTCCGTTGAATCCCGGAAAGAACATCACCGTGATCGCCGAGGTCATCGCCCTCAACCACCTGCTCAGGTACTCGGGGATCAACCCGGCGGAGGTTTTCAACCAGCGCCTGATTGGCCGGATGCGCCATGCCGCCGCCGGAAACGTCCGGGAGTACCTCCAGGAGGACGATGAATAACCCGGAGGGGGAGCAAGGGGGCGAGCCCGCGCCCGTGCCGCGAGCGATCGTCGCGGGTCATGCGGCATTCTCCGAAGGCCTCGTGAGCGCTGTCCAGCAGATCGCCGGCGCCGGCGAAGTGTTTTTGCCGCTTTCCAACAGCGGACTTGGCGGCGAGGACATCGAGGCGGCTTTCCTCACCGCTGCCGCCGAGCACCGGATCCGTGTCTTCTTCACTGACTTGCCCGGTGGCAGCGCGACACTGGCCGTGCGGCGGATCATGCGCGCCGATGCCTCGATCGTCCTCGTCACCGGCGCGAACCTGGCTACGCTTCTCGAGTTCGCGTTCCATTCGACCGGGGAACCCGGTGAGGCAGCGCGCCGCGCCGCCGAGAAGGGCCGGGCATCGATCGTCGCTCATGGCGGCACCTGATGGGTATCGTGCTCTACAGGATAGACGACAGGCTCATCCACGGGCAGGTCGTAGTCGGCTGGGGGCAGCCGCTGGATATCGGCTTCATCGTCCTTGTCGATGACAACGTCGCCACCTGCGACTGGGAGCAGGACCTCTACCGGATGGGCGTGCCGCCCGAGATGGACATCGTCTTCGCCTCTGTTGACGAAGCGGTTCGCGATCACGAGTCGATGACCTCGGATCCGAGGCACGGCATTCTCGTGACGCCCGACATCGAGACGATGAACCGGTTCGTCGAGCGCGCCGGCAGCGTTCGCGAGGTAAACGTCGGGGGCATTCACCACCGTGCTGGCCGGATCCAGAAAATGAGGTATGTGTTCCTCGCGGCACCGGAGGAATCGCAGCTCCGCTCACTCATCGACAGCGGGGTGAAGGTCACGGCTCAGGACGTCCCGACGGCCAGGCCGGTGCCGATGACCGATGTGCTCGGTCCCCCCCCCGAGGCGGGAGCGCCTTGAGCGTCGTCGACCTGCTGCCGATAGCTCTCCTCGGAGCCGTTCTCGGGATGGATGTCGTCACTTTTCCGCAGGCGATGATCTCGCGGCCAATCGTTGCCGCGACAGTCGCCGGCGCGTTCATCGGCAATGCTCCCGCAGGATTGATCATCGGGGCGCTGCTCGAGCTGCTCGCGCTGGAAATGCTTCCGTTCGGCGCGTCGCGCTACCCGGAGTGGGGGTCAGCGAGCGTGGTGGGTGGCGCGCTCTACGCTTCGGAGTTCGGGGAGCCTGCCGGCGCACTCACGCTGTCGATAGTCGCAGCTCTCGCGACAGCCGTACTGAGCGGGAGGAGCATGGTATGGCTGCGGCGCATGAATGCATCGCGCGCGACGCGCCAGAGAGTGTATCTCGAGCGCGGCTCGAGCTCGGCTGTCACGAGCCTTCAGCTTTTCGGGCTAACCGGGGATCTGGTGCGCGGATTTGTCGTGACACTGCTCGCGATGGTCGCGTTCGGCTCGCTGCTGCCGCTGGTTGTCTCCGAATGGGGAATTGACGCGAGAAGCTCACGCGGCGTGATCGTGGCAACCTGCGCAGCAGTATCTGCCGGTGCGATATGGAAGATCTTTCACAGCGTTCCGCGTGCACGGCTCCTGTTCATCTCCGGGCTGGGTATCGGGGCGCTGATGCTGGTGATGGGATGACGCAGGACTCTTCCGCGCAGCCACGTGTTGAGCTTCCGTTCGGCACCTGGATGAGTATGTACCTCAGGCTCTTCGCAATTCAGGGAGCGTGGAACTACGAGACGATGCTCGGAAACGGGATCGCATTCTGCGCCGAGCCGGCGTTACGACTCCTGCCGGGTGGCATGAAAGGCGATCGCTACAAGCGGGCGATGGTTCGGCAGGCGAGGTACTTCAACGCTCATCCTTATTTCGCCGGTGTCGCCGTTGGCGCGCTCGCGAGGGCGGAGCTCGACAACGTGTCGCCACAACTCATCGAGCGCTTTCGCACGGCGCTCGGCGGCCCGCTCGGAAGCGTCGGTGACCGTCTTGTGTGGGCGAGCTGGCTGCCGCTCTGTTCGCTGCTTGCGCTCGGCGCGTTCGGTCTCGGCGCGCGTCCCGTATCTGTCATCCTTATCTTTCTTGTCACTTACAACCTCGGGCACTTCGCGCTTCGCGCATGGAGCCTGAAGGTCGGGTTCGACCGGGGCCTTCGCGTGGCTGATGCGCTCGCGCATCCAGTCCTCCGTCGCGGGCCTCAGTACGTGGGAAGTGTCGCGGCGCTTCTTGCGGGCATCGCAATACCACTTGCTGCACGCGAGGTAATCGGAGGCGGCCGCTTCCTTGCCGCGGCCATCATCCTGATGGCGATTGCGGGGGGCCTCCTTCTCGCCCGCTTCGGCGAGCGGGTGGAAGGCTGGCGTCTCTCGCTCGCTGTGCTGACGCTGTTCGTTCTTTTCGCGGTGATTCGCTAATGGCTGAACGCAGCGTTCAGATAGTCAACAAGCTCGGAGTCCACGCGCGTCCGGCAGCCGAGATAGTCAAGCTCGCGGCCAGATTCAGGAGCAGCATCACGATAATTCGCGACGATATGGAAGTGAACGGCAAGAGCATAATGGGTGTGATGATGCTTGCGGCCGAATGCGGGTCGACGATTCTCCTTCGCGTCGAAGGAGAAGACGCAGACGCGGCTCTCGACGCGCTCGCAGCGCTCGTAGCCAATGGGTTCGGGGAATAGGTGACTCCTGAGCGCGCGACTTCCGACGGAAAACTTGTCGGCATGCCGGCTTCACCGGGCATCGTCATCGGCCCGGTGCATCTTCTTCTCTGGGAAGTCCCGGATGTCGCGCACCGCATCATCGCCGACGAAGCGATCCCCGCCGAAACAAAGCGCCTTCACGCCGCCATAGTGCAGGCGAAGCAGCGGCTTCTGACCGTCCGCGAGCGCGCCGAGCGTCATGCCGGTGAAGAGGAGGCCGCGATCTTCGAGGTCCAGATAGCCATCCTCTCGGATCAGGAACTGATCGGAAGCGTCGAGGCGCTGATCAGGCAGAACATCGGCGCCGAGAAGGCATTCGATCTCGTTCTCATCGAGTGGCGCCAGAATTTCGCAAGGCATGCGCAACCGATGATCCGGGAGCGGGTCAGCGACCTCACTGACGTTCACATCAGGGTTCTGTCGATACTGCTCGGGCTGCCTGACCACGACCCGGTGGACGTGATGAAGGGAGCCAATGCGATCCTCGTCACCCACGACCTCACGCCAAGTCTCACCGTTCAGCTTGATCGCGAGGCAATCGCGGCGATTGCGACTGATGAGGGCACTCGCACATCACACGTTGCAATCCTTGCGCGTTCTCTGGGATTGCCCGCCGTGGTGGGATTGCGCGATGCGACCCTTCGCCTCCAGGCAGGCAGTGAGATAATTCTCGACGGCTCATCGGGCGTCCTGATCCCGAATCCTACTCCGGCCCAGATCGCTGCCTACGCGGCGCGTGCCTCACGTGAGGCAGCAGACACAGCCGAGCTCCAGGCACTGTCGATGGCGGAGCCGGTGACCTTGGACGGAGTCAGGATCACACTGCGCGCCAACGTTGACCTGCCGGAGGAAGCCGAGGCGGCAGCTCATTCCGGGGCGGAGGGCGTCGGCCTCATGCGCACGGAGTTCCTCGTAGTCGGGCGCGCGACGATGCCTGACGAGGAGGAGCAGTACAAGTCCTACAAAAAGGTGGTCTCGGCCTTCGGAGACATGCCCGTCGTCATCCGGACCTTCGATGTGGGAGGCGACAAGCTTCCCGTAGGCGGGTATCCGACGGAGCCCAATCCGTTCCTCGGCTGGCGGGCGATAAGAATGTGTCTGGATGAGCCGGAGCTGTTCAAGACTCAGCTTCGCGCACTTCTCCGCGCCGCGATGCATGGGGACGTGAGGATCATGCTGCCGCTCGTCGTAAGCGTCGACGAGGTGAGGGCCGCGCGGCGCCTGCTGGAGGAAGCTGCGGCCGAGCTCGATGCCCGTGGAGTCGATTACCGGCATGACCTGCCACTTGGCGTCATGGTGGAGACGCCCGCCGCGGCTGTTGCTGCCGACACGCTGGTGAACGATGTAGCGTTCTTCAGCATCGGCACGAACGACCTGGTTCAATACACGCTGGCCGTGGACCGGGGCAATGCAAATCTCGCCGATCGATTCACCCCGCTGCATCCGGCAGTGCTCTCCCTGATCAAGCGAACAGTCGATGTCGGCCATGCGGGTGGGCTCGACGTGAGCGTTTGCGGCGAAATGGCCTCGCAGCCGGTCATGGCTTTCGCCTTGATCGGGCTCGGCGTAAGGCAGCTGAGTGTGGCTGCGCGATCAGTGCCGATCGTGAAGCGCATTGTCCGCGGTGTGAGCGCGGAGAAGGCGAGGGAAGCAGCGATGGCTGCTCTTTCTGCTCAAACTGCACGCGACGCGGAGCGTGAGCTCAGGCAGCGTCTGCTGGCTGCCTTCGGTGATGCGGAGTTCCTGCGGGACGGGTTGCCCGACGACCTCGACGGGAATACGTTTGAGGGAATCAGCGGACCCTGATGACCGATGCCGGCACGAATCGTACGGCGTGCCGCGCAGTCCGCTACTCCAGTCCCAACCTCCAGGGGATATCGTGCTCGATCGACATCTGTTCACCTCTGAGTCAGTTACCGAGGGTCATCCCGACAAGGTAGCCGACCAGATTTCTGACGCCATTCTCGATGCAATTCTCGCTGACGACCCGGTGGCGCGCGTCGCCTGCGAGACTCTCGTCACCACCGGCCTTGCCTGCATCGCGGGCGAGATAACCACCGAGACCTACGTTCCCTTCGCTGACATCGTTCGGCGGACGATCGAGCGAATCGGCTATACCGATGCGAATTATGGCTTCGACTCGAAGACCTGCGCTGTCATCAGCACGATCGGGCGGCAGTCACCCGACATCAAGCAGGGCGTCGACACCGGTGGCGCCGGCGACCAGGGAATGATGTTCGGCTACGCCTCGGACGAAACTCCGGAGCTGATGCCGCTTCCAATAGTGCTCGCCCACAAGCTTGCGTCGCGCCTGGCAGATGAACGGCGCAACGGGAGCACATGGCTCCGTCCTGATGGCAAATCGCAGGTCACCGTCGTGTACGAGGACGGGGTGCCGATCGCCGTTGACACCGTCGTCATCTCGACCCAGCACGACGACAAGATAAGCAACAAGAAGCTCGCACAAGCGATAACATCTGACGTCATCGAAGCCGTTATCCCGAAAGAGTTTAGACCGCGTGGTATCAAGTATCACATTAACCCCACAGGCCGGTTTGTCATCGGCGGACCGCAGGGTGATGCCGGACTTACCGGGCGCAAGATCATCGTCGATACCTACGGCGGCATGGGCCGCCACGGCGGCGGCGCGTTCAGCGGGAAGGATCCCTCGAAGGTCGACCGAAGCGCTTGTTACGCCGCGCGCTGGGTTGCCAAGAACATCGTCGCTGCCAAGCTGGCCAGGCGCTGCGAGGTACAGCTCGCCTATGCTATCGGCGTTTCGGAACCCGTGTCCGTGATGGTCGACACGTTCGGTACGAATACCGTTCCGGAAGCAGCGATAATGCGGGCCGTGAAGCAGGTGTTCGACCTGACACCGCGCGGGATCATGGTTGACCTTGAGCTGCGCAAGCCGATCTACGAAAAGACTGCGGCGTACGGGCATTTCGGGCGGTCGCCCGAGAAGTCGGGAAGCGGCAAGTCAGCAAAGACGTTCTTCACCTGGGAGCGGACCGACCGCGTCAAGCAGCTGCAGAAAGCGGTGAAGGCGTAGCTCCCCCGCTCAAAGTCCGGCAATTACATTCCGGACATGCAGCTAGTTGAGGTGGAAGTGATGAGGCTGGGGCTCGA
>JBBQZF010000127.1:0-8415 GCA_038208015.1 Gemmatimonadales bacterium
CGCCCGCAGTAGTCAGAGTCTCAGTCCGCAGTACGTCCGCAGTCCGCAGTCAGTAAAGACCTATCTCCTTGCACCCGATGCCACAACCGGTGTGCCGGCAACCGAGAACAGGTCGTTCTGCGTCCGGCCCTGGCGGAGCAGCTCGAGAGAGCGGCGAAGCTGCGCGTCGCTGGCGATGTCACGGCGCTTGGCCGTGGAGTCGCCGAACGCTATCCGGGCGATGCTCGCCCCAAGCAGGCGATCGATCTCCGACCCGCCAGCGTCGAACTGCGTCTTGTCGACTTTCACGTCCTTCGCGACGAGCCTTCTGTAGAACTCGTCCCTCCACTCCCTCGAAACCTGGAAGCCCGGGGTCACCTTCCCCTTCTGTTCGACTGCATAGTCGATCAGGGTCGAGCGAACGATCTGGGCCTTAGGAGCAAGCGCATTGAGAAGCTTCTGCTCGTCGGTGGTGAGCGTGTCGGGCTGCACCATCACGTCGGGGGTGACAGCACCGCCGCCGTAAACGATTCGCCCTGCGTCGGACCTGAACTGCGGACGCGACCTTCTGACAGAATCTGTCTCCATCGAGTCGGACAGCAACTCGACAAATGAGCCATCAGGCATCAGCTTGCGATCCTTCTGGATCGACCGGCCACTCGGCGTATACCACTTGGCGGTAGTCATCTTCAGCGCATAGCCGCCGTCGAGCGGATAAACGGTCTGCACGAGACCTTTGCCGAAGGACGTAGTTCCGAGAATCAGCGCGCGATCGTGATCCTGAAGCGCTCCGGCTACGATCTCCGAGGCCGACGCGCTACGCCCGTCGGTGAGCACGATGAGCGGGATCTCCGGTGCGACGGGATTGTCTGTTGCGTAAAGGGTTTCCTGGAAACCGGCGCGGCCGCGAACGCTCGATATCTCCATACCCTTCGTCAGGAAGAGATTCGCCACTGTCGCGGACTGCTCGAGATAGCCACCGCCGTTGCCGCGGAGGTCGAGAATGAGTCCCGTAGCGCCTTCGTTCGAGAGACGCTTGACCGCCTCCTCGAGCTCGCGCGTTGCGGTCTCGTTGAACTGCTGAAGCGGGATATATCCGACGTTTCCGTCGAGCATTATCGCATACGGGACTGCCGGGATGCGCACGTTGGCGCGCGTGAACGTAATCGGGATGGGCTCCGTGACGCCGGTGCGGATGAACTTCACCGAGACCTTCGTGCCCGCACGACCCTTGAGGACGTCAGAAACCTGAGCCGTCGTCCAGCCGCGGGTATCGGACGTGTCTATGTGGACGATGCGATCGCCCTCTATCACCCCGGCCTGTTCTGCCGGAGTGTGGGGGAACACTCGCTGGACGGTCACGAAACCCTGCACCTCCCCGATCTCCATCCCGACTCCGCCGTACCGGCCGCCAGTCTGGGCTGTGAACGTCGCAAGCTCCTTGGGAGACAAAAGCACGGAGTATGGGTCGTTGAGCTCGTGAACGAGCCCGCGAGCGGCCTTCTCATAGAGAGCAGCTGCGTCGACACTGTCGACAAAGCGCCCCGACACTATGTTGAGGACCTGGTCGAGGAGCCGGGCCCCTTCGGTGGCAGAGCGGTCCTGCATCACGAAGCCGCCGGCCATTAGCGGCGCGGCGACGATTGCGGCGATTAGAAGCTTGCGGTTCTGCATGCGGATCCTGCGGCTGAGAGAGGCGTGCCTTTAAGGTAGTAAATACGTCCTGAAACAGTGAGAGTTCCTTCGTTACGCGGAGATTTGACACATCCGGCGGCTCACACGTTTCGACTTGCCAGAACGTAGTCCACCATCCACTCGCGGCTTACCTGACGGAACGAGGCACTTCGCACCACGCCAGCCCCTACCAGCATCTCGTGTGCCGGTTGCAGTACCCGCTGCAGATGAGAGGGAAATCGCTGGGCAAGTGGAAGCTGCTGGGCAAGCGCTTCGAGGGGCACCCGCCAGGTCAGGGTATCTGCCTCGCGTGACACCTCCATCAGTCGATACAGCCGCCGGGCGACGGGATTGGTGAGCGACTGATAAAGGGGCGACGACAGCGTAACCGTATGCCCGGCGAAGATGTTCTCCCTCAACAGCGGGGAGATTGTGACGCGTGCGTCGCCGGGCTCGGAGGCCCTGAGGACCGGAAACAGGGTAAACTGCTCACGGTCGGCGAGCCGCCGGCGCTCGACCCCCACCGAGGTGAGAATGGTGAAACGACCCTCCAGGGGCTCAGGACGTTTTGCGGAGAGGTAGACTCCGCTGGATTCGAGGATGGTTCGCTCGAGCCGGTTGAGCGCCGATCTCAGTTGCTCGTAGGTCCTTCCGTCAACCCGGCGACCTATCGACCGAAGAAAGGCATGAAGCGTGAATGAGACAACTCCGTCTTCGGGAAATCCGGCCTCGGAATAGCGGTGAAGAATTTCGACATAAACGTCCTGGTCGAACGTTCCCGGAACGCGGTCGCCCGGCAGTGGCAGCACGCGCCATCGTCCGCCCGAGGGAGGAGAGTATGTTATTGCCGACTCATCGGCGCTGTCGCTGAGCCGGAAGACGGGTAGCGCCTCGAGCGACCGGTCGAGGTAAATGGCGCGGTTCGCGGCGCGTTTGCGGGCTGCCGATAGCATGTTGGGAGTCAAACTGTTCCAAGTATTATGACGCGGCAAGGAGCGCCACGCCGATCATTCGCCGGCGTGGCGACAAAACCGACACCTGGAGTGAGCTGAAAGATGGGAATCCTGAAATACGCCCTGTTCACCATCGCGGCGATCCTGGTGCTCACGCTTGTGCTCGTTGGCCTTCTGTCCCTCACCCGCGGCGGATACGTGAGGACAGTCATCACGGAGGGCGACAGGGAAGGCCCTCCCGATGTAAGCGACCCGCTTTTCCCGAGATCGATTGAACTCTTCACCGGCACGCACATCGAGCCGGGGAATCAGATCGAGATACTCCTCAACGGCGAGGGGACATACCCGAAGCTCTGGGAAGACCTCGCATCGGCGAAGGAGACGATAACCATGCAGATGTACTACTCGCAGCCGGGAGTAGTCGCCGATACCGTTGCGAAGTACCTGAGCGAGAGAGCACGCGCAGGTGTCCGCGTGCTCCTGCTGCTCGACGCATTCGGATCGGGTACGCTGACCGACGAATGGAAAGGAGGCCTCAGGGAAGCCGGTGTGGAGATTGGGTGGCTGCGCAAGGTGAGGTGGTACACGCTGCACAAGGCGAGTCAGCGGTCGCACGTGAGGGCGGTGGTTGTCGATGGCCGCGTGGGGTACACGGGCGGCTTCGGAATAGCCGACTACTGGCTCGGGAACGGTCGCCAGAAGGATCAGTGGCGCGAGACAAATGTCCGCTTCTCGGGACCAACGGTAGCTGCGCTCCAGGCCGCCTTTGCAGCAGGATGGGCGGAAACCACCGGTGAGCTCCTGACGGGAGACGTTTTCTTTCCGCCTGTCTCGTTCGAGACAGACGGCACTGTCCACGCCGGGCTGATGCACAGTCTTCCGACGATCGGAAGCACTCCCGCCGAGAGATTCATCGCGCTGAGTATCGCCGGGGCGCGAAAGACTCTCTACATCTCAAACTCCTACTTCGTGCCGAATGTCGACTTCTGCGAGCTTCTGATAAACGCGGCAAAGCGGGGCGTCGACGTGCGCGTCCTCACCGTCAGCGCAGAGTCCGATGTAAAAACGACATGGTATGCCGGACGCGCCCTCTACGAAAAACTGCTCGAGGGTGGAGTGAAGATCTACGAGTACAAGCCGGCGATGATGCACGCCAAGACCATCGCGGTGGACGGCCTTTTCTCCGTCATCGGCTCGATGAACTTCGACAATCGCTCGATCGCCTTCAACAACGAAGCGCAGATCGTGGCACTCGACGCGGGTGTCGCGCAGGAAATGGACGAGATATTCCTTGAAGACCTGAAATATTCCGAAGAGATTAAGCTGGAAACCTTCAGGCAGCGCCCGTGGCTCGACAAGGTGAAGGAATCGGGCGCTCAGAAGCTCCGCCGGATCCTGTAGCGCACGCTAACTGATGCTACCTGATATCTGACCTGCCGAGTGCGGCGCGAACTGCCTCGCGCATTGCGATAACGGCGTCTTCGCGTGCGGCAGGGCTGTCGTCGCGAATATGCAGTTCGA
Source organism: Gemmatimonadales bacterium (assembly GCA_038208015.1). Taxonomy (GTDB): domain Bacteria; phylum Gemmatimonadota; class Gemmatimonadetes; order Gemmatimonadales; family Gemmatimonadaceae; genus UBA4720. Next base: position 4,128 of record JBBQZF010000127.1, read on the forward strand.
TCCCGTCGGCAACGAGCGCGCGGCGCCAGCTGTGAGGATTTCCGTCTTCACGATCAACCGTCGTATCGGCGCCTGAAAGAAGAGCCGGCGCGAGAGACGTGGCGATGCGACGCTCCAATGCGTCGCCAGTCATGTCCTTCATCTCTTCCTTTATTTTCTCGAGGCTCTGGCCTTCCCGCTGCCTGATCTTTATCGCGAGCAGCTGCAAAAGGTGGCGGTAGTTGTACGTCGCGGCTGTGCCGGTTCCTTCAGGGCGATCGAGCAACCCGCCCGCAACGTAGAACCTTACCGACCGGGCAGTGGGCGCGGCGCGCGCCGATGCATTGGTGGGCCGCATCCCTGCGGCGTCTACCAATGCGGTCACGTGGGCGGCAAGACCTCGGGCGTTCCAGGGAGCGTGGCGGGAGTGTGCGCGGAGGAGAGCGACAGGCGATTCAGCCATGTGGATAGGATAACATTAAAGTCATCTGGCCGCTCGTCGTGCGGCAGGTCGCCGGCAGGGGTGAGAACGGCCAGTTCCATGTCGGGTTTTATTGCGCGAAAACCCCGGTACTCCTCGACCGGCGCAGCGGATCCCTCTTCTCCCCAGACCAGCAGTGACGGCTGGGAGAGCCGGCGCAGCGCATGGCGAACATCGATGTTGAGATGTCCTGAAATGAACGCAGCTGGTGCGTGTCGCGCGCCCCGCTGGTGTGCGGCCCAGTAATAGATGTCCACGAGATCGTCGGTCACGATCGAGTCGTCCGAGTATGTCTTCTCGAGGTAGTGCCGAATACTGCGCTTCGAGACCAGCGCGTTGAACATCGCGGTCCCGATCACCGGGGCTTCGACAGCAAGCCGCCCCGCTTCGTTGGTGACGCCCGCTGACTTGTTCAGACGCACGAGCCCGGTGGGGGCGATGAGGGCAAGTGCGGGAAACCGCTCAGGATCGCGGGCGCCGAGCACTATGGCGTAGGCGCCGGACAGCGAGCTTGCGATGAGTACGCAGGGCTCGCCTATCACCTGATGAGCGAAGTCTGAAATCAGAGAGATGTAAAGGCGCGCCGAATAGCGAATCGCCGGCCGCTCGGAGCGACCGAAGCCGAGAAGGTCGATCGTATATACGGTATTCCCGCGGGCGAGATAGTCGACGTTGTCGTGCCACTCGTACGACCAGGCGGCCGCATGAATTCCGTGCACAAGGAGAATCGGCGGACCGCTTCCTCGCCGGGTAAATGCGATCCGCCTGCCACGCCATTCGAATCCGCCCTCTTCACCGCCGATGAGATTGGTGAGCTCGTCTACATCCTTTCGGGCGAGCGCATTGTATGCCGCGGCGGCGCCAATGAGAGCGCCGCCGGACAGGAGGATCTTACGCCAGCGGTTTTCGCCTTCTTCCATTATCGCGGCCGGTTGCGGTAGAGACTAGCGGCGACCGCGGCCGCCGCCCTTTCGCACGATCTTCTTCACGCCGCGGTTGACGCCCCTGCGACCCGAGGCGTTTGCCTTTCTTCCGCCCTTGCCGCCGCCCTTCCGGGCTGGCGCCTTACGGCCACCAGGCGCCTTGCGTGCGGGCTTCGACGATTTCTTTTTCCCACCTCCCTTCTTTCCCGCTGAAGATTTCTTTGCCGTCGGCTTCTTCGCGGGGCCCTTCTTTGCGACTGTCTTCTTCGCCGGTGCCTTCTTTGCCGCCTTCTTCGAGGCAGGCTTCTTCCCGGCGGGCTTCGAGGCAGGCTTCGCCGGCGCCGATTTTTTCATCGCGTTCCTGCGGCCCTCGGTCGCCGAACCACCTGCCGGCCGTGGCGCAGTAGCAGGCTCGTCGGCGATCGACTCATCGTCGGCTTCGAAGAGGAGCGCGTCGTCATCCGGGGTGTCGACTACGGGAACGCGAGGGGCGGTCGTGGCGAGAAGCTGCTTCTCACGGTTCGCGTTCGTCGATCCCTTGGGGCGCCCGCGACGTCCGCGAGGGGCTCCGCCGCCGAAGATATCCTCCTCTTCTTCTTCCTCTTCGACCTCGTCGCCTTCCGTTGCGGGCCTCTCTTCGTCGTCATCATCGTCGACGTCGTCAGCGCTGTCCCAGAGACGATCGCTGTGGTCCTCGTTTATCGCCCAGCCACCGCCATCCTCGTCTTCGTCATCGTCATACGACCGCTTGCGCCGGCCGAAACCACCACCGAGATCATCGGAGTCGTCATCATCTGCGAATCTGTACGTCTCTTTTGTCTCATCACGGCCTTGCATACCAATCCCCCTCGCTGTTTCAGCGTTCGTATTGTACGACGCCACGGTTTTTTGGCGGGCAGCGCTGCACGTCGCGTGCCCCTCCTTCATGTGTATTGCGACTGCCTGAGTTACCTGCGAATACTGCCTTGCATCCCGCGAGTCAAGGCCGGGCCTGCCACTGGCGTCATGTAGTGCCGCCAGTGGGCCGCCGGGCCTCGGACACAGCCCGGGTTATTTCATCGGCGTGACGGTCGTATTCGGGAAGACGCTTCGCCATTTCAGCATCGTAAACCGACAGGATCCGCGCGTCGAATGCCCGGCGCGCTGTCTCGTTCTTCTCCAGCGAGGCTACCCTCGCTCCGAGTATCAGACCGAGCAGGTGCGTGGGGTCGCCAGCGATTATCGTGTCCGCCTGCGCCTTCGCCATCGGAAGCACACCCGCCACCTCGGCAATATGTCCGATGTCGTACCGCTGGTCAGCGTTCAGGGGACTCATCATCTCGTATGCGCTTATCGCCATCGGGGCGAAGAACAGTACGCTGTCGGTCTTCCCCTGTCCGGCGAGGAGTATCACACGATTGTACAGACGATCAGCGCTCTCCTGAGGGGTCAGCTGCGAGATGTCGGGTCCGCGGGATATCGCGCCCGGTGCCGAGCCGGGCATGCCGAAACCGTCGAGTGCCGTTTGTGGAGCTGAACTGCCCGAACTGTTTCTGCTGCCATATGCGCCGCCGGCGAAGTAGGCAACCAGTGCGACTATGGCGATCCCGGCGGCAACCCACGGGAGTCGTGACTGTCCACCGAGTCGCGCCTGACTCACTGTGCCGCTGCGTTTGCCACCGGCCGGCCGGCCACAGTTATGGCAGAACTTCGCGCCTGGCTCGAGCTGGCCACCACATCCCGCGCATCCTGAAGACACGAGCGACGCTCCGCAGCCTGCGCAGAAACGTCCCGACCCCGGCGTCGAGCACACCCTGCAAACGACTTCTGATTTCTGCTGCTCGGTCATGGCGTACAACCTACACAAATTCACCGCGGCTATTCAGCCGGGTGACGCGGGGGCAGATTGAGCGCGTGACAAGCAACGCGGCTTCACGATGAGGGTCATCCTCAGCAACGCTTCTGTGAAGTGGGGAGGAGTTCACGTCTTTACGGAGTTGCTGGCCCGCGGGCTCCTGACGCGCGGCCATGCTGTGACGGTCTTTGGCGCGCCTGGCAGCATTCTCGAGGAGAGGATGAAGGCAATTGCCCCGTTCGAGCCGATCCTTCGGGGGATGGACCTTCATCCGGTCACTCTCTGGCGTGTTCAGCGCGCGCTCGCCCGGCGACGCGCCGACGTCGTCCTGGCGCTGATGAAGAAGGACGTGAGACTGACTGTCCCGGCCGCGTGGGCCCGGGGAATACCCTCCGTCGTCCGTCATGCGAACGACAGGCCTCTCACCGGGTGGATCTATGACCATGCCCTTTTCGGGGCACTCCCGGCAAAACACGTCGCAAACTCCAGGGCAACGCGTGAAACGCTTCTTGGCGCCAGGTGGCTGCGGCCCGAAGCCGTCAGGGTCGTGTACAACGGAATTGATCCAGCACCGATCGATTCGGCGATCCCGGCCGGTCTTGATTTGCCCGGCGATGCAGTAGCTATCGGCTTCGTCGGCCGGCTTGAGAGGCGGAAGGGGTTGCTAGACCTGATGAGGGCGTGGAAGGAGGCCGCGGGCGCAGCGCCGAACGCCCATCTCGTGATTGCAGGGAAGGGACCTGATGAGCCAGAGGCTCGCCGGATCCTGGGTGACGCACCCCGCGTTCGCTGGCTCGGTTACCGCGACGACATTCCTGCCATACTCCGCGCGCTCGATATCTCGGTAGTCCCGTCTCACTGGGAGGGTTTCGGGTTCGTGGCCGCGGAGTCGATGGTTGCGGGTCTGCCGGTCGTTGCCGCTGACGCGAGCAGCCTGCCCGAGATCGTCAGGGACGGCATCGATGGTCTTCTCGTTCCCGCCGGTGATCCCGGAGCTCTGGCCGGTGCACTGATACGATTGTCGGCGGATGCCGGGATGCGTGCGCGGATGGGTGCGGCGGGAAGAGCCCG
>JBBQZF010000128.1:0-8323 GCA_038208015.1 Gemmatimonadales bacterium
GGATGCGGATTCGACCTGAGGAACACCCCTTCCGCAGCCGGTGCTCCTCCATCCGAACCGAAGCTCATCCAGGGAATGGCGATCTGGCGGCGAACGTTTTCCTCGGACATGAGGAAGTACACCGTTCCGACACGGCTTCCATCCTCCACGACAAGATCCATCGCAGTCTCTTCGGGAGACTTCCCGCGCATCTCTGCCACCTCCGCCAGAGTCTTCCCCGTGAGTGGCTTCAGCGAATCATTTCTGAAACCGACGAGGATGATCCGGTCCGGGGTGCCGACGGCAGTGAAGAAATTCTCCCATTCCGCGGTCGGAGTGCGCATTTCCTGCGCGACGCGGGCGCGTATAGCCGGATCTTTCAGCCGCTTCGCCCACTCGTTGTATCCGCCTTCCTGGACCCATGGCGGCATTGCCGCGTCGAGTCCCGTCGCTCCGGCCGTGTACGTGTACATGTTTGCCCGGATGTCGAGTCCCGCCGCGCGGGCCGAATCCACCTTCGCTATCACGAGGGGGATCTTGTTCCAGTTGTCGTTGCCGGCCGCCTTGAGGTGATAGATCTCAGCCGCGACCCCGCCCTCGCGCGCGATTCGCATGAGCTCGTCGACCGACTCGAGAAGCCGGACTCCTTCACTCCGCATGTGGGAGATGTACGAGCCACCGTAAGGCGCTGCGGCCTTCGCGAGCGCGATGAGCTCATCCGTCTTCGCGTAGAATGCGGGAGCGTAGATCAACGAAGAGCCAACACCCAGCGCCCCTTCTTCCATCGCCTGCCTCACCAGCGCCCGCATCCGTTCGAGTTCGGCAGGAGTCGGCGCGCGGTCTACATGCCCGAGTTCGTGGACCCGAACCGTCGTCGCCCCGACGAAGGATGCGACGTTGGGCGAGACTCCCTGTTTCTCCAGATATTCGAGGTACTCGCCAAGTGTCGTCCACGCTATGTCGTACTTGATGTCGCCCATCTGGTCGATCTCGTCCTGCTTCATCCTGTCGTTCAGCGGTCCCATTGACGAGCCTTCGCCGAATACTTCGAGGGTAACTCCCTGAAGCAGATCCGAAACGCCGCGACCGTCACGGAGCAGCGTTTCCGTCGCCCAGCTCAGCATGTTGATGAAACCGGGTGCTACAGCGAGGCCGCGCGCGTCTATCTCGGAATTCGCCCGGGCACCGCTGAGGTTCCCGACCCGTACTATCCGGTCGCCATCGACTGCCACGTCAGCGATGCGGCCGGGTGATCCGGAACCGTTGTAGACTGTTCCGCCGCGGATGATGAGATCGTAAGTCTCGCTTCCAGCCGGAGTCGCCGGCGCTCCTCGCGCGCAGCCAATGGCAAGTACGAGAATTATCGAGATGGGGATGAGCGCACGCCGCATCAGAATTTCTCCGATATAGGGTAACGGGGTGGGAAGTTAGCAAAACGCCCCGTCGCGCGGGCGACGGGGCGTTGGTGCGGCTGAGGAACTGACCTACCAGCGATAGTGCGCGAACGCCTTGTTGGCTTCGGCCATGCGGTGCGTGTCTTCCTTCTTCTTTATCGCGTTGCCTTCGCCCTTTGAAGCAGAGATCACCTCGGCGGCGAGCTTCTCGGCCATCGACTTCTCGCCGCGGTTGCGTGAGAAAGTGATGAGCCAGCGCATCGCGAGCGCGGTACGACGGTCCGGACGGACTTCCACCGGAACCTGGTACGTTGCGCCACCGACGCGGCGGGACTTCACTTCGACGGCGGGCTTGAGATTCGTCAACGCCTGCTTGAAGATCGTCACGCCGCTCTGCGAGGTGCGCGACTCGACGAGGTCCATCGCATCGTAGAAGATGCGCTCAGCCGTCGACTTCTTTCCCTCGTACATGATTGCGTTGATGAACTTCGAGACAGTCTGGCTGTCGTAGCGCGCATCGGGCAGGATCGGGCGCTTTACTGACTTCTTCCGGCGGCTCATTTACTTCTTTCCTCCGGCCGGTGCGCCGGCCTTGGGCTTCTTGGTTCCATACTTCGAACGGCTCTTGTTGCGGCCGGTGACGCCCGACGCGTCGAGCGAGCCGCGAACGATATGGTAGCGGACACCGGGAAGATCCTTCACACGGCCGCCCCTGATCAGCACGATCGAGTGCTCCTGCAGGTTGTGACCCTCACCCGGGATGTACGCTGTCACCTCGAACTGGTTCGTGAGGCGCACGCGAGCGACCTTCCGGAGTGCCGAGTTCGGCTTCTTGGGGGTCGTCGTGTACACGCGCGTGCAGACTCCACGGCGCTGGGGATTGGCCTGAAGCGCAGGCGCTTTCTCTTTCTTCTTGACGTCCCGGCGACTCTGGCGGACGAGCTGATTGATAGTCGGCATTAAGGCTACTGAGGTTCTGAAAAGTCCCTGCGTGGTGAGTGCGGGGTAGCCTGTAAGATTAACTCATTACAGGCGATGCAGTCAACCCTTCCAGCCCTTCATGAGGGGGAGAGTGTCCCTTTTCCGAACTCCCTCCTCGAAGGGGCCGAGGAGGTGGGCGACGCTGTTTGCATAATAGCTTATCAGGCCCCGGTTCTTGGGCAGAACCGCGTATCCGTCGCCGACATCGACCAGCATCCGCCGCATGCTCAGCATCTTCCAGGCGCGGTCGAAAATCCCCTCGGTGGTCCCCTCGGCCATGATGGCCTCGGCGTTGAGCTCCGCCAGGACCTCCCGCATGTCCGTCATCCGCTCCAGAAGGACCGCCCGGGGGATGAAATCGCTGTCAAGCGACTGGATCGCCGCGCAGGCGAGGCTCACCGGGGTCACAGGGATTATCGCGCCGATCCGGCCCATCATCTCGTCACACAGGAGCTGGACCTTGGCCAGACGCTCGTGGCGCGGGAGGTCGAACAGGTCTTCGCCAGTCGCGACCTGCTCGTTGAACCATGGCTCGAGGGCGACCGGCTCGCCAATCGTCACGGCTGCCCGGCCGTACCGCTTCCACCGGCGGGCGAGGAGCCGGCCGGCGTTCCACCAGACATACCGGGACACCTCGGTAAACTGGGCCGACCGGGCCGGCGTGCGCTGTCCACGGGTTACGGCGAGCTCCCGGAGCAGCGACCTGTCCTCCAGGACGCGATCGTAGTTTATGGCGACCGGGACCAGGTAAATCCGGTTGCGGTATTCGGGCTCCCTTGCGATACCGATCATGTAGTCGAGCAACCCGATTTTCCCGGCCTTGAGCTTGCCGTCCCGGCTGAGCCCCCCCTCCGGGAAGATGCCCTGAGTCACCCCGTTCCTTGTGATGAGCTGGACGTAACGCTCGAGAACAGTGTGATAGAGAGGCTCGCGAAATTTCCGCCTCACGAAGTACGATCCGAAACTCTTGAAGAGGTACTCGAGCGGAAACGCCCTGGCCCATTCTCCGACGGCGTATGAGATAGCCACCCGTCCCGTGAGGACATAGCCCACCAGCACGTAGTCCGCGTTCGAGCGGTGATTCATCAGGTATACGACTATCGCGTCTTTCGGGAGCGACGACGCGTCACGCTCGCCCTGCTGGTGAACCGACACCTTATAAAAAAGGTTGAGCAGCGCCCGGCTCACGAAGTAGCCGAACCGGTAATACGCGAGAATATTGAAGAACGGGACTATTTCATCTATGTACCGGTGGACGGTACGCCAGACGACAGCCGGATCCTCGTCGTGATCTCTGGCGTGGATGGCGACAGCACCGGCGATCACTGGATCGGCCAGCAGGGTGTCGCGTATGCGGGCCTTCGCGGTAAGCTTGAATCGGTCGAGCTTCGCCCCGCGCCTCCGGAATGACCGGATGGCGCTCTGATTTACCCTTCTTTTCAGGAAGTCGAACGCCATGCGGGAAGGATTACGTCGGGAGTATATCTTCGAGCGCTCGGGAGATAGTACCGCCGCGGGTCGCTCGACGAAAGGAGTTGCCTGCCCGGCCCCGTTCTTGAAGCCAGCTGGATCATGCCCATCAGACGATTCACCCGGACGCGTGGTGCGACAGCGCTTTCTCTTGCTGTCTTCACCGCCTCAGCGAGCGCCCAGTCACGGCCCGCGGGCGCAGTCGATTTCTCCCGCGCCCAGGCGGAGCTCACAAGTTTTCCCGCGCGGATTCCAGGCACCGGCCCCACCGCCCTTCATATTCAGATACTTCTCGACCGCGCCTACTTCTCGCCCGGAATAATCGACGGCGCATGGGGCGCGAACGCGGGAAAAGCTCTCGCCTTCTTCGCTGATCCCGGAGGCAACGCCCGGCTTACCGGCCGAACACCGCCTCCTCTCGCTACGATCGACAACAACACCTATGCTCGGCTTCGCCGCGCAGCCGGAGACCGGCCGCTTCTCAGGCGATACACTCTTACGGCCGCCGACCTTGCCGGACCATTCACCCAGATTCCGAAGGTCGTGTACGACCAGGCGAAGCTCAAATGCCTATGCTACTCGTCACCTGCAGAAGCCCTTGCCGAGCGGTTCCATACATCCGAGAAGCTGATGGCGCAGCTGAACCCGAAGGTTGATTTCCAGCGATTGAGGGCCGGCGTGCAGCTTCTTGTGCCGAATGTGCTGGCTGCGAACGTTGCCTCGGGGATGGATACCGTGATCGTCGCCCGGCTGATCATCTCCAAGACGGGATTCTGGACTCACGCCGTTGACGCTAAGGGGACAATTCTCGCGCATTACCCGTCGACGCTGGGAAGTGGGTATGATCCATCGCCGACCGGGAAGCTCACTGTCACGCATGTCGCGCGCGATCCGGCGTTTCACTACCAGCCGAAGCTGTTCTACGAGGTTCCGAACACTCAGCCGAACGCGATGCTGCCCCCGGGACCCAACTCGCCGGTGGGGCGCGTGTGGATGTCACTGTCCAGAAAGCATTACGGAATTCACGGAACATCTTCCCCGGAGACGATAGGATACGCGCAGTCTCACGGATGCGTGCGTCTTACGAACTGGAACGCCCTGCAGCTTTCGGATCTCGTGGAGCCGGGGACGCCGGTTGAGTTTCACTGACTGCGGACGTACTGCGGACAGGAGATTTCATACTACTCCGGACCCGGACTGCGCACGAACCCGGACTGCCTCACTCAATAATCGTCCAGTGGGAAGCGGCCCTGCCGGATCGATTCTGCCGCCAGGCGAACCTGGCGAAGCGCGATTCGAGCGACGGCTCTCGTCGTACTGCCATCGGGAGGATTCGACGCAGTCAACTCGCGGCAGACATCGCGCCTTGCCATAAGTCGTTCGGGATTCAGCTCGGGCGGACGGCGACTCACGCGGTCGAGCGCCTGCCCTGCCAGTGAAAGCAGTCGGCTAAATCCCATCTGAAACTGCGCCATGCCGGCCATGTCGGCGGGAGCGTAATGTTTTCGCCAGAAAACTGCGCTCCCTTCGAACAGCCGGCGGGCGTATTCGTAGTCCGAGATGTCGCGCTGGCTCTGGCGGTGGATGTGATGAACCACGACTTCCGGAACCCACCCCAGGGTGAATCCCAGACGCCGAGCCCGCAGGCAGAGGTCAGTCTCCCCCTGATAGAGGAAATAATCCTCATCGAATCCGCCGAGTTCGCAAAGCGTGCTGCGTCGCGCGAGAATGCAGCAGCCGTTGAGCCACGCAATGGCGGACCGTCGGAGGCCCGGTTCGAGAGCTACCATTCCCTCACCGGGATAAAAATGGCGAGGGGCAAAGTGGCGCCTGTCACCCCCTTCGAGAATTCGCGGACCTGCCAATGCCACGTCGGGATGTCGGTCGAGATAGCCAACGAGGCCGCTCATCATTCCGGGAGAAAAGCGCACGTCCGGGTTGAGGAGCAGGACGTAGCGGCTTCTCGAGTCTCGAATGTTCCTGTTGTGACCCTTGCTGTAGCCGAGATTCTCGGCGCTTTCGAACAGCGTAACAGAGTTTGTGCCGCGGACGATGTCGCGGGTGGCGTCGCTGCTCGCATTGTCGAACACGAACACTTCCCACGCGACACCTTCCTGCGCCTGGAGATCCCTGATCAGATCATCCGCGCATCCTTCGTTATTGTGCGTGACGATGCTCACCGAAACGTCGGGGATCACCTAGGGAGTTGGGGTCAGTCGTTCGATGACGTCGGCAGGCGTAGTGAATTCACACCATGCGAGCGCAGGATGTCTTGCGAGCAATTCAGTCGTACGCTCGAAGTTCCCGAGGAAACGAGGTTGCGCCAGGTCGCCGCTGCGGAACACGATGACAAGCGGACCGCTCGAGGGACGGTCGAGCTCCGAACGCAGGTGTGGCCATACGTGGCGCGACGCCAGGGCAAGGTTCGGCGACCGGCTGGCGCGCATCAGCCATGGCGACCGACGGACGGGCCGCCATCCCGGCCGGGTCGTCGTCACTGGAATTTCCCACAGGTCACTCGAGCCATACGCATCATCGCGAGCCGCGAGATAGTTGCCGGGTCGTGGCCGATACGGCTCGCGAGGGGCGTTCCGGAAATCGGGGAGCGCGCCGGTGGCATTGGGATCGTCGTGAATCCGCTCCCCCGGCAGTCCGGGCTCCACGGTCAGGTCATACCGGATTCCCGATTCACGAGCCGCATCGAGGGCATCCTGGCTCAACCAGCGATCGCCGAATCGGGACATGTGCGGAGCATGCCCGAAAATCCCCTGGAAAGCCACCACCGAGGTAGCGACACAGTGCTGGATCCACTGCCTGTCGCGCAGGTCGTTGTACCACGTATCCAGCGCCGGGCTCCACCTCCAGAGGTGGACATGTATTCCGGCTGCATCGTTCCCGTCGCCGGCTTTTCTGACGATGCGCGGGCAGGCAGAAGCCACATGATCGGCGCTGCCGAACGTTTCAGCAATCTGGGGATCGAAGCGAAAGAACCAGTTGAACCGCACGCTTCGGCCTGTGGCATCGGCGAGGCGGGAGCGAAGCGACTCGAGCCGGTCAAAGGCCAGCTCCGAGGATTCCCACGCTCCCCCATCGGAACGGGTTTTCCGGTCGTCAGGCTCGACGTCAATGAGAAAGAGAACAGGACGGCTCGGCACGACAGAACGTATGCCCTGAATCGGCCCGGCGGAAGAAGTGAAAAGGGGGAGAACCGAATCGGTCCTCCCCCCTTTGTCACGCGTCTTTCAGCAACATCTACCCTTCGTCGTCCGCGAATCCCTTCGGCAACGCTCCCACCTTCGGAAGCAGGTCGTCCTCGAGATCCGGCTCCGCGAGAATCTCCGCGATCGACGGCTCAGCGAATATCTCGGGCTCCGGCGGAACCGGCGCTCCCTCGATATCCACTTCCTGGTAGCGGTACATGCCCGTTCCAGCAGGAATGAGGTGACCGATGATGATATTCTCCTTGAGGCCCATCAACTCGTCCCTCGCCCCACGGATGGCAGCGTCTGTAAGTACCCGCGTGGTCTCCTGGAACGATGCGGCCGAGATGAACGACTGAGTCGTGAGACTCGCCTTGGTGATTCCAAGAAGCAGCGGCTCCGCCGACGCCGGCTCGTCCTTCTTCTTGCGAGCCTTCTCGTTCGAGTCGCGGAACGCCTGCTTGTCGACGTGCTCACCCTCGAGGAACGCTGTATCGCCTGACTCGAGCACGCGCACCTTCTGAAGCATCTGCCTCACGATCACGCCGATGTGCTTGTCGTTGATCTTCACGCCCTGAAGACGATAGACCTCCTGCACCTCGTTGAGCAGGTACTCCTGCACCGCCCGCGGTCCCTTGATGCGAAGGATGTCGTGCGGATTCACCGGACCTTCCGACAGGCGGTCTCCGGCGCGCACGCGGTCTCCCTCGTGCACTCGAAGGTGCTTGCCCGCCCCGACCTCGTACGTATGCTCCTCGGCCTGGTCATCCGCGACCGGCTGGCCGTTTCGCATCGTCGTGGGGCGAACGAAGATCTCGCGCTTGCCGCGCTTGATGTCGCCGAACCTCACGACACCGTCGATCTCGCTCACCGTAGCCGGATCCTTCGGCTTTCTCGCCTCGAACAGCTCGGCAACCCGCGGCAGGCCACCGGTGATGTCGCGCGTCTTGTACGCCTCGCGGCTCACCTTTGCGAGGATAGTTCCCGCAGTAATACGCGCGCCGTCCTTTACGGTCAGCTGAGCGCCAACCGGAACCACGAAGTCGCGGAGGCGCTTCTCCTTCGCGCCCTTCGTCTCCCAGATCTCGATGTGCGGATGCAGCTTCTTGTCACGATCCTCGATGACGACAGTCTGGCGAAGCCCCGTCAGCTCGTCGAGTTCTTCGGACAGCGACACCTCGTCCTCGAGATCCACAAACCGGATCACACCCTCAACGTCGGAGATGATCGGGTTCGAGTACGGGTCCCACGTGAAGATGATCTGATCCTTCTTCACGTCCTGACCGTCCATCACCATCA
>JBBQZF010000129.1:0-8076 GCA_038208015.1 Gemmatimonadales bacterium
AAGGAGTTCATCTGAGTGCGCCGCAGCGGCTGATTCGGGTCAGCCAGCCTCTCATGACGGACGAGGAGGCGTCCCTCGTTCTGCAAGCTTTGCGGACGGGTGAGATCTCCTCGGGCGGCCCGTTCGTGAAAGCGTTCGAAGAGGAATGGGCGCGCTACTGCGGGCGCCGCCACGGCGTCGCCGTTGCCAACGGCACGGTGGCGCTGCAGCTCGCCGTCGCGGCGCTGGACCTGGAGCCGGGCGACGAGATCATCATGCCGTCATTCACTATCATCTCGTGTGCCCTTGCGGCGATCTACAGTGGCTGCGTGCCTCGCTTCGTTGATGTGGATCCAGAGACGTGGTGTCTCGATGTTGCGGCCGTCGAGGCGGCTATCGGGCCTCGCACGCGCGCCATCATGCCCGTGCACATGTATGGGCACCCGGTCGATATGTCGCCGCTGCTGGCGCTCGCCGCGACGCATCGTCTCCACGTCATCGAGGATGCGGCGCAGGCGCACGGCGCCGAATACAGGACCACGAACTCCGAAGACAGCTGGAAGCGATGCGGCAGCTTCGGCAGCCTTTCCAGTTTCAGCTTCTACGCGAACAAACTAGTGACTACGGGCGAAGGCGGAATGATCGTCACGGACGATCCGGCGCTGGCCGACCGTGCGCGGCTGCTGCGCAACCTCGCCTTCGAGCCAAGTCGGCGCTTTCACCATGACGAGCTCGGCTTCAACTTCCGCATGACAAACCTGCAGGCAGCAGTGGGCCTGCCGCAGGTGGCGCGCATGGAGGCACTACTGGCGAAGAAACGCAGCTTGGCCGCCGCGTACACCGAGGGGCTCCGTAACCTGCCAATGCTGCAGCTCCAGGCGCAGGGCGAGCGGGCGCGCAGCAGCTACTGGATGTACGGCTTCGTGCTCGACGCGGCGCAGGGTAACGCGGCAGCCCTGGCGCAGCGGTTGCACGCGGACAACATCGAGACCCGCCCCTTCTTCCTCGGAATGCACGTGCAACCGGCCCTGCGCCGCGAGTCGTGGTTCATGGAGACGCACTGCCCGGTTACGGACCGCCTCGCAGCGCAGGGGCTCTACCTGCCCAGCGGCCTCGACCTCGACTCGACCGACATCGAGCGCGTCATCGATTGCGTCCGCCGAGCGCTCACGTGAGCGACGTCTTCGGCGCCGCGTACGCATCGGCATATGACGACTTATATCGCGAGAAGGACTACGAAGCGGAGTGCGACGACATCGTCCGCTGGATCAGGACATTTGCCGACGGCGCGGTAACACGTCTGCTGGATATTGGCTGCGGCACCGGCGGCCACGCGATCCCCCTCGCCGCCCGCGGCTACCACGTCCTCGGCGTGGACCGGTCCACTGCGATGCTTCGCCGCGCGAAGGCGAAAGCGGAGGCATGGGATGTAACGGAGCGCGTGACGTTCGCCCATGCAGAAGGTGGAGGTGTGAACGTGGATCCTCCGGCCGATGCAGCGCTGCTGCTTTTCGCGGTGCTCGGTTACCAGACCGCGCCGGGCGCCGCCGCCGGGATGCTGCGCGCAGTTCGGCAGAATGTGCGGCCGGGGGGGCTGCTCATCCTGGACGTCTGGTACGAGGAAGCGGTGCTGGCGCAGGGGCCGGGCCAGCGGTGGAAACTCGTGGGCGATGATGCCGGGGAAACACTGAGGTTCTCGAGCGGGTCACTGGAGCAATCTGCGCGCATCTGCACTGTCTATTTTCACGTGTGGCGCGTGGAGAAAGGGGAGGTAGTGGCTCGTGCGGACGAAGTGCACAAGATGCGCTACTTCTCCGCCGCCGAGCTGGACGAGCTGCTACGATCGGCGGGTTTCGAGCTCGTCCAGATCGAGGCGTTCGGAGTGCGCGACGTTGCGCCGTCTGCCGGCTCGTGGTCCGTGACGGCCGTGGCGCGGGCTCTACGCGACTAGTTGACTGTATCTCAATTAGCGACGTTGCAGATCCGCTGAACCGGATTGGAGTAGCTCCGTTTGTGGCCGGACGGCAATCCTGCTGGCGGGGCTCATCAATGCATTCGAATCCTGGCGTAGAGGCCTGTTGAACGCGGACGATAATGTCCCCTCCAGAAACGGATAGAAATGTCCCCTCCTAAATTCCCGGCCTCTCGAGGAGGCAGGGATGGAGCGGACAGCGGTGAGCCAAAAGGAATTTGCACGAGGTGGCGTGCTGGCGCGGGTGGCGGCGGATGAATTGACGCTAGCGGAAAGTGCGCCGTTGTTGGGCGTATCGTACCGACAGGCGAAGCGATTGTATGCCGCCTACCGGGCGCGCGGGAGTGCGGGCCTTGTGCACGGGAATGTAGGGCGCCGGTCCAATCGAGCCCGCCAGGACAAAGAGAAGGATCAGGTACTGGCGCTGGTCGAAGCGCACTATGGCGGTCCGGCGGAGCCGGGGCCCGGACAACGATTCGGGCCGTCTCTGGCGAGCGAGCATCTGCGAAGCGATCACGGCCTGAAGATCCCGGTGTCCACGTTGCGCGAATGGATGCTGGAGAAAGGCCTGTGGACGCGCGCCCGAAAGCGCAAACCTGCGCCGCGGCGTCGAGAGCGTCGCGCTCACTTCGGTGAGCTGGTGCAGCTGGATGGAAGTTTTCACGACTGGTACGAAGGTCGTGGTGCACGAGCGGGCGAGCGCAGCTGCATGATGAACATGGTGGACGATGCGACCGGGCGCACCCTGGTGCGGTTTGGGGACCAGGAAACGATCTGGGCAGCCGTCGCCATTCTACAGCTGTGGATCAGCGAATACGGTGTGCCGCGGGCGTTGTATACAGACTGGAAGAACGTCTACAAGCGTGCGGCCACGGGGAAGGAACAGAGAGAAGGAATCGTCCCGCATACCCAGTTCGGACGGATGTGTACGAAACTGGGCATCCACATCATCGCGGCCAATACACCGCAGGCCAAGGGACGCGTGGAGCGCAGCAATGGAATCCAGCAGGACCGGCTGATCAAGAAAATGCGTCTGGCCGGAATTGAGGATGACGTGAGCGCGAACGATTACGTGCAGCAGACGTATCTGCCGGCGCTGAATGCGCGTTATGCAGTGGTGCCGGCGAAGACGGCCGATTATCACCTGCCGCGCGATCTGCGACAGAAGGACCGCGATGTCTTCTGCCTCGAACATCAGCGGACCGTGAGCAACGATTACGTGGTGCAGTACGGTCGTCTCGGACTCCAGCTTGATCGCAGCGCCCGCGGGCATGTGCCTGCGCGAAGCAAGGTCATCATCCGGGAGACCCCGGATGGCGAGCTGCGGGTGATCCACGTCAGCCGGAGGGGCGAGGAGCGAGCGTGCGCGTGGGTGCCGGTGCCGTCCGCGGAGAGAGGGGGGCAGCCTACTCCATCGGCGACCCCGGCGCGGCGGGCTCAACGTCCAAACAAGCCGGCCGCCGGCCACCCATGGCGGCGCGAAGGAGCCCTCGCCACAGCTCGAAAAGCAATTGAGATGGCCGAATTGACCTAGCCTTCTAAAGGGACATTTCTATTCGCTTAAGACTGGGGACATTTCTATCCGCGTTTGACAATCCTGGCGTAGAGGCCTTGCAGGTCGTGTTAACATATCCTATCTTACTGTTCTGCACCTCTGTGTTCATTGTCTATTATCCCTGACTCTGCATTGCGATGAAGATACGCGATTCCCGCCGCGGGCTCTGCGCCGTGGCTCTGGCCATATCGTCACTTACGGCGGCCGCAGAAGGCGCCGCACAGACGGTTCCGCCGCCGGGCACGCCAGCCGCCCAGGTCCAGCAACAGATCACGGGTCTTGGAATGAGGCAGATGGTTCGGTCCCGCATCCAGACGTCGGGCATGTCGGCCGAGCAGATCCGCAGCCGCCTCGCGTCGATGGGCTACGACCCCCGGATGCTGGATCCGTACATGTCGGATAGCGAATCGGCCCCTCCCGAGCCTGGGACCGGCGCCTTGGCCGCGGTCCGTGCCCTAGGCATGGTCCAGACGGACGCTCCGGCCACCGTAGAAGTCCGGCCAGATCCCGCCCCGCCAACCGACGAAGAACGGCGAAAGGGTCTGCGCGTATTCGGCGTGGACGTATTCACGCGCGGCTCGAGCGAGTTCGAGCCGGTGGTCGCAGCCGCCCTGCCGACCACGTATACGCTGGGGCCGGGCGACGAGATCGTCCTTACGATCACCGGCGACGTCGAATACAGCTACGTTCTGCCGGTGTCCCGTGAAGGCACGATCCTCATTCCGCAGGTGGGGCAGGTCGCCGTCAATGGCGTGACCCTCGCGGGCTTGCGCGAGCACCTCTATTCGAGACTGGGGCGCGTCTATTCCGGCGTTTCCAGAAATGCTGGTGCCACCACCCAGTTCGATGTCTCGATCGCGCGCACGCGCACCAACCAGATCTTCATCACGGGTGAGGTGTCGCGCCCCGGCTCCTACACCGTCAGCCCCCTCGCCTCCGTGCTCAACGCGCTCTATCAGGCCGGCGGACCCACCGGAAACGGCAATTTCCGGGAAGTCCAAGTCATGCGTGGAAGCCGTGCTGCATACACCGTCGATCTTTACCGCTACCTGCTGGGCGGTGACAACCTCGCCAACATTCGGCTGGAGCCGGGCGACGTGATTTTTGTAGGCGTCCACGGGCGTCACGTTTCCATTACGGGTGAGGTGACCCGCGAGGCGATTTATGAGCTCAAGGATGACGAGAACCTGGCGCACCTCATTGCGTATGCAGGCGGCCTGACGGCGCCAGCGCAAACGAGGCGTGCCCGGATCACCCGTATCCTTTCCCCCGACGAGCGTCGTCAGCCGGGCGTGGACCGTGTCGTAATGGATGTGGACCTCGATCGTGCCCTGCGCGCTCCGGGGTCTGCCATCCAGCTACGGGCAGGGGATGCCGTCCAGGTGTTTGCGGTCCAGGGAGAAGTCCGCAACAGCGTGAGCCTGAACGGCAGCGTCTGGCGGGATGGCACCTACGGATACCGTTCCGGTATGCGCGTCTGGGATTTGATTGGAGAGGGCGAGGGGTTGCGGGAGGACGCATACCTTCAGACCGCATACATCACGCGGCTCGACCGCGCCACCGGTATGCTGACCATGATTCCGTTCAGTCTGGAGCGGAACCCTGCTGGCGATCCCGTCGACAATCCGGTACTGACAGAGGACGATATCGTGCGAGTCCTTTCGAGAGCAGATCGCGAGGACAATCTGCCCGTGGATGTCGTCGGCGCCGTTCGCCGCGCCCAGACGCAGCGGTACGAGCGCAACCTGTTCCTTCGGGACGCAATCATCCGCGCCGGGGGCCTGACACGCTTTGCCGACCCGGTCGTCGAGATTTCGCGTCTGGCCTCGCCCGCGGAGCGCGAGGCCGGCAGGATTGCCCGGATTTTCAAGGTGCGATTGGATTCGACGTACTTCATTTCGGAGGAAGCCTACGAGTACTACCTCGGCGATCCGACAGAGCTGTCGAAAGTTGTCGGGGGCGGTGAGGCGGCACAATTCCAACTGCAGCCCAATGACCGCATTTTTGTGCGCACTCTGTCCGAGCTCGAGATGCCGCGCATCGTTGCGATTAGCGGTGAAGTGAAGTTCCCCGGCACCTACACGCTGCTGTCCAAGCAGGAGCGCGTGCGGGATGCGATCATCAATCGGGCGGGAGGCCTCACCAACAACGCCAACCCGGCAGGATTCCGTCTGGTACGCAACGGCAATGTAGTGGATGTGGACTTGGCTCGAGTGCTCGCCGACCCCTCTCGTGAAGACAACTTGATTCTCCTACCGGGCGATGCCCTCGCCGTTCCGGAATACGATCCGATCGTACAGATTCGGGGCGCCGTCAACGCTCCCACGGCAATCGTGTTCAGGGAGGGTGAGGACATGTCCTACTACATCAAGAACGCGGGTGGCCTTGCGCGCCACGCCGATGATGACCGGATATACATCGAGTATCCGAGCGGTCGCAAGGACGTAGTTCGCAACAACTTCTACTTCTTAAAGTCGACGCCCCACGTCGAGCCGGGTTCCGTTATCACGGTACCACTGGTGCCTTCTGATGCGCGAACCGACGTTCGCGGGCTCATCGCGGACATTGTCCAGATTGCCGCGTCTCTTGCGACAGTGGGCCTCGTGGTTTACCGTCTCAAGTGACGCATTCACGGGCGAACAGGGGTCCATGTTGAGGCGTCACCCTTGATTTCTTGAAACGAGCGAGGATGTGTCGCGAGGGCCAGCGGAATATGACTATGGCCGACCCAGCACACATCGGTACACATCTATCAGCTTACGGGTGGCAGCGGCAGGATTAAAGTGGCGATGGGCCACGTCACGCCCCGCTGATGCAAGCCTCATTCGCTCCGATTCATTGTCGAGCAGATAGCCGATTGCCATCTCCACACTTTCCCCTTCTGCAGCGCACACTCGTACTGCCTCTGCGGCCTCCAGATCTCCCGACAGGTAAACGTTGTCAGATATCAGAACAGGGACCCCCGCGTGCATCGCTTCCACAACCACGATTCCGAAGTTCTCATTGCGTGAAGGCAGCGCGAAGAGGTCGGCCGCGGCAAACGCGTCTGCCTTGTCCGGCCCCGCGACGAACCCAACGCAAGTGGCAACGTGGCCTGCGCCGTTCCGTTCGATAAACCGCTGTAGCCAGTCGCTGAACCGCCTGTCACCGGCGCCGGCGATCACCAGACGCAAATCAGGAAATCGGGTCGTGAGTCTTACAATTGCTGGAATCAGGAGGTCGAGTCCCTTTTTTTCGTCGAGCCGAGAGAGAAAAAGCACAACCTTTGCCTCTGGTGCGATACCAAAACGCATGCGGAACTGCGCACCGTCTCCGGTTCGATCAGGTACCGACACCGGCAGAGGGACGGCGTGGCGCTCCACACCCGCACCATAGTCCACGATTGCGTCCGACTCTCGCTGTGTCGTGAGTACGAGTGCCCTCGCCCCTGAGATCACGCGCTTTGTGATCAGTGGACCCAACATCGCTTTCGCCACCGCGTGTTTTTTCAGATCGAACGGATCCAGCGAGCCGTGCGGGTGCAGCACGTAAGGGATTTTGGCTGCGTCGCATGCAAGAGCGGCTCGCCAGGTCAGTGCAGAAAAGATCGTATGAATGGATACAATGTCGATCTCCGAGCGCCGGCTAACAAGGATCCGCCGAAGGCCGGTCACGTTCGAGTAGCGACTGGGAAATCGCCGCGGGAGTGTCAGCACCGATATGTCAGGATAGGACGTTCCTAGATACCTGAGGTCGTCCCGGGGATCATGCGACGAAAGCACCTGGGCAGGATGCCCGGCCTCGATGAGGTTGTGACACATCTCAAGAGCGGCCGTGATGGATCCGCCGAGTTCCGCTACCAGACGCGGCACAATGTGAAGGCTACGAATCGGCTGATGATTCTGGGCTATTGGTGGCTCTCTCAGGCTGTTGATGTGCGTGTGTCCTATTATTCCAAATGAAAGAAACTGTCCTGCATAAGAGCGAAGGTGGTAAGGGGCTGTCAACCGAGGCTTACCGCCCGCATCGTCCGGCGGTGACCGTCGCGGATCCGGCGTCACATGGTGTCCTTGCTGATTCCCACCTGGCGAGCGAGGGCGGCACGGCGACTTGTGTAGACTCCGGCCATCGCGCCAGGGGTCTTGAAGCCCGGATCAACACGCGGTATTCTTAATTCTTGAACCTCTACCGCCAATCGGCTGCCTCAGGTACAATTTAATGCCTAGACTGAATCGACCTCTTACCGGTGTAGCCTTGGCCTGTGCATTAGTTCGATCGGCTAGGCAATCGGCGGTAGACCAAGTATCTGTCACGCCCGCCAGGCGCACGCCACCACAATGGCCGCCTGTGATGAATTCAGGAGGACGGGAGCGAGTGTGTCGCAGCACACGATAGTGATCACGGGCGGATCAGGTTTCATAGGCACAAATCTTATTCAAGTTCTCGCCGACAAAGGCCACTCAATTGTCAACCTCGACATACGTGCTCCGAAACTAAGTGCGCACCGAAAGTTCTGGGTTGAGGTAGACATCCGAAACGCGGACCGACTGGCAGATGCTCTAGCGGCCGCAAATCCTCATGTCGTCGTTCA
>JBBQZF010000130.1:0-7979 GCA_038208015.1 Gemmatimonadales bacterium
CGCCTCTTGTTATCCGTGCCAGACTTTCCCCGCAACGAGAAGCAGGAAAACCGCAAAGCCCCGCCTCAGCTGCACCGGGGAAAGCTCCTGCGCCAGCTTCGCTCCTACCCAGGCCCCGAAGAACAGGCCGAGCGCTATCCATAATGCAGCGCCGATGTTGAGATTGCCTCTCTTGTAGTACTCGAACGCACCGAGGGCGCCGACCGGGAGGAGGAGTGCGGCGAGTGACGTCCCCGTAGCTGTGATGGGCTGGAACTTCGCGAGGAGAATCAGCGCCGGAACTATCACGATTCCTCCGCCGATTCCAAACAGGCCGGACAGAACTCCCGCGAGCAATCCGACAGCGATAAAAATTGGCGTCATTCACTTCTCCGTTGATGTGGCGGGGCGCAATGCTTACAGCAATATTTCCAAACCCGGCCCACTTTGCGAGGCGAGATCAGCATGACGGACACTGCGGCGATGTTTCGCGGCCTGAGAACGGTCATCTATGGGGTGAGCGACATCAAGCGGGCGAAGGAGTGGTACGCCAGGGCATTCGGGGTCGCTCCCTACTTTGACGAGCCGTTCTACGTCGGCTTCAACATCGGCGGATTCGAGCTCGGGCTCGATCCCGACAGCCCGAGCGGGCCAGGCGGAACCACGGCCTACTGGGGAGTCGCCAACGCCGAGAGCTCGGTCGAATACATGCAGTCGATCGGCGCGACAGTCGCGACCCAGGTCAAGGATGTCGGCGGGGGAATCAAGGTGGCGTCGGTGATCGATCCTGATGGGAACCGCGTCGGGATCATCGAGAATCCCCACTTCGACCCTGGCGCCACGAGTTGACTCGTCCCGGAGGCGAGGTTGCCGCGGCAACGGCGACGAATGGAGGTATCTCCTGGAGGCTCCTGGCCTGGTCGCTTGCCGCCCTCCACGTAGCGTACGTGCTCTTCGTGTTGTTCGGCGCGCTCATCGTCCTGGCGTGGCCGGGCGTGATGCTCGTGCATCTCGCCGCAATTGTGTGGGCGGGCGCGACGATGATCGGGAATCTTGGGTGTCCGATAACCGACTGGGAGAAGTCGGCCCTGCGTCGCGGCGGCCGTGAGCCCTACCCGGAGGGGTTCCTCCAGCATCATGTGCTCCGGACCCGCTTCGAGCCCGGCAAGGCCCGACGCAACCATTTCGTTCTCGGAATAGTAGCGATAGCGGTCAATGCTATCGCATACCTGCTGGTCCTCTGAGGGAAAGGGCGCGCGAGTCATGAGTTTCCAGTATTGAGTTATCGGTTTACAGTTTCTCATGCGCTCCATGCGTTTCCGTTGGAAGCTGGCAACTCAAAACTCAAAACTGGGCACTCACGACTCGCGCGCACGCATGGTCCGCCCCCGCCCCCACTTGCCAGCCCAGTTCCCTTTGTCCATACTCGATAGAGCGCCGCCGCGAGCAGGGTCCCCGGCAGGCAGCACCAGGATTCCCCCTCGCGGAGCACACCATACCATGCGCGAGTACAAGAGCGAAGACATTCGCAACATCGCCGTCGTCGGACACGGAGCGAGCGGAAAGACCACACTGGTCGATGCGCTCGCTTTTGTTTCCGGATCCTCCAAACGCCATGGCTCCGTCAAGGACGGAACGGCGCTCACCGACTTCGATCCCGAGGAGACCCAGCGCGGCTTCTCGATCAGCCTCGCGTGTGCCCACGCCGAGTGGATGGATACGAAGATCAATCTCCTCGACACGCCGGGTTATTCGGATTTCCAGGGCGAGGCGATAGCGGGACTTCAGGCCGCGGACGGCGCGCTTGTCGTCGTCAGCGCGACTGCGGGAGTCGAAGTCGGCACGAAGCGGATGTTCGACGAAGCAATCGAGCGGCAGGATCCCGTTCTCTTCGTGATATCGATGATGGACAAGGAGCACGCGTCGTTCGACGGAGTGTTCGAGGCGATAAAGGCTGAGCTCACTCCGCGCGTGATTCCCGTCGAGGTCCCGATCGGCGAAGGATCCGAGTTCCACGGGATCCTCAACCTTTTCGACCGCAAGGCGCACATCTTCAGGAAGGGAACGCGGAGCGGCGAGTACGAGGAGGTTGACGTTCCCGCGGAGCATCAGGAGCTCTTCGACAAGTACTACGAGCAGCTCATCGAAGGGATCGCCGCGACAGACGACATTCTCCTCGAGAAATATCTTGGAGGCGAAGAGATCGAGCGACCCGACGCGCTGAATGCGATGAAGGAAGCGATGAAGCGGCAGGAGCTGTTCCCGCTTTTCTGCTGCTCGTCAGACCTTACCTACGGGACGCAGGCGCTGCTCACCAAGCTCGTCGAGCTGATGCCGTCGGCTTGGGAAATGGAGGAGCTTCACGCCTTCACCGGATCCGAAGGCGACGAGACAGTGGAGATTCACGCCACCGACGACGGTCCCTTCACCGCGCTCGTGTTCAAGACTCACTCTGAGCCGCATGTCGGTGATGTCACTTTCTTCCGGACGTTCTCGGGCAAACTCAGCAACGGGCAGGAAGTCTACAACGCGACGCGCGGCCAAGCGGAGAAGCTCGCTCACCTCGCGATTCCGCAGGGCAAGGACCGAATCGAAGTCCCGTTCCTGCATCCGGGTGACATCGGATGCGTCGCGAAACTCAAGAACACGCACACCAACGACACGCTCTCGACCCGTGAGCACCCGGTGCGCATGCCGGAGATAAACTTCCCTGACCCGCTCGTCGTTTATGCCGTTCACTCGACAGCGCGCGGTGAGGAGGAGAAGCTCCAGCAGGGACTTCATCGCCTTCACGATGAGGACGCGTGCTTCCAGTCACACTACAACGCCGAAACCCACGAGACGATCGTCGCGGGACTCGGCGAACGACACCTCGACATCGTCATGGCGCGGCTCAAGCGGAACTTCGGCGTCGGCGGCGAGTTGAGGAAACCGCAGATCGCATATCGCGAGACTATCACTGCGAAAGGCGAGGGACAGGGCCGGCACAGGAAGCAAAGCGGCGGTAAAGGTCAGTTCGGCGACTGCTGGATCAGGATGTCGCCGACTCCGCGCGGTGCGGGGTACAGCTTCGTCAACAAGATCGTCGGCGGAACCATACCGTCCAAGTTCGTGCCGGCGGTCGACCGCGGAGTGCAGGAGTCGGCGGCACGGGGAGTGCTCGCCGGATTCCCGATGGTCGATTTCGAGGTCGAGGTGTTCGACGGCTCTTATCACTCTGTCGACTCGAACGAAATGTCGTTCAAGCTCGCCGGGATTCTCGCCTTCAAGACTGTCGCGCAGAAATGCAGGCCGATCCTCCTCGAACCGCTCGACGAAATTGAGGTCACGACCCCCGACCTCTACCTCGGCGACGTGCTTGGCGACATCTCGGCACGCCGCGGACACATCCTCGGAACCGACACTGCGCCGGGCGGAAAATCGCGGGTGAAAGCGGTTGTGCCGCAGGGTGAGATGCATCTTTATGCGACAGATCTCTTCTCCAAGACTCACGGGCACGGCACCTTTGTGCAGCGGTTCAAGGGTTACGAGCAGATGCCGCCGGACGCGACGCACAAGATCATCGCGGAAGCGAGAGGGATGAAGGAAGCAGTTGGCGAGTAAGTCAGGCTTTCTACTGACTGCGGACTGCGGACGTACTGCGGGCCCGGACTGCGGACTACTACGGACAGTCGACTGTCGACTGTCGACCGACAAACCAGACAACAGGAATGGGATCATGCGCGGAATAGTTTGTCTCGTGATAGTCGCACTGCCTCTTGCCGGCGCGGGGGCTCAGGTCGTGTATCCGACGGAGGCACGCCAGATCGCGGCCGCGGTGAGCCCGCTGCCGGAGGCGCTCCAGAAGGAGGCAAAGGTTCTCGGATACGATGAAACCGGAAAGCTCGTCACGCTGAGGCCGGGCACCAACGAGATGATCTGCCTCACCGACAATCCGGCGAATCCGCGCTTCCACGTTTCATGTTATCACAAGACTCTCGACGCGTTCATGGCACGCGGGCGGGCGCTTCGCGGGCAGAAATTGACCGAGGAGCAGGTTGACAGCACCCGGAGCCGGGACGTGAGAGCGAAGCGGCTGGCGATGCCGACACGGCCGGCGGCGCTCTATCAGTACTTCGCGCCGCGCGACAGCGTCGATGCGGGAACCGGGACGGTGAAAGGCGCGCAGCATCTCTACGTCGTGTATACGCCGTATGCGACCTACAAGACCACAGGCATAAGTGAAGCGCCGGTACCCGGCGGGCCGTGGATAATGTTTCCTGGAACCCCGTTCGCGCACCTCATGATCGCGCCGCAAAAACCCGCTACGGTCGAGCTGAAGTGATCGCGGGGTCCATGCCGATCGCGAGCTGATGGCGGAAGAGAACGGACTATTC
The DNA here is from genome assembly GCA_038208015.1 of Gemmatimonadales bacterium. Lineage (GTDB taxonomy): Bacteria > Gemmatimonadota > Gemmatimonadetes > Gemmatimonadales > Gemmatimonadaceae > UBA4720. The sequence goes on from JBBQZF010000130.1 coordinate 4,356, forward strand.
GTGATCCGCACCTTCGCGAACGACCTCGATGCCAGGCTTGCCGAGACGGTGCTCGAGGCGAACGGGATCGAGGCGATAATTGTCGGCGACAATGCCTACGGGATGCTGCCGAACCTCAACCCGCTCCATCCGATCCGGTTGATGGTCCAGGAATCAGACGTCGAGACGGCGCTCGCCCTGATCGGCGAATAACGAAGCTACCTGGCTGTAAGCCTGCTGAACTGGTCGGCGAGCTCGTTCGCTCTCCGGTTCGCAAATTCACCGAGACACACGACGCGGGGCCGTGCCCAGCGCGCGCCTTCCTTTCCGCGGCCGCGCTGGCGGCACTCCGTATCGCGCTCTACGAGCCAGGACCGCTGCGCAACCCGCAGGCGCTGCACTGATGCCGGATCAGCGGCATTCGGCGCAACCCCCTCGACCCGCCGCATCTCGGTGATGAGGGCCCTGTAAATCCGGTTCATCCGCGCATCGGCGGCGGGCAAGAGCGCGCGCAGGCATTCGTTCTGATTCTCGAGTCCCGCCGAGTTGCACGCACGCGCGCCGGTGAGGCGGGCGGCAGGAGCTGGCGGAGGAGCCGGCGCGGGTGCGGGAGCCGCAGCCGGAAGAGTCAACGGCGCAGGTGGCACTGGACCGGGTGCAGGCGCAGCCGGTTCCACGAGGTCGGCGCTGTCTCCCGAGGGAAGCGATGCCGAAGGGCGGTATGCACCTATGGAATCGACTAGAAGCGTGTCGCGATTGGCGAGCGCGAGATCAGCGGCAAGCGCTGAATCGGCGGCGAACTCGTCTGCGGTGCGGGACTCGCTGCCACCATCGCAGGCGCCGAGAGCGACGACTGCAAAAGCTGCAGAGACTATGAATAATGTGTTGCGGGAGATTATCATCGTTGCTGTTCGAGCTGTGCCTGTGCGGCTGACCCCGGGACCTGAGACTGAATGATACATCTGAAGGCGCTTCTCGTAACGATCGCTCTTGCGGCAACCGGCTGCGCCTCGGCGCCGCCCCCCGAACCGCCGTTCATTCCCAGCGATCGCGGTGAGACAACAGTATACATCGTTCGGCACGCGGAAAAGGCGGCGGAGAACCCGTCGGATCCGGAGCTGAGCGCGGTCGGGTACGTTCGCGCTGACTCGCTGGCCTCTGCGCTGCGCGATGCGGGGGTAAACGCGATCATCGTCACGAGCCTCAAGCGGACCGCCCTGACAGCGCGCCCGCTTGCCCGTCGCCGTGGAATAACACCGCAGGTCGTGCCGGTCGCGGGGTCGACGGCCGCCCACATCGACAGCGTGGTGGCGGCGATCTACAGGAACCCCGGCGCGACGATCCTCGTCGTCGGCCACAGCAACACCGTCGGGCACATCGCGGGGAAACTTGGCGGAAGGTCGCTGGGGGATCTCTGCGACAGCGAGTACTCGAACCTGATAATCATCAGCATGCCGCGGGGTAAGCAGGCGAAGATGCTCGTGGAGCGATATGGGCCGCCCGATCCTCCATCCGATGGATCGTGTGGAACAATGAGAAGCCGTTAGGAAGCAGGAAACCCTTAGAGAACGCGGATTGGACGGATAGAGCGGATTTTACGGATCAAGCGCGTTGCCGAAGCCGGCATGCTGCCGCTTGGCGATATCGCCGGAGGAACAAGCTTCAACTCTCTTCTGTTGTTAAAAAATCAAGAAAGAAAAGGCCCTTCTCCGCGGGGGCGCCCGCCATTCCCGGAAGCATCTGCCCCCGGGATTGGTTGATCCGCCAAATCCGTTCAATCCGTCCGATCCGCGTGCGCTATGGGTTTTTAGAACGTCAGCTTCAACCCTGCCGACAACCCGATGTTGTGAGACGTCTTTGCCTCGTAGTCGATACCTGTCGCCTCATTCACATCGAACTTCCCGATGTAGTCCTTCGCGAGTAGCCGCAGCGCGATGTTGCTCGCGATCGGGACATCTGCGCCAACACCTGCGTTGAACGCTAGATTCGTCGCCTTCTGGCTCAGGCCTGCGACCTCGACGTCATACGTCATCGCACCAGCGCCTACCTGAAGAAACGGTGATATCCTGCGCTCCCCGGGCATCGACGGAGCGGCGAACTGGAAACCCGCATCGTACATCCAGACCTCGGTCGTCCCGAAGTTCACGCCTCCGAGGATCGGCACGCCGAACCTTAGATCAGCCTTCGAGTACGCGACGTTTCCGACCACTGACAGGATTGACCCGAGCGGGAGGTTTGCCTGGGCGCCGTAAACGGGGCCGCTCGAGCTCGTGAGACTTGTGCCGACGGGGCCGTCGATTATGTCGCCGAACATCATGTATCCGCCGTATGGCGTAATCGAGGGGCCGGGCGTCTGCGCCACGGGATAACGGCTGCCTGCGCGCCTCTGCGCCTCAGCTGACTGTACTGTCAGAGCCGTTGCGGCGATAAGTCCGGCAAGAACGATCTTTTTATTCATTCGGAGCTCCTGTTGACCATGTTGAGGGCCACACAGGAAGCACGACGGGTACCGGGTCCGATATATCCGGCTATCTCATTTCCCTGAAACGACTTGCGGGCTCGCTGCGGAGCTGTCGCAGCGGCCCGCTGTCATCGTGCGGGGACGGAAGTTGTAGCCGGGGGCAGACAGGAGCAGATTCTACTGACTGCGGACTGCGGACGTTCTGCGGACTCGGACTAACGACTACTGCGGACTGCGGACGTTCTGCGGACTCTTTTTAACTTCAACCGGAACCCAGGTACGGCAGGTTGCCGCCCTTGACCTGCCGTGAGCCGGCAGCTGTCCCGAACGCGACGCTCAGCCCGAACGCCACTGCGGTGCCCCAGCCCACGATCGGCAGGATCGCGACCGCCACGAGCGCGATGAGATAAGCGCCGATCCCGGCGATGAACGGCGTGACAGGCTTGTGCGCGCCGTCTACGAAGCGCAGCCGGTCGCTGACGAAGGCCTTTGCGGCGCTATACCCGAAAACCGCCGCAACTGCTGCGATGGCGAATGCGATCATTGTGAACATTGAACCTCCTTATGGCTCACTACGATGGCCTGGACTGGAAGTTTCGGGGCCAGAGGGTAATCTCCACGTGTATATCATGAGCAAGACTTCACTTCCCCGCATCGAGATAGACGCCGACATCCGCGCCTCATCGACCCTGCCCGCGCGCGTCTACTCGGACCCGGCGCACTACGCGGTGCAGCAGGAGCGCGTATTCGCGAGAAGCTGGCATCTCGCGGCAGATTCGGCGCGGGTAAAGGCGCCCGGGCATGTCCTGCCGTTCACGCTTCTCGAGGGTTGTCTCGACGAGCCGCTCGTCATCACGTCTGACGAAAACGCGGAGCTTCGATGCCTGTCGAACGTATGCACGCACCGGGGTGCGCTCGTCGTCGAGGGCGAAGGGCACCTCAAGAGCCTGCGCTGCAGGTATCACGGCCGCCGGTTCGGACTCGACGGAAGCTTCGTGTCGATGCCCGAGTTCGACGACACAGTGAATTTCCCATCTCCCGCGGATTGCCTGCCGCGACTGCCACTCCGGAAGTGGGGGCCGCTCCTTTTCACGTCACTCGATCCGGCGGTTCCCTTCGACGACTGGATCAAGCCGGTCGATGACCGGGTCTCGTGGATGCCGCTCGACGAATTCAGGCGGGAC
>JBBQZF010000131.1:0-7921 GCA_038208015.1 Gemmatimonadales bacterium
CTCTGCCAAGCTCGCTCATGAGAGCCCTTCCGCCCACCATCGCCTCAAGCATGCCGGCAACGCTCAGGTCGGCATCGATGTCTGGCCACAGCAACCCTTCGCCCGACGGGCTCACTTCTACCCTGGCAATTTGAGCCGCGGCTCCGAAGCCTTCGCAAGGCGGCCGCGCCTTGTTGCGGCAGGGATCTGAGCCGTGATCTCAGGATCTGTCACGCTCCTACTCTTCACGGTGTGATCTCCACGCACTCAGCAGCATCTCGGCATTGGCTTCAACAATTCTGAAAGCGGTCACAACGTCGGCGTCGCGCATTCCGTGAATTTCTCTCAAGCGACATAACCCGCCGTACTGAACCAGCTCAACGATGACTTCCGTTCCACCCTTCAGGACATGAACATGGGGTGGTGACTTGCACTCCAGGTCACACCCATGCTGGGCTCAACACAAAAACGAGGGGGCCGTCCTCGCGGACGGCCCCCCGACTTCACATTCTGACAAGTTCAGTTTTCGGTTTCGTCTCCGTCGTTGTCATAGCCGAGTGCGTCGGCTTCGCGAAATCTGTCGAACATTCCTGCCACGAAATCAGCGCCCTTCTCTCCTATGCTGCCGACTCCGTTCCAACCCTTCTGAAACCACGCTCCGAGGTTCAGCGTGTCTTCGCCGTCCGTGCCGCCACCAGCCTGAGCGTCAGGCCTGGGGGGCACCCCAAAAAGCTCCATCACAACCTCCACTGGTTACCTCCGTCTTGTACGCCGCTCGGCATCACAAGTTTCGGGCCGTGTTCCGGGTTCTACGGTCGTCAGCACAATACTCACGAGCCAGCCGGACCGGCGTAACATCTTGGTAATGAAGGTGCATATCGTCGAGCCCTCAGCGCGAGCTGAAAGCTCGATCAGTTGATTGACCCGGGTTCGACGCCCCGCGTGGCGAAAATCCGCGCGACCGCGTCACCGATCTTGTTGTTCGGCGTGCTCGCACCGGCGGTTACGCCTATCGACACAAGACCCTGCGCCGGCAGCCAGCCGGTGACTACTTCATCAGACGTTCCTCCCAAAGGACGATGGCGGATCGTGCCCTCTTCGGGATCTATCGCCGACGCATCCTCTATATGGTAGGTCCGGACCTTCTCAGCGCAGATCGCCGCGAGCGAGATCGTATTGCTCGAGTTGTAGCCGCCGATCACCACCATCACATCGAGCGGCTGTACGAGAAGCTCCATCACCGCGTCCTGCCTCTCCTGGGTAGCGCTGCAGATCGTATCGAAGGTGCGGAAGTTCTCGCGGGCATAGTCCTCACCGTGCGCCCGGGCCATCGCTGCGCCCACCTCGGCTCCGATCGCGAGAGATTCCTTTGCCAGCATCGTTGTCTGGTTCGCCACGCCGATCTTCCTGAGGTGCAGCGCCGGGTCGAAGCCCGGTGATACCGCATGCGAGAAGCGCGACATGAGCTCTTCGCCCGACATCCTTCCCTCGATGAAGTCGCAGACCATCTTCGCTTCGTCCATGTGCCGCACAACGAAGTAATGAGCGTCCGGATACTTCGCCGTCTGGGAAGCCGTGGCCCGCGTCTCCTCGTGATAGTACTTGCCGTGCACGAGCGAGGTGAATCCGTCCCGGGCATAACTCTCGACCCGCTTCCAGACGTTGAGCACCGATCCGCAGGTCGTATCGACCATCACGCACCCAATCTCGCGGAGGGTCGTGAAGTCGTCGATCGTCACACCGAATGCCGGCAGTATCACGACATCCGTCGGACGCACTCCGGTATAATCGATCCCCTGCGGTCCGACCTCGAGGATTTCAACGCCCATGTCGCGCAGCTTCCGGTTCACATGGGGGTTGTGGATGATCTCCCCGGCGAGGAGCACCCGCCGGTCGGGGAACTTCCGTCTGGTCTGGTAAGCATAGTCGACCGCCCGCTCGACCCCGTAGCAGAACCCGAACTCACGCGCCAGCCGCACGGTAGTCTCCCCGGCCTCGAGGCAGAACTCGCGCTCCTTGAGCAGGTCGACAAGGCGCCCGTTATAATCAGAGGCGAGCTCGCCCTGGATCTCCGCCTTGAGGCCAAAGCCCTTCCGGAAGTAGACGTCAGGGCCCGCAGTCTGCTTGGGAGGGTCCTGCCGGGCCCCGCTCGCGCGGGGCCCGCTGGCGGGTGCCCCGGGGCTCTCGATCTCCTTTACATGTGAGTCTGGCATATCTCTCAATCTAGTGAGCTTCTCCGTCCTCCGGCCATCGCGCGCGGCGAGGCGATAGGGGTAGTCGCCCCGTCGTACTCGCCCCGCGAGGGGCAGCTCATGCGCGGCGCGAAAGCGCTGGAACGAGCCGGGTACGAGGTGATCCTCGACCCCGACATTCTCGAACTCCGGAGATTCACCAGAAAGCAGGATGAGCGCCGGGCCGCGAATTTCATGGGGATGTGGCTCGATCCGCGCGTGAAGGCGGTGATCGGAGGGACAGGCGGGTACGGTGCCACCCGGATGATTCCCTTCCTCGAGCCTGAAATATTCCGACGCAATCCGAAAATCTTCGTCGGTTACTCGGATATCACCGCCCTTCATCTCTGGTTGATGCGCCAGGCCTCACTGCGGGTGTTCCACGGCCCGACGGTGGACGACCTCATACCCATCTCCCGCGACCCGACAACCGCGGCTCTCATGACCGCGATGACGACCCCCAGGCCCGGGACGAAAATCGGGCGCGGAATGGCGCGGGCAGTAAGACCGGGGCGCGCATCGGGGCGCCTGACCGGCGGCAACCTCTCTCTCGTGCAGCAGTCTATCGGCACGCCGTACGAGATCGATGCGCGCGACGCAATCCTGTTCCTCGAGGAGAACGACGACCCGATGTCGGTCCTCGACGAGCGGCTCGTGCACCTCAGGGCAGCGGGTCTTCTGAACGGCGTGAAGGGAATAATCTTCGGCCAGCTTCCGATCGACAGGTCGGAGGAGGACGAGTTCGAGGACTTCCTGCTCGATCTCGTGTCAGACCTCAACGTGCCGATCCTGATGGACTTCCCGGCAGGCCACGAGGTCCCCAACCTCACGCTTCCGTTCGGTACAGAGGTCGAGATCGTCGCGGAAGACGACACCTGGCTCGCATACAAAGAAGACGCGCTGTCGAGCTCGGAGCCGGTGGAGAGTGCCGAAGACCTGTCAGTTGCCGAGGCGGAGGCGACAGTTACGCCGTAGGCTCGAACGCCTTGTCTATCTCCATGCACCAGATATGGAGGAGCATGAGATGCACCTCCTGGATGTGAGAGGTCACATCACTCGGAACCGCCAGCAGGTGGTCCGCCTCGGCGCCAGCGAGTCCTCCCTTCCCGGTCAACGCAATGGTCACCGCGTCGCGGGCAGCCGCAGCCTTCAGGGCACGGATCACGTTCGGCGACTTGCCACTCGTGGTGAGCGCCAGCGCAATGTCACCCTTCTGCGCGAACGCCTCTATCTGCCGCTCGAATACCGCCTCGTACCCGAAGTCATTGGCGATGCAGGTGACCGTCCCCGCATCGGCGGAGAGAGAAAGGGCGGGAAGCGGGAGCCGGGACTTGTTGAATCGCCCCGTGAGCTCCCCAGCCATGTGACTTGCCTGACTCGAGCTGCCGCCGTTCCCGAAGCAGATCACCTTGCAGCCGGTTGCCAGCGCAGCGACCAGCGCCCGTCCTGCTGACTCCGCGGCTGGAGCAAGGGCCTCGATGCTCGCATCGACGACCCGCTGGTGCGCCCGGAAATATTCGCTCGTATGGTGACTCATCGCCCGCGAAATTTACGGCCTGGGCCCTTGCCCCGCCCCGGCCGTCCTCCGCCGCGGCGCGCTCCACCATCCCGTCCGTCACGTGGGCCGCTGCGATTGCCTCCCGCTCGCGAGGAATTGCGCCGACCACCTCGATGTCTCGCAGCCAGGTCCCGCGCACGCTGCTCCTCGCGCGACTGCTCCCCGGGCTCTGCCGCATCATCAACTTCATCGGGCGACCATGGTCGCGCGAGCAGATCCTGCAGCTCGTCGAGCGTCTCGCCCCGGATCGCTCCGCGCTGTCCCCGGATTACGACAAATCTGACGGGCCTGTCGAGCACGGGCACTTCTTCATCGGTCATCGTCCGCGCGAGTTTCTCCGGCAGCCTCAGCCGGGCGACGGCGATCAGCTCGCCGCCTTTTTCTTCGACATCGTATTCGACGTCCACCTCGCGCTCGCGAATCAGCGCGGTCTCCGGGAGGCCGGCGTACTTCTCCCGGACGTCGGCCGGCACGACCGAGTCGCGGTCGAGAGTGAGCCGCGCGTTGCGGAAATCATTCATCGAGTTGACGCCGGCGAGCCGCTGCTCGTACCACCCGGTGAGATCGGCAAGGCTGAACCGCGGAGTCGCGCCGCCCGATCTCCTGTAGGTTTGACGGATCTCGTCGATCGCCGACCTGTTCCGTTTCGCCGAAGGGTGTCGCGCCTGTCCCTTCGCGAGCGCTTCAGCCAGCGCCTTCCGCGCGACCGGCGCTATCTCGGGCGCGAAATCCTCGATCACTTCCACTTCGCGCTCGAGCTTGAACCCGAAGTACTCGAGCGTGTGCTCGAGAACGAGCGAGCCGCCCTTTCGCTTCGGGTCGTACCTCACATCGGACACGCCTCGCGTCGCGTACCGGCGGATAAAGTGCATCGGAACCTGCGTTCCCTCGATTCCGGCGCGCGGAATGCCCGACCTGTCGGCAAAATAGCGCAGCTCGCCCGCGATCGGGCCCCAGCTTCCGCACACGCTCGTCTTTGACACGCGCGCGTTGTTCCCCTCGGCCGTTTCCTCATCGATCACCAGATCGAGCGGCATGTAGCGGGCGAGAAGCTCCGCGAACTTTCGAAGCGTGTTGTCGCGAGCGAGCGGCAAACGCGAAGGAAGCTCCACCCCCAGGCCGCGAAATACACTCGCCATTCCAAGCGCGGCGTCTTCTATGGCTTTAACGAGAACGCCGCGGCGCTCCGCCCAGCTCTCGATCTCTTCGCTGAAGAGATGTCGCGCCAACCCGTAAACCTCACCCACATACCCGGCTTTCGAGAACGCCTCGGCGTAGAGATTATAAGCCGTGAGGTGATCGCTTCCCGGAATGACGATTCCACCGAGGTCGCGTTCTTCGCGAGTCATTCGATGGAGTGACTCGATCGAGCTCATGACCGCGAGATAGGGAATGAGCTCGTCGTCCGCGTTTACCAGGAGTTCCGCCCAGTGACGGTCGACGGGCAGGGCTTCGACGGCCTTTCCATAAGTCGAAAGCCGCCCGTTCTCAATTATCCCCCGACCCTCGAGTAGCGCCATTGCCTTGCGGTACGCGATCCTGTCGAGCGGGACAGGCAGCTCGAGGGAGGATGCATCGACCCCGAGGTCGGCGCATGTCATCGCGACCCTTTCCGAATCGCCGGCAAGCTGGAACTCGGGAGCCGTAGGCCGCAGTGTATCGAACTGGATATCGCGGTCGGAGAGGATGAACACTCGCCCGCCCTCCACGCGGCCGTGAACGCGTCCCGCCATCTGGAGGATCTCGTTTGCGCCGAGGTGCATCCTCGTAAGGACGTTCTTCCCGCGCTCGATGATGTTGCCGAAGCGCGTGTCGTCGATGATCACGGTGTCGAGCCCTTTTACGTTCAGCGCGCTCTGTCCGGCGGCGGTCATCGCGAGGAAGTATGGCTTTCGCTCGCCCGATTCAAGGAACGGCCTGATTATCCTGATCGGCTCACCACCGTGATAGTAGGCCGTATTGATCCGTGGGAATCCCATCGCGACAGACTCTGCTGCCTGCTCGACCCCGGCTCGGGTCGGGAGGAACATGCCGACGCCACGTTTTTCCTTGACGACCCGCATGAGAAACCTGTCGTCGAGGAACTCCAGCGGATCCTTGCGAATGACTTTCACATCCGCGGCGCGCGCCGGATCGAAGGCATAACTCTGGAGGACAGCTGCCGCGTCGAGGTAGTTGGCGTAGAAGGTCGGGTCGACAGTTGCCGAAAGCCATATGAACCTGCAGCCGACGCGCTTGCCCAATGCGAGGCAGAGTTCCAGCTCAGCCGATGTCTGGTGGATCTCGTCGACGACGAGAGTGTCTGCCGGAAGAATGTCGCCGTCCTGGAACCAGCGGCGCGCGATGCCGGTTGTCACCACTATCACGTTCCAGCTCGGAGTCTCGGGCGTAGCTTCGCGCTCGCGATTCACCACGCCGACGCGAAGATCGTTCGTCCGCAGGATCGTCTCGGCGATCGGCCGGATCGAGAGAGTCTTTCCGGTTCCCGTCCCGGCGACTATCCCGAAGCCCTTCCCTGCGTCAGCGAGGTCGCGGATCTCCTGTCCGTGCTGGCGCTCGAGAACCGTTTCGATATGGAGGCCCAGCGCGAGCTCGATCGTTTCGCAGGCCGCCCGGGTGGGGGCGATGACGATGATGCGACCCGTTGGCGGCTCTGCCGCCACGAAAGCGGCATGGTCGGGAGGGAGGAACCTGTCTCTTACTTGTCGCATCGCAGGCCCAAGTTGCAAGAAACGCGGCGCCGTGGAAACCGCGCTGGAAAAAACAACGGCCCCGGATCGAGGATCCGGGGCCACCTTTCCTGTAGTCGAAGCGGCTGCTAGCGACGACCTTTGCCCTTATTCTTGTTCTTGTTCTTGTTCTGGCCGATGTGACGGCCGTTGTTGCGACCATCGTTCTGGTCCCACCTGTCGTTCCGGTCCCGACCGCGTGCGTCGTACCGTCCATCGTCGCGGCGGTTCGCGTGCTGAACGATCCGGCGGTCTATCACGCGATAGCGGCCGAGCCTGTCGCGGTATGCGCGCTCCAGAATGACGTTCCGGTTGTTGTCGTACCGCGTGCGTGCGTAGACTACGTTCCCGCGGCGGTCACGACCTTCGGCCCGCCACCGTCCATCGACCCGGCGTGAATCCCGGCGTGAATCATAGACGCGGCCGTCGTTGTTGATCCGGCCGTCACGCGTGTCGGTGCGGGCTGTGCTACCACTTCGTGTACCGGTGTTAGCCGGATCCCACCATGGTCCGTCGTTTCGCGATTGGGCCGAGAGCGGCGCCGCCATCGCGGTGGCCACAGCCAGGCCGAGTGCAAATGTTACTCGCTTCATTGTTGGCATCTCCCTATGAGTCTGGAAAAATCCTGCTGTCCTTCCTGTTCCTGGATTTTTCCTTTTTTGTCTTTTCCTTTTCGCGTTTCGGCGAGTCGCCGAAAATCACCTGACCGTTGACTGGCCGGTTGCGGACAGCGGTTACGCAGTCAGTCGGTGCCGGCTGCTGGTTCGCGGGAACTCCCTCGATCCAGATGCGGCACATACCCGACGGAGGCCTGTAGGCGGGGGGAACCGCGGGCTTCTGCTGGGTCTTTTTCGGGAGCCCGGGTACCCGCGACTGCAGCTCTTCGAGGAGCTGCGCATTCGCTGGCCTCCCCGCCGCGAGAACCCCCGCGGCGAGGAGAGCGAACCCCCATCTATTCATCTTCCCCGCGGTGCCCCGCGAGAACGAAAGGATTGTCATGGCATAGGGGATTTGCATGGGGGGTGCCAGTTGTTTGAAGTGGGTATAAGTCCCTCAACTGCAACGACTTGGGACAATTGTTGCCGGCCGTGCTGTCGCCGTTATGTCATCGATTGAGGACACAGTTGCGGGAACGTTGGACGGCTGAAATAGCGTGATATCGCTTGGTGCCGCAACTATCGGCGCCGATGGCCCCCGACCGCCGATGTTATTGATCCGGTTCGGAATCCCTGAACAGGAATATGCTCATCAAAAAGGCCGGTGCCACTCTCATCGAGCTGACGATCGCCCTGGCGATTGCGTCGGTGTTATTCACGATCACATTCGCCCGGGCCGGAGGGTTCATCGACGCCATCGAAGTGCGGGGGGCCGTTACTGAAATCGCGTCTCTGTTCTCGCTCGCTCGCCATGCGGCAATCTCCCGC
>JBBQZF010000132.1:0-7905 GCA_038208015.1 Gemmatimonadales bacterium
GCGCGAAGCCGGTCGACCAGCTTCACGAGCTGCGCGGTGCCGAGCCCGAATTTCGACTTCTCTCCGCCGCTCTTTGCCCAGCGGCCCGATCCTTCGGAGTGAAGCTTTATGCGAACGCCCGCCGTGGGGGTGACCCCGAGCTCGTCGGCGACTCTGAGGAGGACTTCCACCTCGCTCAGCTGCTCGAGCACGATGAAGACCTTGTGGCCGAGCTTCTGTCCCATCAGCGCGAGGCGCATGAACTCGTCGTCCTTGTACCCGTTGCAAACGATGAGGTGGTCGGTGTGTTCGGCGAGCGCGAGCACCGCCTGGAGCTCTGGCTTGCTTCCGCACTCCAGGCCGACGCCTGACTCCTTGCCGAACTCGACGATCTCTTCGACAACGTGGCGCTGCTGGTTCACCTTGATCGGGTAGACCGTGGTGTAGGCGCCCGTGTACTCGTACTCGCGGATGGCACGCGTGAATCGCTCGGTGAGTGCGTCGATGCGTGAGCGGAGGATGTCGGAGAACCGGAGCAGCAATGGGAGCCCGACGCCCTGCGCTTCGAGATCGCTGGCGAGCTCGAACAGGTCGAGCTCTCGTGAGGGGTCGTCGGACTCGGGCCTTACGACTACGTGGCCTTTATCGTTTATGTCGAAGAAGCCGATTCCCCAGCCCTCGATGTTGTAGAGCTGTCGCGCGGAATCTGTCGTCCACTTCGAGTCGTCGGTCGGGGTGCCCGTCATCGACGGCGCATGGGTCATCGTCATGCCGAAAGTTTAGGGCATGAGGCCCGGCTGCGGTACCGGCTAGGGGTACAACGTTTCCATTACCCAGTTTTCGCCTGAGCGACTGTAGAGGTGCCGCTCGTGGAGTCGACCGGGCCGCGCCTTCCAGAATTCGATGCGGTCGGGGCGGAGCCTGAAGCCGGACCAGAATGGTGGACGCGTCACCTCGGTGCCGTCGAATCGTTCCTCGACTTCGGCGATCCTTATCGCGAGGTCGCTTGCGTGCTCGATTGGCTGGCTCTGGATCGAAGCCCATGCGCCGATCTGGCTCTCTCGCGGGCGTGTCGCGAAGTATTCATCTGCTTCGGAGTCACTCACCTGGGTGATTGAACCTTCTGCCCTCACCTGGACCTCGAGCGTCGGCCAGTGAAAGCAGATCGCGGCGATGGGGTGAGTGCGCAGGTCGCGTCCCTTGCGGCCCTCGAGGTTCGTGTAGAAGACGAATCCGTCTTCGTCAACCGACTTCATGAGGACGATGCGCAACGAGGGCGCGCCATTCATTCCGATTGTTGCGAGCGACATCGCGTTCGGTTCAGGCAGTATTGCGCGATCGATCTTCTGGGCCTGGGCGAATATCCTGTTGAAGCGGCTGAGGGGGTTCTGAACCGGGTATGGAGTTGGCATTGGTGGGGATCAGTCTGATGCGGGGCGAAATACCACCGCGGTGCTGTCGCTGTACCATTTGTCCCATCCGGGTTCGCGCTCGAGGCCGCGTGCGAGTCGAGAATCCGGATGACTTATTACGGTCCTGATGTTCCAGCGCGCGATCTCGTCCTGCCAACCGGGCTGGACCGCGTCGATCATCGAGTAAACGTGCGTGGTCGAGTCGTTGAATTTGAGAGGATCAACCACGAGTCGGGCCGACGGCCACGAATACATTATATAGCCGCCCCACTCCCATGATTGGAAGATTCTGTCCTGATCGAGCCCTGCGGCTCGCAGGCTGGCAACTGCGGCGACCGGGAATTTCCGCGCGCTGAAGTCTTCGCGGATCAGCTGCTCGCCGAACAAGCGGCCCCGGTTGAGACCGACTATCAGAAGGACGATTGCGATCGGCAGTGCGTAAAGTCCCGGCCTCGTGGTTTTGTCCAGCCGCGCGATTTCAGTGAACCAGCGGAAGCGCCGTCCCCTTTCAGGCCACGCGCGGGCTACGTGAAGCGCGATGATCGGCCAAGCTGCTACTCCGAAGAGCGCCATGTTGCGGAATGACCTCAGCGCGAGGAACAGGGAGATCACTACGAGCAGAAGATGGGGAGCGGAGAGACGCCTTGTCGTGATGGCCAGCAGCGCGACGCTGAGCAGCAGCGCCAGCAGGAAAGGAAGCGGGGCGAGCGCCTGGAAATCCGGCGACATGAACTCGCCCATCTGTGCTGCGAGGGTCGGGCTTACGGCGCCGGAGACAACCTCGGCGTGGAGGCCGGGTCCGTAGGGATTCAGGAGAGTGGCAGCGGCGGCGACAAGGAGGGCAGCACTGTTTGATCTCACTTCCCTCAGCCACTCCGCCCTGCGCTCGGCCGACCAGCTGGCTTCGATAGCGCTGCCGGCCACGTAGACGGCGATCATCATGAGGCCGTAAAGCCAGCCGCCGTGAAGGTTTGCCCAGATGGCGAAAAGCAGCGCGATGAGTGGGAGCCGCCTCTTCGACTCTGATTCAAGCAGGTAGAGGGTGAGGGCGACGCCAAGGATGGAGAACATGTGGGGGCGCGCGAGCCAGTGGGTCGAGCTTACCGCAAGGCTGATGAACGCTGCTGCGAGTGCCCAGCGGGCATCGACTTCGCGAGCTCTCAGGAAAAGCGCGATGCTGGCATGAGTCGCTGCTACGATAATTCCGGTGACTACTGAGAGGATGGCGAGTCCACCTATTGAGAAGAGGGCGGCGAAAATCACCTCGCTCAGCCAGGCGTGAGCTATCAGGGGCTCGTTTGACGCGGTAAATGATGCCAGGCTGTGTGGCGGGATCTGCCGGGTATCGAGTATGACCTGACCCATTCGGATATGCGCGGCAAGATCGCCGTCGCTGTGCGTGAGCTTGACGGTCCGGGTAATGGCCGTCAGGGGGGCGACGATGAGAAACAGGATGTCAGCGATGCTCGGGGCTCGATTCGATTTCACGCCGGCAAAGGTTGCGAGGAATTGGCCGGCACGCTATCGGTCTTTTGCGGTCATGACTTGGCTGCGAAGGAACGCGTTACCGTAACGGTTCCGTGACGATACGGGGCCCCTTACGGAATCGTCTTGCACTTTTACGCCGCGGCTTGTACGGTAGCACTCTGGTTGCTGTCTCACATTCGGAGGTTTTTGAAACATGAAAAGCATCAAGAAGTTCCTCCATGAGGAGGAAGGGGCGGCCCTGGCCGAGTATGGAATTCTTATCGCGTTCATCGCAATTGCGGCGATAGTGGCCGTGACGTTCTTCGGTGACAAGATCAAGGGCAAGTTCTCGGAATACGCAAACGCGCTTTCATAGCGGAAAAAGTCCCGTTTTCTTACGGGACCGATCGCGAAAGGAAGCAAGTGTTGAAACGTTCATAAACAAACTGTTGCAGTGCTTGAATTGATGTTGTAGGGTAGGCGGCGGCTGTAGTGCGGTACGAGTTAAATCTGGCTCACGATCCAGGATTCTCCGGTCCGATGCTGTAGCAGCCCACATAGCGCGACGGACCTCGGGCGATCTGAATAGCTCCCTGGTCCTCCCGCGATCACGACGATCCTGGCTCCAACTGGAATCTCCAGTCCTGGTCAAGGTCATTACGGCAAACTCTAGGGGGAAAAGGTGGAACGCTTCAGTATCGCAACCCGGAAGTTCATGCGCGATGAAGAAGGCGCAGCGCTGGCGGAGTATGGAATTCTCATCGCTTTCATCGCGATCGCAGCGATTGTCGCAGTCACGTTCTTCGGCGACAAGATCAAGACGAAGTTCTCACAGTTGGGGAACAGCTTCTCCTAAGCTGCGCGCGGGATGGCGCCCTTTGCCGAAACTCCGCTGGGCATCGTCGCAGGGATCGTTTATTCAGGGATGCTCATCGCGGCGGCAATCGGAGACTTGCGGACACGGCGCATCCCTAACCGCCTTGTGGCTCTTCTCGCGGCGTCCGGGCTGGCCTATTCGGCCGCGGCGCAACCAGTGTTCGAAGGGCTGCTGAAAGGAAGTGCAGGGCTTCTCGTGGGGCTCCTCTGCTGGCTTCCGTTCTACGCGCTCGGCTGGCTTGGAGCGGGGGATGTCAAGCTGTTTTCAGCGGCAGGCGCCTGGCTCGGGCCGGTCGGTGTGTTGGAAGGATCATTGGTTGGGGCCTGCGCCGGGGCTGTCCTGGCGCTCGGTTGGATGATAAGGTCGCGGGGAATGAGAGCGACTTCGGAGGTTCTGGGCATGGCAGCCGGGACGCCGTCGATTCTCTCACCGGGCGAGAAACGATCCCAGGGCTCGAAGCTGCCCTACGGGATTGCTATAGCGTTTGGAGCAATCTGGGCTGCCTGGCTGCCCCGGTTGCTGCTGGCCTGATGTGGGTCGTGGAAGTCGCAAACGGCTGCTTAGCTGTATCAACATTGAAGAGATTGGAGTAGGAAATGGGCGGACGATATAAGCTGGTTTTCTGGGGCGCGCTTTTTGTCGCGGCTGCGGCGACATTCGGAGCGTACCGGCTCCTCGCGGCAAACAGCCGAGCGGGGCAAGTAGTTACCCAGCCGGTTGTTGTTGCATCGCAGGACATTCCCGAAGGCAGTGTCATAGATCGGATCGCACTGAAGACCGTCCAGCTTCCCGTGCAGATGATCCCCGTGGGAGCGTTCTCGAGCACTGATTCGGTCCACGGCCGCGTTACGAGGGTTTCAGTATTCAACGGCGAGCCGATAGTCCCTGGCCGGCTTGCTCCGGTCGGAACGGGGCCCGGACTCGAGCTGAAGATTCCTCCAGGGCAACGGGCTATGGCGGTGCGCATCAACGATGTCGCCGGCATCAGTGGATTACTTCAGCCGAACAGCCGCGTTGACATCCTGGTCACGCTGCCTGAAAGCCAGGGCTCCAGCAAGCAGGTCGCGAAGCTGTTCATGTCGAACATGCTCGTGCTCTCTGTCGGCACGGAAATCCAGCGCGACAATCAGGGGAAGGCGATAAACGCCACAACCGTGACACTCGCCGTCACCCCGGAAGAAGCGGAGCGCCTTGCGATCGCCATGAATACCGGCGCGATACAACTGGTTCTCCGCGGCTACGGCGACCCCGACAGTGTCCGCACGAAGGGCGCGACTTCGACCGATGTACTCTCGCAACTCCAGGGAACAGCCGTACAGGTGCCTCAGGCTGCGGCTGCGAGGCCGCGCGTCGTTTACCGGCCGCTGCCTCCCGCGGCAAGACCTCCTCCGCCACCGCCGCCGCCACCCGAGTCGGCTCTCGTGAACGTCTACAGGGCGGGAAAGGCGACGCCTCAGAAGTTCGATACCGCGGGCAAGCGGTGATCTGCCGTAATCGCACCAAGTCAGTTGCAATGCGCAATCTTTCGTGGAGGTTCGTCTGAAAGTTCTCACCGATGTTCGCAGGCTGCTCGTTCTGGCGAGCGTTCTCATTTTTGGGGCGACATCCACGCCCGCATCGGCTCAGCCGGGGCAGATCACCCGGATCGATCTTCCCGTCGGCCGCGCTTACCCGCTTACCACCGCCGTAGGAATCACCCGCGTGTCCATATCGAACCCGGATGTGGCCGACGTAGTGGTCGTGGGAACACGCGAGCTTGTCATCAACTCGAAGGCGAATGGCGAGACCGACGCCATTTTCTGGTTGTCCAACGGCACCCGCCTGCACTATCGGATTTCGGTTCATGCGCCATCCGACCGGCAGCAGATCGCGCTGTACATCAAGATCGCGGAAGTCCGAAGAGACGTCCTCCGCGAAGTTGGTATCTCCGGGCTGTACAGGCATCGCGGGACCCGGGTGGGAACAGGAACCTTCGGGACAGACAATGTTTTCGACGAAGGCGGAAGGGTTACCCTCCCGAGTGACGCGGGCTTTCTCACTGTACTCAGCGACCTGGGGACAAGAAACCTCCTCGCCTTGCTTGACCTTCAGGAGAGCTCGGGCAACGCGCGCACACTCGCCGAACCGAATATCATGGCCGGGAACAGAGATACGGCGACATTCCTTGCGGGTGGCGAACTCCCCATTCCTGTGCTCCAGCCAGGGGACGGCCAGAACCGGGTAACGATCCAGTACAAGGAGTTCGGTGTAAGGCTTCAGTTCGTTGCGGAGATTCTCAGCGACAGCCTCATCAAGCTTCAGGTAGAGCCGGAAGTGTCGAGCCTCGACTATGTTAACGGAATCGTCATCTCGGGCTTCCGCATTCCCGCTTTTCGCACCCGCCGGGTCAGGACCACAGTTGACGTTCCGCGCGACCGCAGCATGATCATCTCCGGGCTGTTCAACAACGAGCAGGAGCGCGTTAGAACTGGCATTCCCCTGCTCAAGGACCTGCCGATAATCGGCGCACTGTTCTCGAGCACGAGCTGGCAAAACAGCGACAGCGAGCTTCTGGTGGTCGTCACTCCTGTCCTGGTTGACCCGCTTGACCCGCGGCCGCAGGACCTGCTTCGGCTGCTGCCCGATACGGCTCTGCCTGCCCGCGACGCGATTCAAAAGCGACTCGACGATGCATCGAGACGACCCCCTTCCCCCATCATCCGCTGATCGGGGATAGAAGATGCAGCGCCGCGCGCTCATTGCGGATAATGCCGCCGGCTCCCCCGAGGGTGTAGCCGGCGTACTCACGCGCTTTGGTTTCTCGGGTAACGTCGAGGTGGCAACGCGGGATCAGGCCATCGCGAAAATGCGCGACGGCCATTTCGACATCGTCGTAGTCCCCGTGGAGGGGATCACGCCGAACGAGCTCATCGCGCTCGAACGAGAGATAAGGAAGGATGTTACGACCTCGGTGATCGCCACCGCGCCGTCACCTGTCCCCGAGCTGATCCTCCGCGCGATGCGCGCGGGAGTTCACGAGTTTCTCGTCTATCCCCCGAAGGCTGAAGAGCTCGCGAGCGCTGTGGAGCGGCTGATGCGCCGGGGCGCGACGGAAACCCAGCGCGGGGAGCTCATCGCCGTGCACAGCGGAAAGGGAGGGCTCGGAGGGACGAGCATAGCGGTCAATCTCGCGCAGGCGCTCGCCGCCCAGCGCACCGATTCACGTGTCGCGCTTCTCGACCTAGTGGTTACCGGCGGAGATATCAGGGTGTTCCTGAATCTCCGGCCGGCGTACGACCTCAGCCACCTGATAGCCAAGGGCAGCCAGGTTGACACAGAGCTGCTCAACTCGGTGCTGACTGCGTGCCCGGGCGGGGTGTGGGCGCTTCCCACGGGCGACACCCCCGAGGACGAAGAGCTGTTCGACTCGGCGGCTGTGGGCTCGATTCTCTCACTGCTGCGCAACCAGTTCGCATATACGGTGGTTGACTGCGAGCATCACCTGAGCGAGGCGACCCTGACGGCTCTCGATGCCGCAAACCGCATAGTGCTTGTCACCCAGCTCACCGTTCCGGCACTTCGAAGCACCCAGCGGTCCCTCGCCGTCTGCCGGCGGCTGGGCTACGAGGATTCAAAGCTCTGCGTTGTTGTCAACCGGTACCAGTCGGGCGACGTGCTTCCCGTCAAGGATGCCGAAGACCTGCTTCAGGCGCCAATCTACTGGAAGCTGCCGAATGACTATCGGTTGTCTGCGGAGTCATTGACACAGGGCGTGCCAGTTATGCTCCAGGATCCGAACTCGAAGCTCGCCAGGGGCTACGGCGAGCTCGCCCGGAAGTTGAGCGGCACTGGAGGCTCGGGTTCGTTCTCGCGCTCGACGCCGAGCGGCGGCTCGCGACTGCGCAAGTTGTTCGGCACTGAAAAGGGAGCGAGAAATGTCACTTAGAGATCGATTGACCCGCCGCGGAAACGGAATTACGGGGGCGGCGGATGCCGCGCCGGAGACGGCGCAGCCAGACGAGCCGGGAACCGTTCCGGCGACGACGCGTCCGACGCCGCCCGCCGGCCGCTCTCCTGCGCCTGCCCAGTCTTCGGGGATGTACACGAGGAGGAGCGAGGCGACAGTGATAAGCGCGGTCGATCAGGTGAAGATCGACCTGCACCGGAAGCTCATAGAGCGGCTCGACCTCG
>JBBQZF010000133.1:0-7902 GCA_038208015.1 Gemmatimonadales bacterium
CGCGGAGCCAGGGCACCACGCTTCTCTTCGATGCGAAAGGAAATCCGCTGTTATTGTTTCAGGACGCGTGGGCGCTGAGGTGGGCCCAGGAGAAAGAAACTACGGTAAAATTCCTTGATAACGCCCCGTAGCCGCAACAAAGCCGCGGAGATATCCGTAGGGTCTGTCGTGCAATCAAACGGAGAAAACAATGACTGAAACCGACGGCCGTCTTCGCCGTTCCCGCTCGAATAAAATGATCGCCGGCGTTGTCGGCGGACTCGCGCGCTACTTCGGCTTCGACCCGACTATCGCCCGCGTGATTTACGTTATCCTGTCGATCATTTCAGCCGCATTTCCCGGAATCCTCGTCTACCTCCTCCTCTGGCTCGTGATGCCCCAGGAAGACTGAGCTTGTCTCCAGTCGAGGAGCTGGCGGTCGAGATGAGATACACGCGCGCGCAGGACATGTAACAAGAGCAGCCCGACGCCCGTATGTTTCATTATATGCAGGCAACCACAGTTCAGGCCCTCGACCCGGCGCAGGCTCAGCCGGTACCGGCAATTCCGGCAACGCCGCCATCACCACAGCCAACCGTGGTCGTGATGAATCCGGACGGCACGTTTCAGAACCTGCCAGTCCCTCTCAGCCGCCGGGCGGTTGAGGAAATCAAGGACCGCCGGGAAGAGCTATCGAACCAGCTCATCTCGGCAAACGGCCGCAGGCGCAGGCTGGCAGAAGAGCTGAACAAGCAGCCGGATGGCGCCGCGCGTGCAGGCATAGAGGGTCGCCTGGTCGTCCTCGACGCTCGGCTCGTACAACTCGAAGCGGACATCGCGGCAACAGGGCGTCAGCTCACTGCGGCGCAACCCGGGCTCGTCGCGTCAACGGAGATTCCAATGAATGGGGACATTCCCGACAACTACCTCGCGCTGAGCATCGTGTTCACGCTGTTCGTTCTCTTTCCCGTTGCTTTTGCGATGGCGAGGAATCTCTGGAAGCGTGGGAGCCGTCCACCCGCACCAGCCGCTTCGCCAGAGACCGACCAGCGTCTCGAGCGGCTGGAGCAGGGGGTTGATGCAATCGCAATCGAGATCGAGCGGGTATCCGAGGGACAGCGCTTCGTTACGAAACTCCTGTCCGAGGCCTCAGCCGTCCCGCGGATACAGGCCGCCGAGAAGACAGCCGAGCGAGTCTAGCGGCCGCTACGGCCCGCCGGCAATCCGGTTTATCTCCTCGAGCGCGGACTCCTCGAGACTCCATTCCGCAGCTGCAGCGTTGGCAGTCACCTGCTCCGGCTTCGTTGCGCCAGCGATCACCGACGCGACCATCGGCCGCGTAAGAAGCCACGAAAACGCAAGCTCGAGAATGGTATGCCCCCGCCCCTCGGCAAACGCCATGAGCTGCTCGACTTTCGAAAGATTCTCCTCGTTGAACAGTTCTTTCTTCCAGCCCGACGCGAGACGCGAACCCTCGGGAATCGGCTTGCCTTTACGGTACTTTCCGGTGAGGAGCCCGCTCGCCAGGGGGAAATACGGAAGGAATGCCATGCCGAGCGCGGCGCATTCCGCGAGGACTCCGTGCCTGGGCTCCCGGTGAAGCAGGCTGTACTCATTCTGGACGCTCACGAAGCGGGCAGCCCCCGGCGCAACGGCGTGCTCGGCCTCCGTCAGCTGGGCTACTGAAAAGTTCGAGCATCCGATTTCCCTCACTTTTCCCGCTTTCACGAGATCGTCCAGCGCACCGAGAGTCTCCGATATCGGAACCGTCGGGTCCGGCTTGTGAAGCTGATACAGGCCTATGCAGTCGGTCTTCAGCCGTGACAGGCTGTCCTCGACTGCACGTTTCACGTATTCAGGCCTGGCACCCTGACGTTGCTCATCGATTGTCGAGCCGAATTTTGTTGCGATCACCAGGCCCTTCCGCTTCTTGCCCAGCGCTCTCGCGAGATACTCTTCGCTCATCGTGCCGCCATAGGTGTCGGCGGTATCGAAAAAATTGATGCCGGCGTCGAGCGCCGCATGCACTACCTTTGCTGTGCCTTCAGCGTCGAGTCGCCGGCCGAAATTGTTGCAGCCAAGCCCTACGACAGAGACGCGAAGTGCTCCGATTCGTCTTTGTATCACGTCCGAAACCTAGTGCGATTATCAAGCCGCCGGACCCGCGGTCGAAAGCGGCAAATGAGAGAGACAGCATGATGAAAACCCACTCGCGAATCGCAGCGCTGGCCGGGCTGGCGATCGCCGCGGCATGCGGCGGTACGCGGTCAGCGGATATCAGCGTTCCGGACGAGGCTCTTCCGCCGGGAATCGCCGTCGCATCCTTCGATTCACTCTGGAAGATCGTAGCCGACACCTACGTCGACACTGCTTTCGTTTCGTCGCGGTGGGTCACCGTGCGGGACTCGCTTCGCCCCCGCGCCCTCACGATCACCCGCCGGCGGGAGCTCGACGCCCTCCTCGGCGAAACCCTCAACACGATCTCCGATTCACATTTCTATATCATCCCCGAACGGCTGGCTCCCGCTGATTCAGGCGCAAAAAGCGATGGGAGAGGTGCCACCGGGCTCGTGGTCCGGGTCGCTGAGGGACGTGCCGTCGCTTGGCGGGTGAATTCAGGGAGTCCTGCAGAGCGTGCCGGGATCAGGCCGGGGCAGACGGTGGTGCGGGTGGGGACCAGGGATCCGGCGGAAGCTCTCGAACGGCTCGAGGCAATGCCCGACCAGGCGAAGCCGCGGGCCCTGTACGAAGCACTTCAAAGACTTAATGGCGCGCTCGCATCCAGGGTTGGCGACACTGTCGCCGTTGTGATGCGCGCAGACGGGAAGACAGTGACACATCGCCTGGTAGCGGTTCAGGCCGAGGGGAGGCTCTCGCAGTATGCGAACCTTCCGCCGATAGCCGGCGTTGTGAACTGGTCGCGACTTCCTGTTCAAGGAGGCGGGTGCGCCGGGACGATCGCGTTCAATATCTGGCTGCCTGCTTTTGTCGGAGAGCTCGATCGCGCGGTGGACAGCGTTAGGTCGTGCAAAGGTGTCGTCATAGATCTGCGCGGAAATCCCGGCGGCGTGGGGGCGATGGTGATGGGCTTCGGCGGTCACTTCGTGGACTCGGTGAAATCTCTGGGCACGATGAAAATGCGCCAACTGTCGCTGAATTTCGTGATAAACCCGCAACGATCGCGCAATGATGGCTCCAGTATGTCGCCATTCTCGGGTCCTGTGGCAATTCTCGTCGACCCGATGACGGCGAGTACGTCGGAGATATTTGCGGCCGGGATGCAGCGAATTGGAAGGGCGCGGGTATTTGGTCAGCGAAGTGCCGGCGCAGCTTTGCCGGCGCTGATGAACCGATTGCCATCGGGCGATGTGTTCGTCCATGCAGTGGCGGACTTCACTGATCCTGAAGGCCGGCGAATCGAAGGGTCGGGTGCCGAGCCCGATGTGGAGGTTCCGCTTTCTGTTGGAGTTCTGTCCGAGGGCCGGGATGGTCCCTTGGAGGAGGCGTTGCTCTGGATAGGTGGACAGTAGGGATACGCAGGACAACTGTTTACATTTTTGCTCTTAACCCCCTGAACGGAAGAATCGATGAACACGAATTCAATCCTTCGTTTTACCGCCGCGCTTGTGCCCCTGATGGTTGCAGGCACTATCGCCGGTGCCCAGACCACTACAGCGCTTCCGCCTGCGGCGACCCTCGTTGCAAAGTACGCCGATGCTGTTGGTGCGCCGGCGTTTCTGGCGGCCAAATCGATCGTGACGAAGGGAGCGATGGCGATGCCCGCCGCTGGAATCAACGCCACATTCCAGCTCACGCAGGTCGCGCCGAACCAGATGTCGATGGTTTCCGAGATACCGGGTATGGGCACGGTCGAAGCAGGATTCGATGGCACCACCGCATGGTCCATGGATCCGATGCAGGGCGCTCGCGTTCTCGCGGGGTCGGAGCTCGACCAGATCCGCGACGAATCCGACCGCCGCGGATCCCTCAGGGATCCCGCGATGTTCTCGGCAATCGAGACTGTCGCCGACACGACGATGAATGAGCAGCGGTGCTACCTCGTCAAGCTCACCTGGAAGTCAGGCCGCGAGACGTGGGATTGCTACGGCGCCGAGCACGGCCTGATCGTCGCGTCGCGCAGCGTGCAGAAGACTGCGATGGGGGATATTCCGGTAGTCACGCTCTTCAGCGATTACAAGAAATTCAGCGGCGTGACCGTAGCGACGAAGACAGTGCAGGAAGCGATGGGGCAGCAGCAGATTCTCACCATCGAGTCTGTCGTGCTCGGTGACGGCGCAGGGGTGGCGATCACTCCTCCGGCGGCGGTAAAGGCGCTGGCCAAGCCGGCACCGTAGCCGTTACGAGGTAACTGACTGCGGACTGCGGACGTAGCAGGTTGCAGTTAGCATCGGCAGGCCGCAGACAGCAGGCAGCAATGGAAAACGACACCGGACTGACAATCGCGATTTGGCTGGTGCAATTTTCTTCGTGAATGCAAAGAACGGTTTCTTTGTACAGAACGGCGGAGTCGAACTTGTGCTTCTTCTGATGGCTGCCGCGAGAGGGCTGGCGCTAGCTGGGCCAGGTTCCTGGGCGCTCGACAACCGGTTCAGGCGATGACTTCGAATGGCGCCGGCGTGAAGCCGCCCGGGTTCCGGCTTCCAGCCGCAACGCACGTCGGGCGCGTGCGGCTGCAGGTCGGCGATCTCGACCGCTCGGTCGCATACTATGTAAAGGTCCTCGGACTTACCGTGTTCGACAGTTCGCGAAAGTCAGCGAGCCTCGGCGCCCAGGGCGACGATGTCCCTCTCGTCGAGCTCGAAGAGTTGAAGGGCGCCTGCGCGGTTCCGCGTCGCGGGTTGCTCGGGCTCTATCATTTCGCCGTGCTGCTCCCCGACAGGTCGTCGCTGGGGAAATTCGTCGCACACCTTGGAGCACTCGGCGAGAGGGCGGGGATGTCCGATCACCTGGTGAGCGAAGCGATTTATCTCACTGACCCTGATGGACTCGGGATCGAGGTATATGCTGACCGGCCGGCATCCGACTGGCGGATCGAGGAAGGCCAGATCGCGATGGCGACGAAGCCACTCGATGTTGATGACCTGATAGCGGCCGCGCGCGGCGAGAGCTGGAGCGGCGCGCCGCACGGGACGAAGATGGGGCACGTTCACTTCCATGTCGGCGACATCGCGGAAGCGGAGCGGTTCTATCATCAGGCGCTGGGGCTCGATAAGATCGTGTGGGGCTATCCTGGTGCTCTCTTCATGTCAGCCGGCGGCTATCACCATCACGTCGGCACAAATACATGGGCCGCCGGAGCCCCTGTTGCGTCAGGCAACGATGCGAAGCTGCTGTTCTGGGACCTCGTCCTGCCGGATACCGACAGCGCGGCAAGGGCGGCGGAATCGGTCGAAGCAGCCGGCTTCGAGGTTGCCAGTGAAGGCGACATCGCGACTGCGACCGATCCCTGGGGGATCAAGGTGCGACTCCGCGCTGCGTGAGCCACATTCCGCCCATGAATGTTCCAATAATCGAAACTGAACGGCTGATTCTCCGCGAATTCCGGGAAGAGGATTTTCCGGTTTACGAAGCACTGGCCGCCGACATGAACGTCATGCGCTTCCTCGGCGGAAAGACGATGGACCGCGTGGAGGCGTGGCGTCACATGGCGTTCATGGTGGGACACTGGACGCTGCGCGGATACGGCTACTTCGCTCTCGAGGAAAAGGAGTCGGGTCAGTTCATCGGCAGGGCGGGGTTCACGAATCCCGCCGGGTGGCCGGGATTCGAGCTCGGGTGGACAATCGCCCCGACGCATCAGCGGCGCGGTTTCGCATTCGAGGCCGCCAGCAGGCTGCTTCGCTTTGCGTTCGAGGACCTGGACAAGGCGCACGTGATAAGCCTCATCCATCGCGACAACATTCCTTCAAAACGTGTCGCCGAGAAGCTCGGTGAAACCGTGGAAGGCGAGACTGTCGTGCTGGGGATGCCGGTCCTGATATACGGAATCGACCGCGCGCGTGAAGCGTAGCCGGGCCCGCTCTCTTCCGTTCGAGGTGCGCGAGTCGGGAATTGCGGGGATCGGGGTATTTGCGACCCGGTTCATTCCCGCCGGCACACGCCTGATCGAGTACACCGGCGAGCGCCTGACGGAAGCGGAGTCCGATGCGAGATATCCCGAAGACGATGAGAGCGGGAATCACCACACGTTTCTCTTCTCGATAGCGGATGACATCGTTATCGACGCTGCGTTTCACGGCAACGACGCGCGCTGGATAAATCATTCGTGCGATCCGAACTGTGACGCGGTCGTCGACAGCGAGCGGCTGTGGATCGAGACTATTCGCGACGTGAAGCGCGGCGAGGAGCTGGCGTACGACTATGCGTTTGAGCTCGAGGAGAGGCACAGTCCTGCCGCAAAGCGGAGATATCCGTGTCACTGCGGCGCGGCGAACTGCCGCGGGACGATCCTGGCGAAGAAGAAGAAGTAGGGGCTAGCGTTTCCGCCAGCGCGGCCGCAGCCAGTACCAGGAGCCACCGATGAGGAGCAGGGTCAAGGCGATCGCTGCCGCGTCGCCCAGGAGTATTCCGTTTTTTCCGAAAGCCTCGCCCGAGTGGAGCTTCCTGATGAAAACATCGCGCCGGCCGGCGGTATTGAGCGTCTCGCCGCTATAGATGTCGAGCGTGACCTCGGTCGATGCGGGATCCGAGAACCTCACCTTCACAAGTCCGTCGGACGGCCTCACCTCCATGCGGTCGATGTCGGTGTTGCCGGCAACCGGTCCTCCGGCCGCCCTTGCACGAATCGCCAGCTCGGCGAGCGGCATCGCGTTCGTGAAGAGAGTGCTCGACGATCTGCTCACATCGGGCATCAGTCCGAGGGCGCGCCTGTGGTTGAGGAGGATCCCGGTAATCGCGATCGTGAGCAGCGCGACAGTAAGAATCACGCTGACCAGAAGCCGGGCGAAGAAACCTGCCCGGTTTGTCCGACGGTCCGGCCCCTCGCGGGGGTCGTCCGTCATTGACCGGTTGTCGCCGGCGGTCCCCGCCACGCTTTAACGACTGCCTCACCCATTCGGGCGACAGTGAGTTGCGCTTCATTGTCGACTATCCAGCGGGTGTCCTTGTTCTCCTTCGTGAGCACACACGCGACAACGCGATTCCGGAGATGAAACAGCGAGCATTCGGTGCGGACCTCGTTCGTCTCGCCTGACTTGTGAGCTGTCCGGACACCGCCGGCGAAGCGCTGCATCATCATGTCGCTGTCTGTCTGCTCGAGAACCCGGAGCATCGCCGAGTCTGCGGCGGGGCTCACGGCTTTCCCGGCGGCGAGAAGCTCGAAGAGCCGCGCTATCTCGTTGGGGGTTGTGACGCCGAGCCCGTATTTCACGGAGCTGTCCATCGCGACACTCGAGTTTCGGAGGAAGGACTTCGAGTGAACGCGGGTCTCTGAGAGGCCAAGCGAATCCATCTTTGCCCATACCCGCCGGATGATGATGCGGTCGAGGAGAAGATTCGTCGCGGTATTGTCGCTGATGGTAATCATCAGCCATGCCGCGTCCTTCACCGGGAGAGTCATTCCGTCATGGAGATGCTGGAGGATTCCTGATCCCGGGACCTTGTCGATCTTGAGGACTGTCAGCGGATCGTCGAGGGAGAGCTGTCCTTTCTCGACGAGGTCGTAGACCGTCACAAGTATGGGCACTTTTATGAGGCTTGCTGTCGGGAATTTCTCATCGCCGCGGTGGCTCAGGCGGACGTTGTTGTCGAGGTCGATTACCGTGTAGCCGACGACGCCCTGGTGCGCAGCGGCTATTGAGTCGAGTGTCGCGCGCAGGGCGGTCGTGTCGGCTCTGATCGGCGGCGGCCTCTGGGGGGTCTGCTGGGCGGAGCTCGTACAGGCAGTCGAGAGGGCCGCGAGGG
>JBBQZF010000134.1:0-7889 GCA_038208015.1 Gemmatimonadales bacterium
AAGCGCGGGTACAGGTTCGCCTATGTCGGGACTGCAGTGACTCGCCACATGATTCCGGCCTCGAGAATGACCCAGCAGTACCTCAACCGCAGGATGGCGGATCAGGGCTTCTGCGACAGCTACACCGACTACAGATCGATCCGTCCGGGGAAGGGAAGGCTGGCGAAGCGGATAGTCGCGCATTCCGCCCTTATCGGACTTTCCGCGCTCAAGGCCGGCGCGCGGCGAGCTGTCGGTGACACGAAGTGGCGGCTCGATCTCGCGCGGATCTGGTATCATCGCAACCGCGCGGTCTATGACACCCGGCTGTTGTCGGACGAGCACTGGCGGAAGTTCGCGCTCCGTGACAACTGGCTTTCAGATGCTGTCGAGGCGAAACAGTGAGCGCTCGCCGCGAAGGTGGCCGTCGGCTCAGTGGGCACGTGCCTGAAGCATCGGGCGCCAATCCGCTCGTCTCGATAGTCACTGCCGTCTACAACGGCGCGAAGCACATAGAGGAGACGATCCTCGCGATCGCCGGACAGACATACATGCCGGTCCAGCACATCGTTGTAGACGGAGGATCTACCGACGGAACCGTCGAGATCCTCGAGAAGTACGGCGGAACTCTCGCCTACTGGGTCAGCGAGCCCGACAACGGTATCTACGATGCGATGAACAAGGGAATCGATCTCGTCGCGGATACCGAGTCGTACATCCTGTTCGCGAATGCGGATGATCACCTCTATTCGCCCGAGGCGGTGGATCGCGTGATAGCTGCGAGCTCCGGTGAAGACCTCCTGTACGGCAGGATGGTTCTCACCGACGGTGACATATCCGGGATCGCGGGGCGCAAGGTTGACCTCGACGACCTGGCTCAGGAAACTCTCTGCCATCCCGCGACTTTCGTCAGGCGGAAGATCTTCGACAGGGTGGGAAAATTCGACACCACGTTCAGGATCGCGGCCGATTACGACCACATAGTGCGCTGCTTCGCCGCCCCGGTGTCAACGCGTTTCGTTGACGTGATAGTCTCGACGATGCGCATGGGCGGGCTCAGCGACGACAGGTTCCTTCTTTCCTGCCGGGAGCGCAAGGCAGTCATCCGGAACCGGTTCCCCCTCGTGCCTCGTTTAAAGGGGGTTTGGCAGGTAAATTTGTACGATATTCCCCGTAACATGGCACGTCGTTGGATCGACCGCGCCGGTCTTCTCGGTCGCTGGCGAGCGCTCAAGGGCTCATAGCCACCCAATGCAACCCGATCTCTCCGTAATAGTTGCCTCGTACAAGCGTTGCGAGCCGCTCGAGCTTTGTCTCGAGGATCTTGCCGCGCAGGAGACATCGCGGCCCTACGAGGTGATTCTCGTTCTTCAGGCGCACCCTGAAGGCGAGGGTGCGAGGATACGCGAGCGCTTCGCGGGCCGCCTCGATCTTCAGGTCGCCGAATATCCGGAGGGCCTTGGCACTTCGCGGGCGCGCAACGCGGGGCTGGCGATGGCGCGGGGTGAGTTCGTTGCGTTTCTTGACGACGACGTGCGGCTCCCGCCAACGTGGGTGGGCGCGATGCTCGGCTTCTACGACGACCCCGAGCTCGGCGCAGTCGGCGGATTCGTCGATCATCCCGGTCATTATAATCCGGTTCGCAAAGCGGCTTACCGGATGCTCGGCCTCACATCGAACCGGTATCGAATAGACTGGGGCGGATTCAACGTTGGACCGGCGAGTCATCCCGCTCAGGACCAGCCCGCTGCGTGGCTGAGTGGCGGCAACATGTCGTTTCGGCGGAAGGCAATCGAGGCGGTCGGCGGATTCGACGAAGCGCTTGGCAGTTTCTGGCACGAGGATGTGGACGTCGCTCATCGGGTGGCGAAGTCCGGCTGGAAGATGATCTCGTCAGCGCGCGTCGCGATCGATCACTACCCGAGCCTGATCAACCGCCCGCCGCTTCATTCGCAGATGCGGGAGCGCGAGCGCTCACGGGTGCTTTTCGTCTGGAAGGCCATCGGCAACGAGCCATTCTGGCGGGCGAGATATGCAACGCGGCTCGTGCTTCACGCCGCGGCAATGACTGTGGTCGGGCTCGCCAAGCTTGACCCGCGGATTCCCTTCAACGTCGTGCGCGGCGGCATCGAGGGCTATAGAGGGCTCGACGCGGCCAGGGCGGCGAGCGCCAGGCGCATGGCAGGGGCGGGATGAAGGCGTCGATAACGATCATCATTCCGACATTCAACAGGATTCGCGCCCTGCAGGCGGTGTGGAGGTCATATCTCACCCATCCTGACGTGACGAGGATAATCGTCGTCGACGACGGTTCGACCGACGGAACGGGTGATCGAATCAGGGAGCTCGCCAGGAACTCTCCGGTGCTTGTCGACGTGATCCGTCATGAACGCCAGCGCGGCCAGCCGGCGTCACGAATGGCGGGCATTGCCGCGGCGGATACCGACTGGGTTCTTTTTGGCGAGGACGACGTGTGGCTCTCCGCGGACTATTGCGCCACCCTGCTGAACGAGGCACGCGAGCTCGGTGCTGACATTATCGCCGGACGCATAGTGACCGCGCTGATCCCCGGCTCGTTCGACGAGAGTTATCTCGCCGATCCGCCCTCACCGGTTCGCTCAGCCGAGGAGGTCTTCGACCTTAAGTCGATGGATGCCCGGTTCGCAGAGCGGCTCGATCGCCCGGTCCAGGCGCCCTACGTTCACTCGATTGCGCTCATCCGGCGGAGCATATTCGAGAAGGTGAAGTTCGACGCGTGGTACGCCGGCAATTCATGGCGCGAGGAGACCGACTTCTATCTCGCGGCGGGCGCCGCGGGTGCGAGGATATTCTTTACGCCGAATGCCGTCTGCCATCACCTGCGGGGACCCATAAGCGCGGTCGGCGGGCAGAGGGTGAACCGGTTGTGGTTCGAGTACCTGGCCTGGCGAAACACCCGCTATCTGGTGAACAAGCACTGGCCCTGGCTGACGGAGAAGCACGGTCTCAAAGGCAGCTCGACTGAGTGGATGATCAGGTATTACGCCCGTCGCCAGGCGATGCAGCTGAAGCGGATAGCGACGAGCGGCTTCAGGTCCACTTATCGTGGATGATACCGCGGTGGTCGAGTGGCGACGGTTTCCCACCGCGGTGGGCATTCTGCTTGGCATTGCCATCTGCTTGCACCTCGGCGCTCTGGTCGAGGTTGCGTTCGGGACGCTCTTCGCGGCTGCAACCTGGTTTCTTTGCGGCCAGTTCGCCGTTTCACTGGGGCTTCTCCGACTCTATGACGGGAAGTGGATGTTCCAGGACATCCGGCTGTTCCTGGCAATCTTCCTGTTTCTCTACGGCGCGACGCTTCCGCTCGTCGTCGCGTCGGGACTTGGCGGTGTTCAGGCGGGCCTTACCGGCGCGACGTTCATGTACGGGACGGCGTTCCTAGGGTTCAACCTCGTGCAATGGTGGTACAGGCAGCCGTTCCACGACATCCCGAAAGAAGTGTGGTGGCGCATCAAGCCGACGGTCTGGAATGCGGTCGCCCTTATCGCGATGTTCGCCTTCATCCTCCTGTATGCGGCGAGCCGCGGTGTAAGAGTCTCGCTAACTATCGACCGCGGACTCGTCGGGCTTCTCGGAACCCAGCTGTGGGTCGTGATGATGTTCGCGGCGAACGGGTTCGTGATGTACATGGTCGCGGCATGGAGCCGCCTTACCAGAAGCGCGCGTATTGCGCTCGCGATCACCGTTGCCGTGTTCATCGTGTTCCAGCTGGCGATGGGGAATCGCCGGGACTTCCTGCCGATGCTGATATTTATCGCCGGAATCGTGGCGACCCGGCGCCAGTCGACTATACGTCTGGGAGCGGTGATAATCGGCTTCCTCGGATTCGTGGCATTCACTGCGGTCGGAATCGTCAGGCAGGTTATTCGCGACCCCGGCGTCCTCACGCGGTTCAACCCGGTAGAGATACTCGTCACCCAGAATGAGTTCGTGTCGCCTATCTACACGCTGATGCATTACGTGAACGTGGAGAGACCGCTGAGGTGGGGCATAACCTACCTCGGCGCGCCTGCGCTTTTCATCCCGCGCGCGATATGGCCGTCGAAGCCTGAAAGCCTCTCGCTCCAGTTCATGCGCGACGCGTTCGGAACTACCGGCCTGATGGGTTTTGCGTACACCCCGGTCACGGAGGCATTCCTCAATTTCTGGTATGTCGGGCCGTTCATCGTGTTTGCGGTATTATCCCTGGCCCTGGTGAAGCTGGTCAAGAACGCCGACGCCCACCCCGGGTTGTACTTCGTCGCGTTCGCCCTCGTGGTGGACTTCAACCGCGGAGACTGGGGCGGGACCTTCTATTCGCTGGCCGTCGTCGGCGGGGCGTACTGGTTTATGACGATACTCGCGAGACTGAGATGGGCGAGCACGCATGTGAGCACCATCTGGCCGGCGGCTCAGGTGCCCTCCGGCGAGCCCGCGATGCCGCCACGAGCCTGACAATGCTCGTTGCCCTCAACCTCCTATACCTGATTCCCGGCGTGGTCGGCGGTACAGAGACATACGCCCGGTCGCTGATCCAGGCGCTCGCCGGCGAGGACGAGGATAACGAGTATGTCGTATTCCTCAGCAGGGAGGCGGCGGACCTCGATGTAACTCCGGGGCCGAACTTCAGGCGCGTGGTTTGTCCGGTCGTGGCAATGCAGCGCGCGGCACGGTATGCATGGGAACAGGGTGCGCTCCCGATTCAATTGATGCGGCTCAAACCTGACGTCCTCCATTCACTCGGTTACGTTGGCCCTCTCGCGGCTCGATGCCCCCACGTAGTGACGATTCACGACGTCAATTTCCTCGGGCACAAGGGAAGGCGTACCGCGGTTGGAAGGCGCGCATTCCGGTTCTTCGTCGAGCGAACCGCCAGGGATGCCGAGCGGATCATCACTGACTCCGAGTTCTCGGGGGGCGAGATCGTGAAGCACATGAACATCCCAAGGGAGAAGGTGGAGGTGATTCACCTTGCGGGCCGGGAAATTCCTGAGGAGCACCGAAGCGGCGGGGAAGCTTCAGCGATTGCCGCGCGCATCGACCGTCCCTACGTCCTCGCATTCAGCAGTCTCAGCGCTCACAAGAACATTCCCCGCCTCATCTCTGCTTTCTCCCGGATTTCGCAGTCGGTTCCGCACTCTCTCGTGCTCGTTGGCCACCTTCCGGAAAAGTCAGCAGCCCGCGAGGCGATGCAATCGGCGGACGCTGACCGCGTGATCTTCACCGGATTCATCCCTGACAGAGAAGTCGATACACTGATGCGGGGTGCGTCGCTGTTCGCGTTTCCATCGCTCTACGAAGGGTTCGGACTTCCGATACTCGACG
Organism: Gemmatimonadales bacterium; assembly: GCA_038208015.1. Taxonomy (GTDB): domain Bacteria; phylum Gemmatimonadota; class Gemmatimonadetes; order Gemmatimonadales; family Gemmatimonadaceae; genus UBA4720. The sequence continues at coordinate 5,323 of JBBQZF010000134.1, forward strand.
CGCAGATTGCCGGGATTCCTGTCGCGTGCTCGTCGGCGGGCTCGCTTCCGGAGGTAGCCGGCGAAGGCGCGGTGGTGTTCGATCCGCATTCGGTCGACGACATGGCGGGGGCGCTCCGCCGATGCCTCACGGACGCCACACTCAGGGAGACGCTAATTGCGTCCGGCATGGAAAACGCGCGTCGATTTTCATGGGTTCGCACCGCGCGGCAGACGCTCGACGTGTATCGCGCCGTCGCAGGATGAGCACGCGGAAGAATTTCGTTTTCATCACGCAGGTGTACGTCCCTGACCCGGCAGCGGTGGGACAGCACCTCGCCGATGCGGCGGAAGAGCTTGCCGCCCGCGGGCACAGCGTCACTGTCTACACCTCACGCTCGGGGTACGACGACCCGTCTGTCACATATCCCTCGAGGGAGAACGTGCGTGGGGTTGACGTGCGGCGGCTTCCGCTGTCGAGCTTTGGCAAGAGCTCGATTCTCATACGGGTCATCGGGGGGTTCGCGTTCGTCGGCCAGGCAGTTGCGAGGAGTTTGACCCGCCGCCGGATAGATGCAGTCGTCGTAAGCACATCTCCACCGATGGCGTCCCTGGGGGCGCTCGCCTTGGGCGCCCTGCGCCGCACGCGGGTGAAATACTGGGTGATGGACATCAACCCCGATCAGCTCGTTGCGCTGGGAATGGCGCGGCCAGGATCTGCGGGCGTCAAGGCATTCGAGTGGCTCAACCGCAGGATTCTCGCGAGAGCCGACGACGTAATTGTCCTCGACAGGTTCATGGCGGAACGCGTCAGCTCGAAGCACGATGTAGGCTCGAAGCTCACGGTTCTTCCACCATGGCCTGCTGAAGACCCGCCGGAAATGGTCGGTCATGCGGAGAATCCCTTCAGGAATGCCCACGCACCCGCCGACAAGATCGTGTTGATGTACAGCGGCAACCACGGCCCGTCGAATCCGCTGGCGACGATTCTCGAGGCCGCGAAACGTGTCGCCGATGATCCGCGGCTGGCGTTCATGTTCGTCGGTGGGGGAGTGGGGAAGCGGGAGGTCGATGAGGCCGCGTCCCCGAACATCACGTCGCTTCCCTATCAGCCGCAGAGCGGGCTCAGATTTTCGCTTGGCGCCGCTGACGTGCACATTGTCACAGTCGGCGACGCGATACCGGGAATCGTGCACCCGAGCAAGGTTTACGGGGCGATGGCGGCGGGGAGACCGATACTCCTCGTTGGACCTGACGAGAACCACGTGGCGGACATCCTCTCGGAGCACCATATCGGGTGGCACGTGCGGCATGGCGACACTGAGGGCGCGGTCGCTGTCCTGAAGGGCATTGCGGAAATGCCCCGCGAGGAACTGGAAGCGATGGGACGCCGCGCGAGAGAAGTGATGGTCTCGCGCGGCGGCAAGACGGGCTCCGTCGCACGCCTCTGCGATGTCCTGGAGAGGGGCGTCTGACTCCGCCCGGAGGTCCCGTTGTGGTTACGGGTGCGAGCGGATTCATTGGCCGGCACGTCGTGGAGTCTCTCGCGTCCGCGGGAATTCCAGTCCGCGCAATAGTCCGGCGACAACAGTCACTCGGCGACCGGGTCCAGGTGGTCGTGGCCAAAGACGTGCTCGACGGCGAAGCGATGCGTTCCGCAGTTGCCGGCGCATCAGCGATAGTCCACCTCGCAGGACGCGCTCACGCGAAGCCTGAAGGGCGCGACGATCCGGGATCAGAGTGCAGGCGCGTGAACGTCGACGGGACCGCCATGCTGCTCGACGCGGCGGCAGCGGCTGGCGTGCGCAGCCTGGTGTTCGTCAGCTCGGTCAAGGCGGTCGCGAGCGAAAGCGACATTGCGCTGAGCCCATCGACCCCGCCTCAGCCCTCTGACGCCTATGGGGAAAGCAAGCTTGAAGCGGAACGGCTGGTGCGTGTTGCGGCGCTTCGCGACGGCTTCCACGCGCCGGTCCTGCGGCTCCCGGTCGTTTATGGTCCGGGCATGAAAGCGAACATGGCCGCACTGTTTTCAGCTGTCTCTCGTGGAATCCCATTGCCGCTGGCATCCATTAACAACCGGAGGAGCTTCGCGTACGTCGGAAACGTGGCAGCAGCGATTCAGTCACTCATCGAGCCGGGAGAGACAGGCAGCAAGATCGTCTACACGAGTGATGAGCACGACCTCTCCACTCCCGGCCTCGTGAAGGAGATTGCACTTGCCCTTGGCCGGCCGCCGCGACTCTTCCACATGCCACCTGCCCTGCTCAGGGGAGCGGGCGAAGCCGGGGGGTTGCTCTCGCGAATCGCGGGACTTCATTTTAGTAGCGAATCTGTCACGGCCGTGATCGGCTCGCTCTTTGTCGATACCTCAAGTCTACGCGAAATGACCGGCTTTACACCGCCATTTTCGGTCCCTCAGGGAATGTCCCTGACGGCCGCCTGGTTCCGCTCGATCCGCTCCGGTTGAAAGTCATGCTGGAGGGAGCGGGATTCGTCGTTGGCACTGCGATACTCAGCTGGCTGCTTGCAAGCCGGGTGCGGCTTTACGCGCTCGACAGGTTGCTCGACATCCCGAACGAGCGCAGCTCA
>JBBQZF010000135.1:0-7855 GCA_038208015.1 Gemmatimonadales bacterium
GCGGCTCAGATAGCCCGCCGCGCTGCCGACAAGTTCAGCACTCCCGATAAGCCAAGGTTCGTCGCCGCCTCCATGGGCCCGACGGGCATGCTCCCCTCGAGTTCCGACCCTGCTCTCGGCAACATCACCTTCGAGGAGCTCGCGCGGAATTTCCACGACCAGGCCGCATACCTCATGGAAGGCGGCGTAGACCTCCTCCTGATCGAGACTTCGCAGGACATTCTCGAGGTCAAGGCGGCGGTCGCGGGAATCGAGCAGTTGTTCACGGAGTTGGGCCGGCGGATCCCGATTCAGGTTCAGGTGACTCTCGACGTATCGGGCCGCATGCTCCTCGGCACCGACATCGCGAGCGCGATGACTACGCTCGAGGCCCTGAACGTTGACGTCATGGGGCTCAACTGCTCGACAGGTCCCGACCTCATGCGTGAGCCGATCAGATATCTGTCCGAAAACGCCACCCTTCCGCTATCGGTGATCCCCAACGCAGGTCTGCCGATCAATACGGGTGTCGGTGAGGCCGTTTATCCGCTAGAACCCGCGCCGATGGCCGAAGCGCTCGCCGAGTTCGTGAAGGACTTCGGGGTGCGTATCGTTGGCGGATGCTGCGGAACGACACCCGAGCACCTCGAAGCGGTGGTCAACGCGGTAAAAAGCGAGGCGCGGAGCGGAACCGAGGCGCAGAGAAGAAAACGCGGAGTTCCGCGCGTAAGCTCCGCGATGCGGGCGATCACCCTCCACCAGGATCCGCCACCCCTCCTGGTCGGCGAGCGCGTCAACTCGCAGGGCTCAAGGAAAGTAAAGAGACTCCTGCTGGCCGACGACTACGAGGGAATCCTCGAGGTCGCCCGGGACCAGGTGGATTCCGGCGCCCACGTCCTCGACGTGTGCGTCGCACTGACCGAAAGGGCAGATGAGGCCGAGCAGATGTCAAAGGTAGTGAAGCTGCTTTCTATGTCTGTTGAGACGCCGCTGGTAATCGACTCAACCGAAGCGAACGTCATCGAAGCAGCGCTCGAGCACATCCCCGGCCGCGGAATCGTCAACTCCATCAACATGGAGAACGGCCGCCAGCGCATCGACTCCGTTGTCCCGCTCGTAAAGAAGCACGGGGCCGCAGTAATCGCGCTCACGATCGACGAAGTCGGGATGGCAAAGACCCGCGACCGGAAGCTCGAAGTCGCGAAAGCCATCTATACTATAGTAGTGGATGAGTACGGCCTCGCCCCCGAGGACATCATCTACGACTGCCTCACATTCACCCTCGCCACCGGCGACGCGGAGTGGATCGATTCGGCCCACGAAACGATCGAAGGGATCCGCCTCATCAAGCGCGAGCTTCCCGGTGTCTCGACGATCCTCGGAGTGTCGAACGTCAGCTTCGGGTTGACGCCGGAGGCGAGGGCGGTGCTCAACTCGGTGTTCCTCCATCACTGCGTCTCGGCAGGGCTCGATGCGGCGATCGTCAATCCGGCTCATATCACGCCGTATGCGGAAATCTCGGCAGAGGAGCGGGAGCTGGCTAACGAGATAGTCTACAATAGCAGGCCGGATGCTCTCCAGAGGTACATCGAACATTTCAGTGGCAGCGACTCCGGAGCGAAGGCGGAAGGCACAGAAAAAGCCGACCCGACAGCAGGGATGTCGTTCGACGAGAAGATCCACTGGATGATTCTTCACAGGAAAAAGGAGAACATCGAAGAACGCCTTGACGAAGCGGGCGTGCGGGACAACCCCGTCAGGGTATTGAACAACGTCCTCCTTCCTGCGATGAAGGAAGTCGGCGACAAGTTCGGAGCCGGCGAGCTCATTCTTCCGTTCGTGCTCCAGTCTGCCGAGGTGATGAAGAAGGCGGTGAAGCATCTCGAACAGTTTCTCGAGAAGGCCGAGGGTTACACGAAGGGGAAGGTCGTTCTTGCCACTGTGTACGGTGACGTCCATGACATCGGCAAGTCGCTGGTCAACACCATCCTCTCGAACAACGGCTACACCGTCTTCGACCTGGGCAAGCAGGTCCCCGTCAATACGATCCTCGAGAAGGCAACCGAAGTCGGTGCCGATGCAATCGGATTGAGCGCGCTGCTCGTCTCGACGTCGAAGCAGATGCCGCTCGCGGTGAAAGAGCTCGACAAGCGGGGGATGAAGATCCCCGTCCTGATCGGCGGTGCCGCGATAAACCGGAGGTTCGGGCGAAGAGCGCTGTTCGTAGAAGACGAGCGCGCGTACGATTCAGGCGTGTTCTACTGCAAGGATGCGTTCGAGGGTCTCGAAACAATGGATGCGCTGCAGGATCCGAAAAGGCGCGAGGCATTCGTGCAGAAGAATCTCGACGATGCCCGCAATGACGTGTTCCTGAATACGGCAGTCGGCAAGGACATCGGCTCAGGCGACGATGCTGGAGCACGGAGCGACGTCGCGGCCGATAATCCGGTTCCACAACCGCCGTTCTGGGGCGCGCGCGTCCTGCGCGACATCCCGATCGACGAGGTGTTCGATCTCCTCGACCTCGACGAGCTTTACCGGCTCCAGTGGGGAGCGCGGGGATCCGGGGAGAGCTACGACTCGACCATCAGGAACGAGTTCGAGCCGGCCCTCGCCCGCCTCAAGGAAGACTCGAAAGCCAACAACTGGATCAAGCCGCAGGCGGTTTACGGATATTTCCCTGCGCAGTCGCAGGGGAACGACATGATCATCTACGATCCCGCCGCCTATTCCAGCGACGGCGGGTCGCTCAGGGAGATCGGGCGATTCCACTTCCCCAGAATGGTGGGAAGGGAGCGGCTCTGCCTCGCCGACTACATCCGCTCGGTCGATTCAGGGCAGGTGGACGTTGTTCCGCTACAGATCGTCACCGTCGGGAACGAGGCGACGAAACATTTCGAGAAGCTTCAGGGAGCGAACGAGTATACTGAAGCGTTCTACTCGCACGGCCTTTCGGTGGAAACAGCTGAAGCTGTGGCGGAATGGCTTCACCGTCGTATCAAGGATGAGCTGGGGATCGAGGGCGCCCACCGGTTCGAGGGCGAGCGCACTACCGGGGGCAAGCGGTACTCGTGGGGATATGGAGCCTGTCCGGATCTCGACGATCACGCTACAGTATTCAGGCTACTCCCCGCACAGGAGGCACTGGGAATGGATCTCACCGAGGCGTTCCAGATTCTGCCGGAGCAGTCGACAGCAGCGATAATCATTCACCATCCGGAAGCGAAGTACTATGTAACAAGAGGTGCAGAGGTTGCAGCAAGAGGCGCTCAGAGTGACCCACGCAGCGGCGCAGAGTCCATTACAACCCTGGCCGATGCGAGGGCGGACTCATGAGTCTCCCCCCGCGCAGGGCGCCAATCTCGAGGATCGAGACGTTTGGCGACGCGATGATCGCGGTCGCAGCGACGCTTCTCATTATGTCGTCGGACCCGCCGCGCGAATACGGCGACCTCATCGCCAACGTTTACATCTTCATGCCGGTCGCGTTGAGCTTCGCCGCTCTCTTCTACGTGTGGTACATACACACGACGCTCTGGCGCAGGTATCCGCTCAACGACGGCCTCTCGATGGCGCTCAACGGCGCGCTCCTCTTGTTCATAGTGTTCTTCGTTCACCCTCTCAAGTTCATGGTGACCACGCTGCTGACGCTGCTGACGTCGCAGTCGGTGGTGTCGATCTGGTCGCCAGGCGAGCTCAGGCATCTGTTCATTCTCTTCGCGATCGGCTGGATAACCGTCTTCGGCCTCATCGCCCTGCTCCATTATCGCGCCCATGTGACACGTGAGTCCCTCCGCCTTACGCCTGTCGAGGCATACGACGCAGTCACCTTCAGCCGGCATTACGCAGGCTTCGTCGCAGCAGGTGTCATCTCCCTGCTCCTGGCGTTTGCAAGGATCGGGATCGGTTACGCCGCGCCCGTCCTGGCGCTGGCGACGTCGTTCATTTTCGCCTGGCTCAACAACAGGGCGAGGGCACCCGGCCGAGACCTTCTCGCGACGAAGATCGCGCAGCACCCGCAGCTCGCTGACACGATGGCAATCGACACCTCGACTATCCGTGACGCGTTGAAATGAGCGACCGCGCTCACCTGCTGAAGCGGCTTCTCGATCCGCAGGACGTCGTCGTATTCGACGGCGCGATGGGAACCCAGCTTTATGCCAGGGGCGTGTTCATAAACCAGTGCTACGACGAGCTCAACCTCCGCGCGCCGGATCTCGTCCGCGAAGTGCACCGCTCATACGTCGAAGCCGGCGCTGAAGTAATTGAGACGAACACCTTCGGCGCGAACCGTACCAAGCTCACGCCTTACGGCCTCGAGACGCAGGTAATCGAGATAAATCGGGCGGCTGCCGCGATCGCGCGCGAAGAAGCGGGCGACAGCGTCCTCGTCGCCGGCGCAGTCGGCCCACTCGGCGTTCGACTCGAGCCTTACGGCCCGACGTCACTCAACGAGGCACGCGCGATATTCGCTGAGCAGATGAAGGGACTCAAGGAAGGCGGTGCTGACTTCTTCCTGATCGAGACATTCGCCGACATTGCGGAGATGGAGCAGGCAATACTCGCGGCCCGCGAGACCGACAGCGCGATGCCTGTTGTCGCGCAGATGACGATCGGCACCGACTGCCTGACACCCTACGGCGCCTCGGCCGAAGACATCGCGAAGTCCCTCGATGCTTTCGGTGCCGACGTGATCGGCCTCAACTGCTCAGTCGGCCCACAGATCATTCTCGACGCGATCGAAAAAATGGCGCGGGTTACCCGCAGGAAGCTCGTCGCGCAGCCAAATGCCGGAATGCCCCGCGAGGTTGGCGGGCGAAGCATGTACATGGCGAGCCCCGAGTACATGGCGACATACGCGGCGCATCTCGTTCGCGCAGGCGCGAGAATCGTTGGAGGATGTTGCGGCACTACCCCGGAGCACATCGCGGCGATGGTCGAGGGCATCCGTCCCCTGGCACCGCGCCAGCCGCGCGTGGCGAGGCGCGCGCAGTCGGGAAGCGGCGACATTCCGGAAGTTACGCATGATAAGCCGGTTGACCCCATACCATTTGCTGAAAGATCGAAGTGGGCCGGGAAGATCGCGCGCGGAGAGTTCGTCACATCGGTCGAGATAGTGCCGCCACGCGGAGTTGATGCATCGAAGATGATCCGCGATACCCGCTCGCTGAAGGATGCCGGCGTTGACGCGGTGAACGTCCCGGATGGGCCAAGGGCACAGAGTCGCATGGGCGCGCTGCTGACGAGCCTCCTCATCGAGCAACAGGTCGGGATCGAAACGGTCACCCACTACTGCTGCCGCGACCGCAACCTCCTCGGCATGCTTTCCGACCTTCTTGGCGCTTCGGCGATCGGATTGCGGAACATGCTGATCATCACCGGCGACCCGCCGAAGATGGGACCATACCCGAACGCGACGGCTGTATTCGACATCGACGCGATAGGTCTCACGAATCTCGTAAACAACCTCAACCACGGTCTCGATCCGGGCGGCAACGCGATCGGCGCGCCAACGTGTTTCGCGATCGGCGTCGGAGTGAATCCGGGCGCGATCGACATCGAGCACGAGCTGCGCCGTTTCACCTGGAAAGTCGAAGCAGGCGCCGAGTATGCGATTACGCAGCCGGTGTTCGATGTGGAGCAGCTGGAGTCATTTCTCGCCAGACTCGACACCAACCGTATTCCGATAATTGCAGGCATCTGGCCCCTCGTCTCGCACAGAAATGCGGAGTTCCTTGCGAACGAGGTGCCTGGCGTTACAGTGCCTGATCATGTGATCGAAAGGATGCGGCGCGCGAACGAGAAGTCGAAGGAACACGGAGTGCAGGAGGGTATCGCGATCGCCCGCGAGATGTTCGAGCGTGTGAGGCCCTCGGTGCAGGGCGTGCAGGTGTCGGCTCCCTTCGGGAAGGTCGAGCTGGCATTGGAGGTCTTCCGGGATAGCCTGATTCCCGTGGGCAACTAGAAGGGCTTTTTACCGCGGAGAACGCCCTTAACCCGCCGGCTTCGAGGCCAGCGGCAGAGTCAGGGTGAAAGTGCTGCCCCGCTCGAGCTCGCTTACCAGTGTGAGGTCACCGCCCATAGCGCGCGCGAGATCCCTGCTTATCGCCAGGCCCAGTCCGACGCCGTCGTGTGAGCGGGTAAACGTCGAGTCAACCTGGACGAATGGCTCGAACACCCTCCCGACCTGGTCGGCGGCGATTCCCCGGCCTGTATCCGTCACATCCACGCGCGCCAAGTCACCGTCGATGCCGCAGCGAATCACGATACGGCCGCGGCTCTCCGTGAACTTGATGGAGTTCGTCAGGAGATTCAGAACGATCTGCCGAAGTTTCTCGCGATCCGCGTTGACCGAAATGCCGGGCTCGGGAACAGACCACTCGAGGTGCAACTGCTTCCCCGCGAGTTGCGGCGCGACGAGGGCCTCGCAGGTCGACATGACCTCGCTGAGCCGAACCGGCTCGATGTCATAGCTCAACGCTCCGGCCTCGACCCGCGTGTAATTCAGCACGCCATTGATGAGCCCGAGCAGGTGCCGCTGGCTTTTCTGGATCCGGTCGAGCGCGCCCAGCTGCTCCTTGTTGATGGGACCATGCACTCCGAGCTCGAGAAGCTCCGCGTATCCTCCTATCGCGTTCAACGGCGTGCGCAGCTCGTGACTCATCACCGCGAGGAAATCACCCTTCGCCCTGTTCGCCGCCTCGGCCATGTTTCTCGCGTGCTCGACCTCGCGCCGCGTAAGCACGTGCTGAGTCACGTCGAAGCCATGCGCAATAATGCCCGACCGCGTCCCATCGGCGTCCACAAGCGCGAGATAAGTGAAATCCAGGTAGTGATCGGCGAGCGGCTCATTCGGCTCCATTTGAAGCTGCACGAGCATCTCCCTGCCGACATACGGTTCACCAGTGCCCAGAACTCCATCGAGCAGCTGAACGAATCCCTGTTCGACGACTTCGGGTAACGCCTCCGCGACGGGCTTTCCAGTCAGCTCCCGGTGGCCGACAAGCTTCTGGTAGGCAGCGTTTACAAGCTCAAATGTGTGATCCGGACCACGCAAGACTGCAAGAAATGCAGGCGCGTGCTGGAACACGTACGCGAGCCGCTGCCTCTCTGTCTCCAGCTCACGGAGCAGGCGCTCGTTCTCGTTCGCTGCGACAACACGCCGGGTCGTCTCCTGCACGACGACGAGCACTCCTGCTATTGAGCCATCGTCATCCCGAACCGGACTGTAACCGTACGTCCAGTACACGTCCTCGACCCTGCCATTGCGCTCGATCGGCACGAGCTGATCCTCATGCCATGTCGCTTCGCCACGCTGCAGGACTCCTTCAATCTGCGGACCGATGATCGGCCAGATCTCGGCCCAGTGCTCCCGACCGCGGGCCCCAAGTGCCGCGACGTCGCGCCCGCTGTCCCCAAAGCTCGGACGATAGCCGTCGTTGTAAATCTGGATGAGCTCGGGCCCCCACCAGAGAAACATCGGATGGCACGACGAGAGCATTGTCGTAACGACCGTCCGGAGGCTCTGCGACCAGCCGTCGACAGGCCCGAGGGGCGTGGACGCCCAGTCGAAGTTCCGGCAGCGGTGCGACATCTCGCTGTCATCGGGAAAGATTGTGTCCTGGCTCACTCCTCAATGTGCAATTGAGGAATCCGGCTGTCTACGGCCCCGCTGACGCCCCGCTAGCGCGGCGGCCGGTCGATCTCGACGGCAGTTCCGCTTGCACTGACCATCAGCATTCCGCCACCCTGACCCATCTGGATCGACTCGTAATCCAGATCCACACCGATCACGGCATTGGCGCCAAGCTCCTGCGCCTGCTGCGACATCTCGTCCATTGCGATCTCTCGGGCGTTGCGAAGCTCCCGCTCATAT
>JBBQZF010000136.1:0-7803 GCA_038208015.1 Gemmatimonadales bacterium
AAGCGATCTCAAGGCCCAAGCCACGGCCACGCGATTGTGCCGTGAGAGCGAGAACCAGTTCCACATCACGCGTGCCTTGGCTGACAAGCACGACTTCGCCTACTGGCTCCTGCGTCGAGTGCTCTACGAGGACAAGCGACATCATGTCGGTCGAACCTGAGCGCTCGTCCACCATCAATCTGTCGAAGCGCTCGCGCGAGACCGGAGAACCAATGAAGCGCAGATACTCGAGGTCGCAGTGTAACGCGAAGCGCCAGTCGTCATCGGACGTGGTGGGCGTCCTGACATCGACGCGCGCGCTCGAGGCTGGCAGTCTTAACCGTGGAAGCGGCACGGGCTCGGCTCAGTAGGCATAACTACATAGTAGACGGCGAGAATATACTGCGGAGAGCGGACAAGTCGACCTTGAACCGCTGGGATTCCTGCTTCGCCAGTTAGCTCCGTTCAGAACTCATTCTGCCCCAGACACTTACGGTAAGGCAGGCCCGGCCGCATGCACGGGATGCTGCGAGAAGTTTGCAGTATAATGTTCGCGGTTCTTCAGGATGACTGTAGCGAGTCCGCACACCCCCACACCCAACCTCAGAGCCGATCCGCCGGACTTGTTACACCCAGTCCGCCCTCATTCAGAACGTGGGTATAGATCATCGTCGTTCCCGCACCGTAAACTGGTCACTTGGGGACCGGCGAATCCGGTCAGTTATGGATTGGAAACTTGGAGCAGAAGAGTCCTGGTTCGATCCCAGGAGGGGCAACTGAGCGGCAGGCTTCCAGGCCTGCTGTTTTTTTTGTCGCATTCCTACATGCCGTGCCGGCGCCGGGCAGTCGGAGTAGCGGAGCTCCGTGGTTATGGCGCCGCCGCCGTCAGTCGACCTCAGACCCCCACGGCGGGGGAGGCGCATCGACCGGGCGGGTGAGGTCAAACTCCACCCTGAACCTGCGGTCGGTGCCTTCACGACGAAGCCCGTATGTGAATGTCGCGCCCGGGTTGACCTCCATCGTCCACACGTTCACCCGCGCAGCTGGAATGAGGGCGGCGGTAAGCGAATCGGCCCAGAAGTCCTGGCGCGTGGCAGTGCCCGCGTCTTTCGTGTCACCGCCGTACTGGGTAATCGCGTCCTCGCTTCCATCCGCATGCCGGTGATCGTGCTTCAGCCGCAGCCCTGCCCCGGTCGGAGTTATCACCCAGGTGCGCGACCTGTCTTCACCAACATGGAGCGGAATCCGTATCTCGGTATCCGAGCACTCCCGCACGTGCATCACTACGGCCGACCGCGCGAACATCGAGTCACCCGCGTTGCTTTGGGTGAGCCGGCCCGGGAAAGCCTTGCCGCAAAGCGTCTCGAGCGAGGCCCAGAACTGCTGCTGCAGGGACTGTGCAGCCGCGGGTGGCTGCTGCTGGCCCGACGGCTCGAGAACAGGCGAGTGGTACGCGCATGCGCCTGCCGCGAGAATCACGGCTGCGACGGCGATCGGCCCCAGTGGGGATCGTGCGTTACGGTGGGTCATGCCTGATGATGTGACATCTGCAGTCCCGCGGCAACCATCCGGTTGGCACTTGGCCTCGATGTCGCCATCTTGCATCTGCGTCACCGCGTTCAGGAGCACGCGGAACGCAACAATCAACGGAGCCCGGATGGCAGATACACCGATTCTTTCAGCGCGTATGCTTCTCAGGGGCGGCCACTCGGTCGACCTCGACCGCGAGCGGGTCGAAGACCTGAAGAGACACATGGCCGAGAACGACGGTCACATCGTGACTGCCTACCTCGTCAGCAACCGCGAGCTCCACCTGTTCGTGAGGGACATCGTGGGCATCGAGATACAGCACGAGGCGAGTGCCGAGATGATGAAATCATTTTCCCAGGGTCTCTAGAGCGCGGACCCGTTCACAATTGAAAAGTTTTGCCAGGAACGTCAAGGCAGGCCCGGGTCACGATAGACGGGCGGATCGACGAAGCCGCGTGGGCAGCCGCAACCGCTCCTTTCACGTTTTCGGGAAGGCCGCCAGAATCTCCCTCTGCCGCTGCGACAGTCCGACGGGAATGATGTCCTCGCGTGACCAGCGCGAGCGGTAATCCTCGACAATATTCCGGAGGTATTCCTCCGGAGGAGTGTAGGTAATTCCGAGCTCCTCGACACTTCGCGTGTTGTCGAGCTCGGACATCCATCTCCCGCTGAACGGCGAGCAGTGCGGGAGCAGTTTGTCCGCCTCGAGCTCGGCCCTCGGTTTGCGGATGACGTGAACCTCGTGCCCGATGATCGTCGACAGCTTCACGATCATTTCGTCGAGTGACATCGACTCGCCGTACGAAATGTTGTAGGCGCGGCCGATTCCCTTCTCGGCGACGGCGAGCGACGTGACGAGCCTGGCGATGTCCTGAACGTAGATGTGACGGAGCGGGAGACCCGGCTCGTCCGGGACCAGGAACGGGCCGCGGTCGAGGATGCGCGCGATGTAGCACTGAATCCTCCCTCGGTCGTCGCGCTCCGAAGCCACCATTGGAAGGCGAAGCGTCGTCAGGGGAAATCCTGATGCAGCCGCGGCGGCGGTGAAAACATCCTCGGCATCCCGCTTATCGCCGCCGTACTTCCACTCGCTGTGATCTTCAGAGTCTGGCGACGGCTCGGCCATCAGGGGCCCACTGTAGTCTTCTTCAGCGAATGGCCGGTCGAGATTCTCGCGCACGAGGTACACCTGGCCGCTGCTGACGAAGACGAAGCGGTCGGTGGTTCCACCGAAGAGCTCGACAGCCTGACGCGCGTCGGCGCCGTTGTAAGTCGTCGTGTCGAAGACCAGGTCGAACGACAATGTGTCGAGAGCGTCTCGCATCTGGGCGGTGTCGCGTCGGTCGGCGCGCAGGCGTTCGACTTCCGGAGGCAGGCCGTCGGGTGTCATCCCGCGGTTCAGTATTGCGACGTGGTGCCCGGCCTCGAGCATCGAAAGTGCCGTGAAGTGACCGATGTTGCGGGTACCGCCGAGAATCAGGATGTCTGCCATTCGCATCAAATTGCCCGGCGGGACGGCGGCTGTCCATCGGGTCGACCGGCGAAGCTGGCGGCTGGCGATGCGTGGCAGCGTGAGACTGAACGACGAAGGCGCCTAGTTGAGGGTTCCGTGCTCCTGTATCATCCCTGCAATGGATAACGCCCACACTTTTCTCGAAAACCTGGCCCTGGTGCTGTGCACGGCGGCGCTCACGTCGTTCCTGTTCCAGCGGATGAGGCAGCCGGTGATCTTCGGGTATCTGCTGGCGGGGATGATCGTGGGACCCTACCTGCCGATTCCCCTTGCAGCGGACGAGACGGTGCTGCGGATGCTTTCCGAGCTCGGGGTCATCCTGCTGATGTTTTCGCTCGGACTGGAGTTCCGGATCAAGCGGGTCGGCCAGATAGCGGCGACCTCCGGACTCGCGGCGATTCTCGAGACGAGCACGATGGCCGGCCTGGGTTATCTCGCAGGCTACCTCCTCGGATTCACCCAGATCGAGTCGATTTTCACCGGTGCGATCGTAGCGATCTCCAGCACCACTATCATCGCCAAGGCGTTCGAGGAAAACTCGGTTCACGGCAGGCTGCGCGAGATCGTCTTCGGGATGCTGATCGTCGAAGATCTCATTGCAATAATACTCCTCGCCATCCTGACGGCGATCGCCAGCGGAGCCGGTCTGTCGGCGTCGAGTCTCGGGCTGACGCTCATCAGGCTGGCAACGTTCCTCGCGGGTCTGGTGCTGATCGGCATGCTCATCGTGCCGAGGTTCGTGCGGGCTATCGTGAAAAGTGAGCGGACCGACACGATGCTCGTCGGAGTGATCGGGCTGTGCTTCGCCGCCGCCTACCTCGCATACACGTTCGGATATTCGGTCGCGCTCGGAGCCTTCATCATGGGCTCCCTCGTCGCTGAATCGGGCGAGGCCGTGCGAATAGAGCGCCTGGTGCATCCAGTTCGCGACATGTTCGTCGCGATCTTCTTCGTGTCCGTGGGATCGCTGATCGACCCGCGGGTGATCAGCGAGTACTGGGTGGCTGTCGTTGCGCTGAGCCTGCTGGTGATAACGGGCAAGGTGATCGCGGTCACCGCCGGCTCGTTCATCACGGGGAATGGCCTCCGTCATTCGATTCAGGCGGGGATGAGTCTCGCGCAGATCGGCGAGTTTTCGTTCATCATCGCCGGGGTCGGCCTCGCGTCCGGCGTGATCAGGCCTTTCATCTACCCGGTCGCCGTCGCGGTATCAGCGATCACGACTCTCGTCACTCCGTGGCTGATTCGCGGATCCGAGCCTGCGGCAATGTTCGTCGACCGCAAGCTTCCGCGGCCCATACAGACGTCCGTGGCGCTCTATGCCTCGTGGGTCGACAGGATCCGGAATGCGCCCGGGATATCCAACAGGAGCCGGACGCGGCGTCTCGTGCGAGTCATAATGATAGACGCGATAGTGCTGATGGTTGTCATCATCGGAGCCGCCGCCGAGCGAGGTCGCTTCACGACGATGTTCAGTGACTGGACCGGTGCTTCCTCCTCGACTTCTCTGTTCGTCGTACTGATTGGAGGCGCCGCGGTCGCCGCTCCGCTTGTCTGGGGCATTGTCCGCAGCGCGCGCATGCTCGGTTTCGTTCTCGCCATGCGGGCTCTGCCAACCGCAGGCAGGAGAAAGGCGGACTTCGCGGCCGCGCCGCGGAGGGCACTCGTGACGATGCTGCAGCTGGGGATTCTATTGATGGTCGGAGCGCCGATTGTCGCAATCACCCAGCCTTTCGCGCCTCGGTTTCCCGGATTCACCCTTCTTGCAATACTCGTTGTCGCACTGGGTTTCGCGTTCTGGAAGAGTGCGCTGAACCTTCAGGAGCACGCCCGGGCGGGCGCCGAGGTGATCGTTGCGGCGCTGACTCCCCAGCTCGCTGATGAAGATGACGAGCAAAACATGATGAAGACGATGGAGCATATCGCAATCATGCTGCCCGGACTCGGCGAGCCGATGCCGGTGAGGATCGAGCCGAACAGTCCGGGCGCTGACCGTACCCTGGCCGAGCTCAACATCCGCGGCAAAACCGGGGCGATAATCCTGGCGATAACGCGAGTAGGCGAGGCGGGGAGCAAGGTCGTAGTTCCGTCCGGCAAGGAGACACTCCGCGTGGGCGACGTCCTGGCGCTCGCCGGAAGCCAGGAGTCGGTCGACTCGGCGATCGAGATGCTGACGATCTCGAGGCGCGGGACCGGGCGGCGTCCCGTCGCAGGACTCGATGCCCCGTCGCCGGAGTCTGTCTAGGGCAGGCTGCCCGGCGTTTGTTGTTCGGTGATTGTAAGGTCCATGGCGCCGGTGTGGGACGGGATCGATATTGTACTTACATGCCCGGAGCCAGGTCGCCCCGGTCACACGCCTATTCCCTCAGGAAATTCCAAATGAGACCCACGACAACGTTAGCCGTCGCCGCCCTTCTGTTGAGCACGGGGTGCGCCCAGGCTGCCGCAAAATCGACGCAGGCACCTGCTCCGTCGGCCGGATCAGCCACTGCCGCACGCCCGGCGGGCGCGCAGGCCGCAGCGCCGGCCGGGGGTGAGAAGAAGTCGATCGCCAGCCTCGTCAAGCCGACGAGAAAGGTCGACGGACTTTTCACGATGTATCAGGACACGACCAACGGCTCGCTGATGATGGCGATCTCGAAGGACAAGCTGGACAAGGAGTTCATCTACTTCACGCACATTGTCGATGCGCCCGTGGCAGCCGGATTCTTCCGTGGCGCCTTCGGCACCAATAACACGTTCATGGTGCGGAAGCACTTCAACCGGATCGAGTTCGTGACGCAGAATCCGCGGCACTTTTTCGAGGAAGGCCATGCGCTCGCGCGTGCGGCTTCCGCGAACATCAGCCCGGCGGTAGTCGCCGTTCAGGACATCCTTGCCGAGGACAGCACGACCTACCTCATCAAGGCTGACGACCTGTTCATGACGGAGGCGTTCACGCAGATCAAGCCGACGCCGAATCCCACCGCCCGGCCGGGCCAGAGCTTCACCCTCGGCTCGCTGAGCAAGGCGAAAACGCGCGTGACGGCCGTCAGGAACTACCCGGCCAACACCGACGTAATCGTCGACTACGTCTATGACAATCCGGCTCCGCTCAACCAGGGCGGCACGGACATCACCGATGCCCGCTTCGTCACGGTAGCCGTGCAGCACAGTCTCATCGAAATGCCGCAGAACGACTACAAGCCCCGGTTCGACGATCCGCGCGTCGGCTACTTCACCCAGCAGACGAACGACATGGTCTCCGTCAAGGCGGCCCCATATCGCGATATGATCGACCGCTGGCACCTTGTAAAGAAGGATCCTTCAGAGGCGATTTCAGAGCCCGTCGAGCCGATCACGTGGTGGATCGAGAACACGACGCCCGTCGAGTTCCGCGATGTGATTGCGAAGGCTGTTCTTGCATGGAATCCGGCATTCGAAGCCGCGGGTTTCCGCAACGCCGTGGTCGTCAAGGTCCAGCCCGACGATGCTGACTGGGATGCGGGCGACATTCGCTACAACGTTCTCCGCTGGACTTCGTCGCCGAACCCGCCGTTCGGCGGTTACGGCCCGAGCTTCGTGAATCCGCGCACCGGCCAGATCCTCGGCGCGGACATCATGCTCGAGTACATCTTCGTCACGAACCGGCTGCGCCAGGAGAAGGCGTTCGGCACGGCTGCTCTTGGCATGGAGCTCGAGGAGGCTCACGAGCACAGCGGAAACCAGCACATCGGACGCCTCTGCTCCTTTGCCGACCAGCTCCAGCTCAACATGATGGTGGGGCGCCAGGCGCTCGTAGCGCGCGGAGCGAGCCAGGTCGAGATGAAGGAATATCTGGCACAGGGAATCACCGGCCTCATCCTGCACGAGGTAGGTCACACTCTCGGGCTCAACCACAACATGAAGGCGAGCCAGATGCTTTCGCGGGAGCAGATAAACGACAAGTCGATCACGCGGAGGAAGGGCGTGATGGGCTCGATCATGGACTACGAGGTCGTGAACCTCGCGAAGAAGGGGCAGCAGCAGGGTGACTATTTCTCGACGGTCGCGGGCCCGTATGACGTGTGGGCGATCCAGTTCGGATACACGCCGTCGCTCACCGATCCCGCGGCGGAGGATCGCCGGATGAAGGCCCTTCTCGCGCGGTCGACCGAGCCCGACCTCACGTTCGGCAACGACGCTGACATCACGAGCGCTATGAGCGGAATCGATCCCCGCGTTAACGTCGGCGACATGACGAACGATGCGATCGGCTACATGACCGAGCGCTTCGAGGTAATCAACGACCTCATGCAGGGTGTGAAGACGCGTTATACGAACGACGGCGAGTCATACCACGAGCTCCGGAACGCCTATCTGGTCCTGACCGGCCAGCTCAACACCGCGTCGACTGTCATCTCACGGTACGTCGGCGGGGTCTATGTCGACCGGGCATTCGCCGGCCAGCCTGGCGCCACCAAGCCGTTCACGCCAGTTAGCCGCGCCGACCAGAAGCGGGCAATGGCGTCTCTTTCGAAGAACGTCTTCGCTCCGAACGCCTACGCGGCGCCGAACGGTCTCTACAACTACCTGCAGATGCAGCGCCGGGGCTTCGGGTTCTTCGGCCAGCCGGAAGATCCAAGGATTCACGAGCGGGTGCTGACGATCCAGCGGAACGTCATGAACCACCTGCTGAGCCCGCGCGTGCAGACGCGCATCACGGATTCGCGGACCTACGGCAACGAGTACCCGTTGACGGAAATGATGTCGGACCTGACCTCCGCGATCTTCGATGCGGATTCGCGCACAAGGGTGAACAC
>JBBQZF010000137.1:0-7789 GCA_038208015.1 Gemmatimonadales bacterium
GGAGAATTTCCGCGAGCTCGAGCGCGCGGGACTGACGATGTACGGCCAGATGACCGCGGGGTCGTGGATCTACATCGGATCCCAGGGAATCCTGCAGGGCACATATGAGACATTCGGCGCTGTCGCGCGGCAGCACTTCGGAGGCTCGCTCGCGGGCCGTTTCGTGCTCACCGCGGGACTCGGCGGAATGGGTGGGGCGCAACCGCTCGCTGCAACGATGCAGGGTGCGGCAGTTCTGGCGATCGAGGTCGACGAGGCCCGGGTGGACAAGCGGCTCGAGACCCGCTACTGCGACAGAAAAACTTCAAGTCTCGATGAGGCGCTCGAGTGGATAGATGAAGCGCGGTCATCGGGGTCGGCGCTGTCGGTGGGACTTGTTGGCAATGCCGCGGACATTCTGCCCGAAATCGTGGGAAGGGGCATAGTGCCTGATGTCGTGACTGACCAGACGAGCGCTCACGACATGCTGAACGGCTATGTCCCCGCGGGGATGCCGCTCGCCGATGCCGGAGCGCTGCGCGAATCTGATCCTGCGAGATATGTGGAGCTCTCGACCGCCTCGGCAGTGACCCATGTCGCCGCGATGCTCGAGCTCCTGAAACGCGGCGCGATAACATTCGACTACGGCAACAATATCAGGACCGTCGCCTTCGACGCAGGGCTGAAGGACGCATTCGACATTCCGGGATTCGTGCCCGAATATGTGCGGCCGCTTTTCTGCGAGGGGAAGGGGCCGTTCAGGTGGGTCGCACTCTCGGGCGACCCCAGGGACATCGATCGCACTGACGATCTTGTTCTCGAGATGTTCCCGGAAGACGAGCACCTGCGGCGATGGATCACGCTTGCGCGCGAGCGGATCGCGTTCCAGGGACTGCCGGCCCGCATCTGCTGGCTCGGGCAGGGAGAGAGGGCACGCTTCGGGGTCGCGATAAACGACCTCGTCGCATCGGGAGAGATTTCTGCGCCGATCGTGATCGGCCGGGACCATCTCGATACCGGAAGCGTGGCATCGCCTTTCCGCGAGACAGAAGGGATGATCGATGGCAGCGACGCGATTGCCGACTGGGCGATCCTCAACGCGCTCCTCAACGTCGCCAGCGGTGCATCGTGGGTGTCGTTTCACCACGGAGGGGGCGTCGGCATCGGCAACTCTCTTCATGCCGGGCAGGTGATAGTCGCCGATGGGACGCCGGAGATGCGCGAGCGTCTCGAGAGGGTCCTTACGAACGATCCGGGCATTGGCGTCGCGCGCCACGCTGACGCCGGCTATCAGGCCGCGATAGAGACTGCATCGATCCACTCGATAGACATCCCGATGCGGCTGTAGATGCTCTCCAGCAAGTTCAAGCCATGGCACGTCCCGGTATTCCTTGCGAAGTACGCGTACCTCGGGATCACGAGAAAGCCGGTGCTCGTCCATTTCGAGGTCACGCTCAGGTGCAACGCGAAGTGCGGCTTCTGCGACTACTGGAAGACTGACCCGAAGTCGAAGGCGGGCGAGCTCGCGAGCTTCGTCGATGCCGCGAAGTTCTTCAATCCGATGATGATCACCTACACCGGCGGTGAGCCGACACTCCGGCGCGACCTGGAAGACATCGTCTCGGCGGTGAACAAGGCGGTGCGCGTCCAGTACTCGACATTGATCACTCACGGGGGGATGATGACTCCCGAGCGGGCAAAGTCGTTATGGGATGCCGGGATTCACCAGTTCAATTTTTCTCTCGACTTTCTCGACGAGCGGCATGACCGGGCACGCGGGATTCCCGGACTTTCGTCAAAGATCTTCGGAGTCATTCCGAGGATGCGGGAGATTGGTGTTGACAGCATAAGGTTCAACACTGTCATCCGGGAGAACAATCTCGACCAGCTGATGCCGATAGTCCTCAGGGCGAAGGAGCTCGGCGTCGGTGTGAACTTCAGCTCGTATACCGACTCGAAGAACGGCAATCGGGATGGCCTGATTGGCGGAGACCGCGTGAGCGACCTCGAGGAGGCGATCGCCGAGCTGCTGGCGTTCAAGAGGAAAAATCGCGGGGTGATCACCAACTCCGACTACTATCTGGAGAACATCCCGCGCTACGTCAGCGGCGAGTTCAGGGAGCCGTGCCAGTCGGGCATCCGCACGATCCATGTCGACCCGACGGGTCACGTGAAGCGGTGCCCGGATTTCCCTACTGATTTTCACTGGAAGGATTTCAGGAAGTACGAGCCGATCGAGTGCAACGCGTGCTTCTATGCCTGCCGGGGCGAAGCGCAGGCGCCGATACGGATATCGCGGATCAGGGATGTGATGGCGTCGCCGGTTTCGGGGCGTCAGGCTTGAGGAAACCCGGGGTTACGCGGATTGGGGCGGATTGGGGCGGATGGAGCGGATAAAAACGGAGAAGGGGAAAAGCGGAACATCACTCTTCTATCTGCTCCGGCAGGTTAGTTGGCTCGCGGGTGCACACAAGCCGGTAGAACCTGGGTTCGGGACCGAAGTGAAGGAGCAGCCCTACTTTGTATGACGTAGCATGCAGATAACTGTAAAGTTGTCGCTGAGCCGCGGGTGCAAGGAGTGCGGTCGACTTTGCTTCCACAATCAGTGCTTGATCGACGACCATATCCAGTCGATGCTGGCCTGCCACAATCCCTTTATATGCGATCTGCACGGCAACTTCACGCTCGACGCAGTGTCCGCGCAGTCGCAGGTCATGCTGTAAAGCAGTCATGTATGTGCGTTCAAGAAATCCGAAGCGGAGAGCGTTGTATACCTCGAAGAATGCCCCAATCACCGACCTCGTGAGAGCTTCCTCGAGAAGTGCTTCGTTTTCCATTTTTCATAGGATATCCCTGCTGAGGCATTAAGCGACATCTTTCTATCCCGGCCCCGCTTGATCCGCTGCATCCGCAACTTCCGCCAGATCCGCGTCTATCCAGGGTTTCATGTCCTCAAAGCTTTTCGTAAACGCATCCCAGGTAGTCACCTGCTCCGGCTCGGCACGGGCGCGTCGCGGCATCGAGATGCGGAATGCTGAGGTGTTGACGGGAGTCGCTGTCGCTTTCGATGGTGAAAAGATCGCCGGCGTCGCAACGCGCGATGAGCTCGAACGGCAGTTTCCGGATTCCGAGGTCATCGACTGCGGCAAGCGCGTCATCACTCCCGGCCTCGTCGATTCGCACACGCATGCCATATTCGGGAGAGCGCGTTACGAGGAACAGGAGATGCGCGCGGCCGGAGTCGGTTACATGGAGATTGCCCGCCGCGGTGGAGGAATCCACTCGTCTGTCGCCGGCCTGCGCGAGCGCAGCGAAGACGAGCTGCGCGACCTCGCGCGCGAACGGATAATGCGACTGGCATCGTATGGCTCGACGACAATCGAGGTAAAGTCCGGCTACGGGCTCTCGCTCGCGGACGAGATGAAGTCGCTGAAGGTGATCGCATCACTCGCCGAGGAGCTCCCGGTCCGCCTCGTGCCGACGTGGCTCGGAGCGCACGAGATACCTCACGAGTTCAGGACGTCGGCATCGGGCCGGCGCGACTACATCCATCTCCTCATCGACGAAATGCTCCCCGCAGTGACCCGGCGCGGACTTGCGTGGTTCGCCGACGTGTTCTGCGAGCCGGGCGTCTTCACCATCGAAGAGACACGCGCGATACTCACTGCGTCGCGCGCCGCCGGACTCGGAATAAAGCTCCACGCAGACGAACTCGAGCCGCATGGCGGCGCTGAACTCGCCGCCGAGATCGAGGCGGTATCCGCCGATCATCTTGCGGCAATCTCCCCGCGCGGGATCTCAGCGCTGGCCGCGTCTGAGACTGTCGCGACGCTTCTTCCCGGAACCATGCTGTTCCTTGGCCGGCAGCAGCAGGCACCGGCGCGCGCGATGCTCGACGCCGGAGTCGCGGTCTCGCTGGCTACGGACTTCAATCCCGGAACCTCGCCGACGTTCAACTTTCCGCTAATCCTGACGCTCGCGGTGAGCCAGCTTCGCATGTCGGCCTCCGAGGCAATTCTGGCGGTGACAGTGAACGGGGCGGCGGCCCTGGGCCTGGCTGGAGAGACCGGCCAGCTGGCCCCCGGATTCTCCGCTGATCTCGCGATCTGGGAGGCCGACGATTTTCGTGAGATACCGTATTGGTACGGAGATCGTCGTTGTATGGGTACGTGGGCGAGAGGAAAACCCTGTCACTCGCATGACAAGCCCGATAACTTGAATCTCGCGCGCTAGCCCGGGTGGCCGGCGCGCGGCCACGCCTCAGCAGACAAGATGTCCAATACCGCCAAGCTCAAGAAGAAAGCCGCAGAATACGAGGTCAGGAAGAATTACGAGAAAGCCCTCGATCTTTATGAGCAGGTGCTCACCACGAGGCATACCGGTGACGAAGAGCGTGACGTCGCGCTGTACAACCGGGTCGGCGATCTCCACTACCGCATCGGCAACACCGAGCAGGCCCTCGGCTATTACGAGCAGGCGGCTGACTTCTATGCCGAAGGCGGCTTCTTCAACAACGCCATCGCCCTCTGCAACAAGATCCTGCGATACTCGCCGGGCCGGACAGTTATCTACTACAAGCTCGGAATCATCAGCGCGAAGAAGGGCTTCAACAGCGACGCGAAGCAGAACTTTCTCGAGTACGCGGACCGGATGCAGCGCATCGGCAAGATGGATGAGGCATTCAGGGCCCTCAAGGAATTCGCCGATCTCTGCCCCGGCCAGGACGACGTCAGGCTCATGCTCGCCGAGCAGCTGGCTCGCGCGGACAAGAAGCAGGAGGCGCTCGAGCAGCTCGAGATTCTCTACGATACGCTCGAGAGCGAGGGACGCAAAAGTGAGTCTGTGGCGACGCTGGAGCGCATGAAGGCACTCGACCCGGCCTTCAAGCCGCGACGCTCGATCACGCCCAGGCAGCGACAGAAGGAAGGGTTGGTCTTCCTGGATCTAGAGGAACTAGAGGGCGCAGAGGGGGAACAAGAGCGCACAGAGAGACAGCGCACAGAGAGCGCAGAGCGGGAGCCAGTAAGTGCGCAGCAGGGGGATGTGGCGCCAGCCGAGGTCGCCGATGCCGGCGCAGCGTCTGAAGATGAGGGCGAGGAGACAGAGGAAGTCGAAACCGTAGAAATGGTCGACGATTTCGAGGCGACCTCGGATGAAGCTGCGTCGATCGCTGCTGAAAACTCGAGCCGGATCGGCTACATCGCGGATGTCGAGGAGACTGCGGCATCCGAAATCGGCGAGACGGCCGATGCTGAAGCCGAAGAGGAGGCCTCCTCATCGGGAGAGCTCAGGTTCATCACGCCGATGGAATCGGAATCGGAACTCCCGAGCGTGGAGCCAATCGAGCACGCCCCGGAGTTCGGGTTCGTCGATGTCGGCGCTAACGGGAGCGGCCCGCGCCCTGAGAACGCGTTTGCCGACATCGAGCCTGTCGTCGCGCCGGATGACGACTTCATCGACCTCGGCGAATGGCTCGAGCGTAATCGCACTCCCTCGTCCACCCGGATGGTCGCGCACGACGAGGAGCCGGAGAACGACGAGCAGAAAGACTTCAGCGAGATGCTCGACAAGTTCAAGGCAGGACTTTCGCGCAACGTGGACGAAGAGGATTTCGATAGCCACTATGACCTCGGCATCGCGTTCCGCGAGATGGGCCTTCTCGACGAGGCAATCGGCTCGTTCCAGAAGGCGTCGCGCGGATCGGCGCTGCGCGTGCGAGCGTCGGAGGCGATCGGACAGTGCTTCATGGACAAGGGCGAAGCGGGCGTGACGATAAAGGTTCTCGACCGGCTTTTGCGCGACCCCGACATGTCCGACAGTCAGCTCGTCGGTGTGCTATACCTGCTTGGCCTCGCCTCGGAAAAGCTTGGACGTAGCGCCGAGGCGGCCGGTTACTTCCAGCGGGTCCTCGCGGTCCAGATCGGATTTCGCGACACGGCGTCGAGACTCTCCGCTCTGCCCGGATGAGCGGTTCGGGCCTGGCGACACGGATGGCCGATCGTACCGCGGAAGAAAAGGATCTGCTGAAGCGGATTCAGTCACCGGTGCGCGAATCCCTCGACGCCGTGAGCGAGGAGATGACGTCGTCAATAGCCCATGACGCGCCTCTCGTCGCGCAGATGGGATCCCACCTCATGGGGATGCGCGGCAAGATGTTCCGGCCGACCCTCGTTCTCCATTGCGCGAACATTGACGACGAGGCGCGGCCCGAAGCGATAACGATGGCCGCCGCAGTCGAGCTGATCCACCTCGCGACCCTGGTGCACGACGATGCTGTCGACCATTCGGTCCTGCGCCGCGGGATGCCTACGCTGAATTCTCTCTTCAGTCACCAGATATCGGTCATCATGGGCGACTTCCTCTACTCGATCGCGCTGATGAAGCTCGTGAACCTCGGCGACCTCGATGCGCTGAGGGCGTTGACGCGGGCATCGACTGAGATGACCATCGGGGAGATGCGCCAGCTCGCCGTGAACGACTTCCTCGCATTCTCGGAAGACGACTATGTCGCGCTGATCAGGTCGAAGACCGCATCGCTGATGTCTGCCGCGTGTGAGGTCGGCTCGCTTGCGGGCGCGCGCCGCCACCGCGAACCTCTGATGCGCTACGGAGAGGCCCTCGGAATGGCATTCCAGATCGCCGACGACCTCATCGATTACACCGAAGAGCAGGAGACGACGGGAAAGCCGACCGGGCTCGACTTGAAGGAGCACAAGGTCACGCTGCCGCTCATCGCGGCACTCCGCGTGATGACGGCCGCCGAGCGGCGGCGTGTGGAAGCACTTTTTGCGAACGATGATCCCGGTGACGGAGAGGTCTCCGAGGTGATCAGGATCGTGACGGTGAACGGCGGGCTCGAGTATGCCCGTGAGCGCGGCGCCTTATACGCTGCTGAGGCCCGGAAGGCTCTCGCTGAATTGCCGGATACAGTAGCGCGCCGCGCGCTCCTCGACTCTATTTCGTACGTAATGGAGCGACACGCATAATGCCCCCTCGTGGCGCAGCCCGGCGCGGTGGCTTGTTCCATGCGCTAGTCCTGTCGATAGGATTCATCAGCGGTGGGCTCCTGACGCAAGTGGCACGCAAATTCCTTCCGCCGGGGGCGGCGAAGGAATTTTTCACGACTGGCGTGACGCCGTCGTTCGGGCCACTGCCGATCGATCTCATCATCCTGAAGTTCGCGCTGGGGCCGGTGGCACTCGACGTATCATTGCTCAGTCTGGTAGGCGTCCTGATCGCCTACCTGATTGCGCGTTCGCTTTTCTAGGAGACGGACAAAATGCTAGGAAATCTTGGCTTCCCGGAGATCATGATCATCCTGATCATCATTCTTCTCCTCTTCGGGGCGAAGCGCATTCCGGAGATTGCCGGTTCGATGGGCAAGGGAATAAAGGAGTTCAAGAAAAACATCAACGAGGCCACCCGCAACATCGACGGGGAGCCGCCCCAGCCGGAGAACCGGCTCGGCGAGCCGGATATCGTTGCGCGGAAAGACGCGGAAGAGAAGCGGCCAGAGCCCAAAAGACTTATTTAGCGGATCCAGATACCCGCTTTTCGCGCGGGACCCGAAACCCAATTTGGAACGCGGATCTGGCAGATTGAGCGGATCTTGCGGATAAAACGCAACGGCTCTCGAGGCCAGCGTTGCTGGCGGGCTTCACGCATCCTGACCGCCCTCCAGGCGGCTTGATCCGCCCCGATCCGCCCAATCCGCGTAACCTCGGGATTTTCCCTAGTTAACAACCGCCCGGCGGCTGGCTGCCTCGACGTCCTTCCGCTTGTCCTTGACCGTGGCCGACTCGCGAAGATT
>JBBQZF010000138.1:0-7772 GCA_038208015.1 Gemmatimonadales bacterium
ATTGAGGAGCAGAACACCTCCGGCAAGCTCGGGCGCGAGATTCTGCTCAGGGAAGTGAAGAAGCGCCGTCTCGCCAAGCCCGACGACGCTCAGCTCCAGGCCGCAGCAGAGGCGATGAAGCTGAACGACGTCAACCACCTCATCGCGTCGATTGGCCAGGGCGATGTCGGCGTACTTCAGGTGATGCGGCATCTGTACCCGGAGGAGGAGGCGCCCACGGTCACGGTGAAGCCCGGGCCCCTCGACTGGATCGTCGACAAAATGCGCGGAGCGCCCAAGGGCGTGCGGATCCAGGGTGTCGACGGCCTGATGGTTCGGTACGCGCAGTGCTGCCAGCCGGTTCCCGGCGATCCCGTGGTCGGTTACGTGACCCGCGGCCGCGGCGTGAGCATCCATCGGGCGGACTGCCCCAACCTGCTCATGCTCGATCTGGAGCCGGAGCGCAGGCTCGACATCGACTGGAAGGAGCTCGAGGGCGAGCGGTTCATGGTGAGGCTCGTTCTAGATGCGACAGACCGGCGGGGCCTCTACGCCGATCTTGCGGCCGCAGTATCGGGCACTGACACGGACATCCGGTCGTTCGAGCTCGCCTCAGCCGACGGCCATGTGACGGGAGCTCTTGCCGTCGAGGTCGAAAACCTTGCTCATCTCCAGAAGATCCTCAAGGCAGCCCGGCGGGTGAAAGGAGTTACCGAGGTTACGCGAAAGGAGAGACTGGCAAGCGACAACTAGGGAGTCCATAACGCCGGGGGCTGTCGCCTGCTGTTGGCGGTTCGCAGCTTAGCGCTCAGCTGTTAGCATAGCCAACAGCCAGGAGCGGAAGCTGCCAAGTGCCAACAGCTGGCATTTCCGTCGTTTGGTCGACCCGAATAAACCCCGAGAATTCGTTATATTTCAGGGATGCCCGAGAAAGCGGAATTCAACCTCCAGGCGCCATTCCAGCCCGCCGGCGACCAGCCAAAGGCAATCGCCGAGCTGACCCACGGGCTCGAGCGGGG
This sequence comes from Gemmatimonadales bacterium, assembly GCA_038208015.1. Lineage (GTDB taxonomy): Bacteria > Gemmatimonadota > Gemmatimonadetes > Gemmatimonadales > Gemmatimonadaceae > UBA4720. The sequence goes on from JBBQZF010000138.1 coordinate 999, forward strand.
AGACAGGTTCCAGACGCTCCTCGGCGTCACCGGCTCGGGCAAGACGATGACGATCGCCAACGTCATCCGGAATTTCGGCCGCCCGACCCTCGTCCTTTCGCACAACAAGACGCTAGCCGCGCAGCTCTACGGTGAGATAAAGAGCTTTTTTCCGAACAATGCAGTCGAGTACTTCATTTCGTACTACGACTACTACCAGCCCGAAGCCTACGTCCCGACCACCGACACCTACATAGAAAAGGATGCCTCGATAAACGAGGACATCGACCGTCTGCGACTGAGGGCCACATCGAGCCTCATGGAGCGCGAGGACGTGATAATCGTCGCGACGGTCTCGGCGATCTACGGCCTCGGAGACCCGAAGAGTTACCGCGACCAGATGGTAACTCTGACGCGAGGGCAGCGAATTCCCCGCGACGAGATTCTCCGGTCGCTCGTTAAGATCCAGTATTCCCGCAATGACGTGATGTTCGACCGCGCTACGTTCCGCGTGCGCGGCGACACCGTCGAGATTCTCCCTGCTTACGAGGAGCAGGGAGTTCGCGTCGAGATGTGGGGCGACGAGATCGAGAAGATCTCGAAGATAAATCCGCTCACGGGGGAGGTTATCGCCGACCTCCAGAAGGCGGCAATATATCCGGCGAAACACTTCGTCACATCGAGGCCGACGATCCAGCGCGCAGTGAAGGACATCCAGGCCGAGCTAGCTGAGCGTCTGGCCGAGCTGAAGCCGGCGGGGAAGCTGCTCGAGGCGCAGCGGCTCGAGTCGCGCACCAACTTCGACATCGAGATGATGCTCGAGATCGGAACGTGCGCGGGGATCGAGAACTACTCGAGGCATCTCGCCGGCCGCGCGCCCGGCGAGAGACCGGCCTGCCTCTTCGATTATTTTCCCGAGGACTTCCTCCTTGTCGTCGACGAATCGCACGTAACCCTTCCGCAGATCGGCGGAATGTTCAACGGCGACCGCGCACGGAAGCTCACTCTCGTCGACTACGGGTTCAGGCTGCCAAGCGCGCTCGACAACCGGCCGCTGATGTTCGACGAGTTTCTGTCGCTCACGCCTCGCGCGATTAACGTGTCGGCGACGCCCGGCGAGATCGAGCTCAGGCTTTCGGAAGGAGTCGTTGTCGAGCAGATAATCCGTCCGACTGGACTCGTCGATCCCGAGATCGATATCCGCCCCGTGCGCGGCCAGGTAGACGATCTACTGAACGAGATAAGAATTCGCGAGCGAAAGGGAGAGCGCGTTCTCGTCACGACTTTGACCAAGCGCATGTCGGAGGATCTAACCGATTACCTCCAGCAGATGGGTGTCCGCGTCAGGTACATGCATTCAGACATCGACGCGATCGAGCGGATGGAGATCGTGCGCGGCTTGAGGCTCGGCGAATTCGACGTGCTGATCGGAATCAACCTGCTTCGCGAGGGCCTCGATCTTCCGGAGGTATCGCTCGTCGCGATTCTCGACGCTGACCAGGAGGGATTTCTGCGCAGCGACAGGTCGCTCATCCAGACAGTCGGGCGCGCCGCGCGACATGTGAACGGGCGGGCGATCTTCTACGCCGACAGGATAACCGGCTCGATGGACCGCGCAATGGAGGAGACGAAGCGGCGGCGCGAGACGCAGCGCGAGTGGAACGCCGCTCACGGCATCACCCCGACCTCTGTAATCAAGAGCACCGACCAGGTCCGCTTCATCACTCGCGTGGCCGATGCGCGCGAGGGAAGTGAGGCGAGGCACCAGGAGCAGGCCCGTCGCGTGGCCGAGGCATCGCCGGGTTACGGTAAGGATCTGCCGAAGCTGATTGCAGAGCTGGAGAAGGAGATGAAGCAGGCAGCAGCCGACCTTGACTTCGAGACGGCGGCGCGCCTCCGGGACCAGCTCTTCGAGATTCGCGCAAAGGCGGATGGATCGAGATCGCGTCCCCGCGCCTCACTGGCGGCAATCAGGGCAGAGCGCTGATGCACACGCATCGGCATCTGGTTCCCCCGCTCGCAGGGAAGGGAGGTCTCACCCTCGATGAAGGCGAGCTACGGAGGTGGGGCCGCGAGCTCGGCGCCGCGATCACGCCGCCACTGCTCGTGTCGCTTACCGGTGATCTTGGCGCGGGCAAGACGACACTCGCGCAGGCGGTGTGCGAAGGATTCGGAGTGACCGAACCTGTCACCAGCCCGACATACGCTCTCGTGCACAGGTACGATGCCGAAAAGTCGGCGGTGTATCACATCGACCTTTACCGTCTCGAGAGCGCGGCACAGCTGGAGAACATCGGCTGGAATGACATTCTTGCCGAGCGGGCGCTTGTGATAGTTGAATGGCCCGAACGGGCGGGAGATCTGATGCCGGACGATCATCTGCATATTGACCTCAAGTATCTCGACGAGGATCCGTTGAGACGGGTGATCCTCGCCGGATGAGCACCGGACTGACGCTCGCGCTCGACGGATCGACCTACGCCGGCAGCGTTGCAGTCCTGCGTGACAGGACGGTGATCGCGGAGCAGCAGCTTCCTGATTCCGTCACGCCGGGCCGGGGAGGGCGGGATGAAAACTTCTTTCCGATGGTTGTCGCAACGCTGGAAGATGCGGGCGTCGGCGTGTCGGAGCTCGACCGCATCGTGTGCGGGGCAGGGCCGGGAAGTTTCACGAGCCTCAGGATTGCCGCGTCGATCGCAAAGGGCATCGCAGTCGGAGCGGGCTGCGAGCTTTACGCGGTTTCGTCCCTGATGTTAATCGCATCAGGCGAACCCCCCGGGCGTCACGTGGTCACCCTGCCGGCGATGAGGGGCGAGGCATTCGTGGCGGTATTCGACACAGACGACGATAACGTGATCGAGCTTCGGTCTCCGGCGATCGTCGCCGAATCCGATGTCCCGGGGATTGCGCTCGAAGCGGGCGCAAAGGTGTCGAGGGCGCTTCCCCGCGCGTCTGCGGTCGCGCGCACACTGCGACAGGTTATCGAAGCAGGCCCACGCGACGTCAACACGTGGGAGCCGGTATATGGCCGTCTGGCCGAGGCGCAGGTGAAGTGGGAGGCGGCGCACGGGAGGCCGCTGACCGGTGCCGGATGAGGACCGGGAGTCCGTGGCTGCTGAGCCCGGTGGATTCGCCTTGCGTCATGCCGAAGCTGGCGATGTTGCCGGGATCGAGCGGATCGAACGGGCGTCATTCTCCGATCCCTGGTCACAGGATGACTTCATCTCCGTCATGTCGGCACCCCAGACTATCTTTCTTGTCGCCGCCGACCAGCGGGGCGGGATCGGCGGATATGTTCTCGTCATGGTGATAATCGACGAGTCAGAAATCCTCAACATCGCCGTTGACCCGGCGGTGCGCGGTGCTTCACTCGGCGGCAGGCTGCTCGACGCGGGGATGACGGAAGCAGGGAACCGGGGAGCGAAGGAGATTTTCCTCGAGGTGAGGGAGTCGAATGAGGCAGCGCTCAGGCTCTACAGTTCACGCGGCTTCGAGGCGGTGTCACGGCGCAGGAAGTACTATCGGACCCCCGTGGAGGATGCTCTAGTTCTCCGTCGGGCGATGCAATGATTATGTCGGAATCGAAGCGGTGCCCCGTACCCGGGGCCACGCCGTTTAGACTTGATGAACGCCAAACAAATCTCGCCGGGAGGCAACTGTGAGTCGGAGTCTCAACAAGGTCATGCTTATCGGAAACCTCGGCAGCGATCCCGAGATTCGTACTACTTCGAATGGCAGCAAGGTTGCTTCGTTTTCGCTCGCTACCGGCCGCCAGTGGAGCAGTCCTTCCGGTGAGAAGCAGGAGAAGACCGAATGGCATCGCTGCGTAGTCTGGAACACGAAGTTCTCGACGCTCGCGGACGTTGTGGAGAAGTATTGCAAGAAGGGTGATCGCCTGTATGTCGAGGGTCGCATTGACTACGGCCAGTACAAGGATAAGGAAGGCCAGACCAGGTACACGACAGAGATCAACGTCCGTGAGCTTCTGATGCTGGGCGGCGGTTCCGGTGGGCGGGGCGGCGAATTCGACTCCGACTCGGGTTCGCGGGCGAAAGCGCCGGCACGGAGCGGGGGAAAGGCAAGCGAGAACACGTTCGATGACTTTCCGGCGGCCCTCGAAGATCAGGACGACGATCTGCCGTTCTGAGGGTTAGTGACGCGCGGGGCCGGCCGGGAGTCAGAAGCTTAGCGAAAACTCTCGTGCCGGCCCGGGATTGACGGGCCTGCGCAAAATCCGATTATCGCGGAGCAACTGATGCAGGTCCCCGAAGCTGCCTTTCCCCGCCGTTCATTTTCGACCGGCTTTGCACTCGTCGCCATGCTGGTCGTGGCCGCCACCGCAATACCCGCGGGCGCCCAGACGCCCGACACCACCGCTGGGCCCAAAAGGCCAGGGCCGACGCTGATCCCCGTCACCGCCGGGCCCGACGAGGTCACGCATTTAGTGAAGCGCGGGGACACCCTGTGGGACATCGCAAAGGCATATCTCAAGGATCCATTCCGCTGGCCTGACGTCTTCGGCCGCAACACGGACATCGTCGAGAACCCGCACTGGATATATCCGGGTGAGACGATTCGCATTCCGGCGACCGAAGTGAGACCGGAGGTTCTGGCGCGCGTTGCGACGAGGCCCGCCCCGAAGAGTGACCAGACAGTGTTCTCGACAGATCCGGCGGCGCTCGGCGAGCGCATCATGTCCGATGGCCAGGTGCTCGGTCGCGGGATGCCCGGCGGTGTCCCGGTTGGCGAGATAGAGGCGGCGCCCTATGGCGCGCGCCGCGGAGGCCCGACAGGCAGTGGCCGCCTCGCCGCAGCCTATGACAGGCCTGGCATTCTCGCTTCCGCCGGCAGCCGCCGTTTCCAGTTAAGGGACAGGGTTTTCGTTGACCTGCCGCGCGGCGCTGCCGGGCGGGCAGGGGAGGTCCTCCTGGCTTACCGGCTTGGCCCGGTGATAGGCGATGACGTGCAGGTGGTGATCCCGACAGGTCTCCTTCGTGTCGAGTCGCTCCAGCCCGGCCAGCCTGCTCTTGCCCGGGTAATGCGGCAGTTCGGCGAGATCGCGCTCGACCAGCGGGTGATCTCGCTCGAGACGCTTGAGCCGTCCGTCGGGAATCCGGTTTCAGTTGCAGCGGGACGCGCCGAGAAGGTTATCTACATTGATAACGAGCCGGTTCTTCCGTCGATTCAGAGCTACGTGATACTGAGCTCGAATCCGGGAAGCGGAGTCCGCGTTGGCGATCAGTTCACGCTGATCGATGACACTGTCGATCCGCGTTATCCCGCACCGCCGGTTCCCGCAGCGGTCGGCGAAGTCGTGCGGGTGATGCCGAACGCCGTGACGGTGATAATCGTCGACCAGGAGCAGCCGAGGATATTCACCGGAATGCCGGCGCGGCTGACGGGTCGGGCTCCATAGCTCTTAAATCCAGAGGGAAACGGATTGGGCGGATTTTAGCGGATCTTACGGATCAAGCGCGTTGGGGGTGAGGGATTCGCGCGCGGGTGGCGGGCGATCCTGTAAGGGAGGATGGTTTCACTTTTGGTGTTAACAACGCAAAAGCGTGATGCATACTTCCAAGGCAGTCGCCAGTCCCCAGTCCGCAGTAGTCCGCAGTCCGCGTCCGCAGTACGTCCGCAGTCCGCAGTCAGTAAAAGACCCCCCTCAAATTAAAGCTTTGAGATACCCGCTACCGCCTTAGATTACGCCGATCATGACAGTGATCGCTTCTCCCTCTGCGCCTCGTGTGCTCGTCACGGGCGGCGCCGGATTCATCGGCTCTCACGTAGCCGACCTTTTCATCGCCGAAGGCTACTCCGTGGAGATCCTCGATGATCTCTCGACGGGAAGCAGCAGCAACGTGCCCGAGGCTTCACCGCTGCATCAGACAAGTGTCACGTCTGGCGATGCCGCGAAGATAATCGCCGAGGGAAGCTTCGACGTGATCGTGCATCTTGCGGCGCAGATAGATGTGCGCAAGAGCGTCGCCGACCCCGTCTTCGACGCGAACACGAACATCGTCGGGACTCTCAACATTCTCGAGGCCGTGAGGGAGAGTGGCCGGAAGACGCGGGTCGCGTTCACTTCGACCGGGGGAGCGATATACGGTGACTTCAACACGCCCCCCAACGTCGAGGATTTCCCCAAGGAGCCGGAGTCACCCTACGCGATCTCGAAGCTCGCCGCGGAGTACTACCTCGCTTACTACGGAAGGCTCCATGGTTTCGAGCATGTCGCGCTTCGCTTCGGAAACGTCTACGGACCCCGGCAGGACCCCCACGGGGAAGCCGGTGTAGTGGCAATCTTCTGCAACCGCATAATCGAGGGAAAACCGCTGACAATTTTTGGAGACGGGCTGCAGACCCGCGACTACGTATACGTCGGGGATGTCGCGCGCGCCGTTTTCCTTGGCGCAACCCGCGATCTTCCGGCGCCTGGCCGCGTCGATGCGCGGGCGTTCAACGTCGGCACGGGAACAGGGACCTCCGTGGTGGAGCTGGCCCGCCTGCTTCAGGAAGCGGCGAAGAGCAGTGTCGATATTGCCTTTGAGCCGAAGCGGCCGGGCGAGCAGCAGGAGAGTTTCCTCGATGCGTCGAAGGCGCGCGAGGTACTCGGATGGCAGCCAATGGTGTCGCTCAGCGAAGGCCTTTCTGAAACCTTCGCCTGGGCGGAGCTGAGCGGGGCGGCACATCGCGAATGATTCATCAATTGATGCTCCAGATAGGTACCGCGCTTCCATCCACGCCGTGGGAGCTCGTGACGTACTCGAGTACGCCGACGAAGGTCGTGCTCCTCAT
>JBBQZF010000139.1:0-7766 GCA_038208015.1 Gemmatimonadales bacterium
CTGCTTCCCCATGCTGGAGCTCAGCGTGAACACCTCGGCTCCGCTATCACGAAGCTGCTCAGCGACGGGGCCGTCACCACCCAGGATGAAGACTGCGGGCTCGAAAGACGGACTCGATCGCTTCGCCAGCTCCCTGACGAAGGTTTCCACGCCCCCGGGTAATGATGAGCCGAGGAGATGGAGCACGCGCGTGACCGATGACTCGCTCGACGACACTGGAAGCTTCGCGGCGAGGCTGTCCCAGCCTCCCGCAATTCGCCGCACGGCGCGCGCATATCTCGCCTGATATCGCAGACTCCCGAGACGGAGACTGCGGGGCCGAACCAGCTGGGCGGCGCCAGCACCAAGGTCGATCAGGCCGCCCACGTGCCAGAGGATCCTGAAACGCCGACGTGCCCGGGCGTCGATCATCGACCTGTACAACTCCAGCAGCCGCGCCTCGCCCGGGTATCTGGCCAGGAGGAACATGTCCGCTTCGGCCCGTGGCTCTGCGCGGGAGATCATTTGCGCGAGCGAAAGCTCGACATGCTGATCCGCGCGAGCCTCCTCGGCGAAGCGCAATGCGGATCCGGCGCGCCGCAGGCGTATTCCGAGATCCACATCCTCCCGAAAACTGAGCGACTCGTCGAATCCTCCAACCCGCCGGACCAGCTCTGTCCTGGCGGAGAAGTTCCCGCCGAGCAGCCCGTGATCCACCGGCTCCTCGCCGCCCCGCCTCATCGAGCGAAAGTACCGCTCGAAACCTGCGGCAAGCGAACGCACGAACGGGCTCGAGTCCGCGTCCAGGTGGACCGGTGCGTATCCGACGACGACAACATCGGCTGGCTTCGCGCGCTGGTGAGCCGCCGCGTGTGCCGCAAGAAATCCCGGGGCCGCTTCAAGGTCGTCATCCATGAACACGCAGACATCGCCGCGTGCCGCGCGCAGGGCTGCGTTCCTGGCCGAACCCGCACCGGGGTTCACCGACTCCACATGGTTCAGCTGCGGGATTCCGGCGCCGAACAACCATTCCAGCGTTCCGTCCGTGCAGCGATCGACGCCTACGACGATTTCGAAATTGTCGGCGGGATATGTCTGCCGCCGGAGGCTCTCGATGGCGCGCTGAAGAGAGTCCCTGCGCTGGTGGGTTGGAATGAGAACAGACAGGTCCGGCTTCACGCCTGCGCGGGACCCCTCGTTCGCAGCGACGCGAAATCAAGACGTCCGCGACGGCGACCGCGGTCTTCCGCCCGCCGTAGCGCCCGGGTGTGTTTGTTCACCGTCAGCATTCTCAACGCGTTCGCGATCCTGGATGGCCATCCTCGCTGCCCTGCGGGCGAAGGCGCATCGTGGTAACCCCGCCGTATCTCCGCCGACCACGCAATCTCTTCCGCGAGTCGGAGGATGTATCGCTCCTCCAGGCGAGCCGAGGGTATCAGATGCGTCAAGGCAAGCGTATGAAAAACCCCGACTGCCAGGCCGATGTCGCAGGCGCACGCTGCGAGGTCCTCGTCGCCGGCCGAGGCGAGCGACTCGCCGACGCGATCGAGGAGAATCGGGCGCAACCCGTCGCGGTGCAGATCCCTGTAGCGTTCCGCGACCGCGCGGCGAACGCTGAGGCCTGCGCCCGTCGGCATCGAATCAGCTAGAAACGGCATGTTCGACCAGCAATCCCTTTGTACCGTCCGGATGGCGAGCATGCGGAGCACGGGGACGATCCAACCGGGCACGGGTCGCTCGAATTCTCCGTGGGCGTTTCCTCCCCAGGCTCCGAGAAAGGGGAGGCGCTCGGCAATCCGCACGCTTTCAGCTAGGTAGTCGGAGGACAGCACGTTGTCGTCGTCGACGAACAGGATCACCGACGCTGTCGACTCATCGATGCCTTTTAACCTTCCATGTGTGAGGCCAAGTGTGGGCTCGTGTACCAGTCGTGCCCGCGGATGCCAGGACAGGTCAACGGAACATGTGATGGCGTCCGGGCCACCGTTGTCGACGAGAACATACTCCCATCGGTCGACGGGAAGCGATTGACCCTTCAGGGACTGTATCACGCGATCCAGATAATCCCGGCGGGGGTTATGCGTGGAGGTGACGACCGAGAGGTGAATGCCTTCGCTCATGCGATTATTTGATAACCCAGTCTCTCTAACCGGGATAGCAGGTCGTATGGGTGGTACTCCATCACCTTTTGCCATGGCGCGAACAGCTCCACCAGCATCAGAGGCCCGGATTCCTGGCGGAGCAAGTCGCCGGCTCCGTCGAGAACGAGGTTCTCGGCGCGATCGACATCGATCTTGATGAATGTCGGGATCGCGCGGTGCCCGTGCACTCGACGAACTCGTCCAACCTTCGGAAAAAGGCTCGGTATGAGCGGCTGAATGTAATTCTGTGAGCTTGCTGCCACGCAGCCATGGGAGCGAGGGATGCAAGCTCACTTATTCCCTCGGGTGCATGGCAGTCCCGAACGCCCGCTGTGTCAGCGAGTCCGTGTGGCACCGGCGTTACCGGTGACGCATTTCCGCAAAGCATGCGAAGATTCCCTCAAAGCAGGAGGTACGCCGGCCAGAGCGGCTCGAAAGCCACCACTGAACCGTTCTTTCCAACCACCCCGGCCAAAAAACGCGACACGCGGCCGACGTCGAACACTGCGTCGCAGCTCGCGAGCAGGGCAGCGTAGACCTGCTCCTCGAGACTCGCTGGCTGGGGGGTTCGGGATAATAACCGGCCGATGCCGTTACGTATCGATAACTGGGTCACGGTCTTCAATCTAGGCGCAATTCGAGACGTGCATCCAGTACCGCTGGTTCGCAACGCATTGGCTTTTACCCATCTAAGCTCGACTTTCACAATCACCTTATGCCCGGCGTCGATGACGGGGCCGCCTCGGTAGAGGAGGCGCGGGAGGACTCACCGCAACCCCGTCGCGATCACGAAGTCGCGGGGCTCTGCATGGCGGAGCATCAGCCACATCGCCTCCACATATTCAGCGTCTATCGCTACCTCGAGAGTGTCAAGCTCACGTCACCGAAGAAGCTCCTGATCGCGGCAAAGATGAGCCGGGGACTGACCCACCTGCGCGATCCCGGCCACTCGGTCGCCGAGGTTGCGACAAAGCTCGGTTACGCTGCAGCACCATGTTGGGAACAGCTTTTGACGCCGGGGGGCATTGCCCCGCCGTTGGCTGTTTGCTGCTTTAGCGCTTAGCGGTTGGCATTGGAAAAGAGTTCGAGGTGAGAATTCCGCCGCCGCTGGGCCGTAGTTCAAACTGCTAACTGCCCAGCGCTGAAGCGACTAACAGCGAACGGCAGGCGAAGCCCGCGGCGTAGAGCCCGCTCCTCAGCTGCCGATGCCCAACCCCGGATTGCCAGCACTGGCTGAGCCTTACTGCCGGCGAGCGATTTGTATCATGGTTCAGTCGGGAGCTCCCCGAATGAGCGGACTGTCGCGCTGACGCGCAGCCACGGAAAGACGAAGCGTATGCGCATCCTGCCTTTCCCGGGCTACAATCCGCCTCCTCAGCGCCCGGAAACGCTTGAGCGACGATCTGAGCGCTCCAGGGGGCGTGGTAGTCTTAATCCTGTGATTGCTGGCTCGCAGGTTCAATCGCTCCTCGCGCGGTTAGATTTGTCGCGACCAATCGACAAGCACATTGCTATTCAACTCCTTCACCTTCCTGATCTTCTTCCCGGTGGTGGTGACGATCTATTTCGTCATCCCCCACCGGTTTCGCTGGGCGTGGCTGCTCGCGGCGAGCTGCTACTTCTACATGGCTTTCATCCCTGTCTACATCCTGATCCTGTTCTTCACGATCGCGATAGACTATGTAGCCGGGATACTGATCGAGAATGCGGAAGGGAAGCGGCGGAAGTGGCTGCTGGTGCTGAGCATCTTCGCGAACGTCGGCGTGCTCGCTGTCTTCAAGTACTTCAACTTCCTCGGCGCGAACGCCAACGCCATAGCGGCGGTGTTCAACTGGCCGTACGACTTTCCGCTTCTCTCGATAATCCTGCCGATCGGGCTCTCGTTCCACACGTTCCAGGCGATGAGTTATACGATCGAGGTGTACCGCGGGCGGCAGCGGGCTGAGCGGCATCTCGGGATATACGCGCTGTACGTGATGTTCTTCCCCCAGCTCGTCGCCGGCCCGATCGAGCGCCCCCAGAACCTGCTTCACCAGTTCTACGAGAAGCACGTTGTCGAGTATGAGCGCGTGACTGAGGGCCTGAGGCAGATGGCGTGGGGCCTGTTCATGAAGGTCGTCATCGCCGACCGCCTCGCCCGGTACGTCAACGAAGTCTACGGCGAGCCGACGAACTTCCACGGCCTCACGCTGGTCATCGCGACATTGTTCTTCGCGTTCCAGATATACTGCGACTTCGCCGGCTACTCCCACATCGCGATAGGTGCCGCGAGGGTGATGGGCTTCCGCCTCATGCGGAACTTCGACCGGCCGTATCTCTCCCGGACGATTAGCGAGTTCTGGAGCCGCTGGCACATCTCGCTCTCCTCGTGGTTCCGGGACTACGTGTACATCCCGCTCGGCGGGAACAGGGTGACGCAGCCGAAGTGGTACTTCAATATCTTCGTGGTATTCCTGCTGAGCGGGCTGTGGCACGGGGCGAACTGGACGTTCGTCGTCTGGGGCGGGCTCAACGGGTTCTACCTCATCTTCTCGCTGATGACTCAGGATGTCCGTGCGCGGTTCGCCGGCGTGTTCGGGCTTGCCGGGCGGCCGGTGGCTCATGCCGCATTCAGCGTGCTCGTGACTTTTACCCTGGCCTGCATCGCCTGGGTGTTCTTCCGGGCGGCAAGCATGAGCGATGCGATGCACGTGCTGCGTGGCGCGATAGCGATTCCGACGCTGCACCAGATCGTGCCGGAAGCACTGCGTGTCGCGGGTATATCGAAGTTCGAGGTCGCCTACTCGTTCGTCCTCATCGGCGTGCTGATGATCGTCGAGCTGACGTCGACGAAGCTTGACCTGGTGAGACAGTTCAGGATGCAGCCGGTGTGGGTGAGGTGGCCGGCCTACTACGCGCTCTGCATGGCGATCTGGCTGCTCGGCATCAGTACTGATGCGAAGGCGTTTATCTACTTCCAATTCTAGTAACAAGAGACGCAGAGTGAATACGGAGAGCACAGAGAATTCGGGAGCGTACGCCGCGAGCAGGATCGTGCTCCGGCTCGTTCTGCTCGTCGTCGCCATTGCTCTCACTGGGCTCGTGCTCGGCTCTTACGACATGCGCGCTCAGGAGGACAACTATCTCGCTGCCGTGCTGGAGAAGGATCGGATAATCCGCAGCGCAACGTCGCCGAAGATAGTTCTGGTGGGAGGGTCGAACCTCGCGTTCGGAATCGATTCGCGGATGATGCAGGATTCGCTCGGACTCGACGTCGTGAACATGGGGCTCTATGCGAAGCTCGGCCTCAAGTACATGCTCGCGCAGGTCCGGCCGTACATCGGCGTGGGCGACGTCATCGTCGTCGTTCCCGAATACGACCAGTTCTACGGCGACTTCGCGAATGGCGACAACACGCTCAATACGGCCCTTCTTTACGCACCGAACGACCGGGTCGGGGATTTCATGAAGTCGTACTCGATAATCGACGTCGTACTGCGGCCGCGCGTGGAGAATGCGCGAAGGGCCTTCCTCCGGGCCGCAGCGGCGGCGGTGGGGAAGGAGGACCAGTTCTTTCCTCCGGACACGAACCCAGTCTATAACCGTCGCTCGTTCAACGAGTTTGGCGATGTCGTCAGCCACCTCGGCAGGGAAGGCAAGAACCCTGACTCGATCTACGCTGCGCCGCTTCCCGCGATGGGGACGTTCAACCGGGAAACGCTTGCGCAGCTGAACGAGATTGCAGATGAGGCGGAGGCCGAGGGAGCGCACAGCTACTTCATGTTTCCCTCGTACATCGACAGGTCATACGAAATCAACGTCGCGGCGATAGACTCGCTGCGCAGGCGGCTCGAGCGGGGGATGCGGATCCCCATAGTCGGAACGGCCGCGGATTTCAGCTATCCGGGACTCTACTTCTTCGACACGCGCTTCCACCTGAACGAGGATGGAAGGAGAGTCAGGACCGCCCGGATGATCGGAATGCTTCGTGAAGCAGGCGAGAGGGACGGCTGGCTTCCCAGGCGGATTGCGGATAGCGGACACCGCAAGGGTCCTCAGTCCGCAATCGGAGAAGGTGGCTGGTAGATTGGCGCCTTTTCCGAAAAGAAGTTGAACCTCACGATGTGCCACAGCGCGGCGACCCCGTCGGTCCACCTTATCTTCTTGCCCTCGGCATAGGTTCTCCCGCTGTAGCTGATCGGTACTTCATAGATTCGCGCGCGCGCCTGCGCCAGCCGCGCGGTGAGCTCCGGCTCGAACCCGAATCTGTCGGACTTGAGCGGCAGGCTCCGCATGAGGTCCGTGCGAACCAGCTTGTAGCACGTCTCCATGTCGGTGAGGTTGAGGTTCGTCACCATGTTCGAGAGCATCGTGAGCGTTCCGTTACCGAGGGAGTGCCAGTAGTACAGGACGCGGCTGACTTCACCCCTGAAACGACTGCCGAACACCGCGTCAGCCCGGCCATCCTGCACCGGGCCGATCAGCTTCATGATATCGGCTGGGTCGTACTCGAGGTCGGCATCCTGACCCACCACCACATCGCCGCTCGCTCTCGACAGGGCCGACCTGATGCCCGCCCCCTTTCCCCGGTTCGTCTCGTGGAGCACGAGGTGGTCTATCTGTCCCGCCTCGAGCAGTTCCTGAAGTCTCTCCCGCGTGCCGTCGGTCGAGCAGTCGTCGACGCAGATTATCTCCATCTCGAGCGGCAGAGTTCGCACGCGCGAGATCGCGTGAGCCACTGTCGCCGCCTCGTTGTAGACGGGCATGAGAACGGACACACGGAGGGAAGGCCCCATCGGCTGCGTGAGGTTCTCTCCCGGGGAGCGAGCGATTGAATTGTTCATTCTTACGGTTTCCTCGCGATCGCCAGCAGGTTCGAGCCGACCGGCGGCTCGACCAGCGTCTCGATTCGCGAGACGATTGGCACGATGAATCTGTCGTACGTTCGGGTATTGCCGGCCGTGATGCTGGATTTCCTGAGAATCCGGCCAGCCACGAACCACGCCGCTATCCCCGGGAAATTCATGTACGAGATGCGCACGGTGTCCCACCCTGCGCCGTCGATCGCCCTGCCGAGCGACTCACGAGTGTAGCGCCTGTGGTGCTCGAACGCCACATCGAGTGAGCCGAAAATTGCCGGCAGCGCGGGCACGAAAAGCAGGAGATGACCACCACTTTTCACGGAGTTCAGCGCGTCGACAAGAAGCTGGTGATCGTCATGGACGTGCTCCATCACGTTCACTGCGACTATAGCATCACCTTCGAGAGTCTCCGCGTGCGCCGAAAGATATCCCTTCCTCACCTCGGCCCGCGGCTCGCCGGCGAACCTTGCCTCGAGGTGTGGCAGCGTATTTATCGCAGGCTCGATCGCGATGAGCTTCCGGACCTTTTGCACGCCTAGTAAACACTGCGAGAATGTTCCGATTCCCGCGCCAACCTCGATCACTGTCTCGCCAAGGAACGGCTCGAACTGCCTCAGCACCCACGCGTAGTAATTGGTTGCGCCGGCCAGGGCATCGAGCTCGGTTCCGGAATACTCGAAGTTCGTGTTGCGGGGCGTGAGAGGCATGTTTGACTGCGGGGCGGAGGAAGAGCGGAAGCCCAGGCGAGGCGTGTTTTTAGAGTTACTAGTTTTAAGTTGGGAGTTTCGTGGGGAAGCAAAGCAAG
>JBBQZF010000140.1:0-7678 GCA_038208015.1 Gemmatimonadales bacterium
TGCTCGAGGTGCGACTAAGAAAAGACGGGGACGCCTGGCTTCCATCCCTCCGCGGAAACGCGGATCTCGTCTTTACGGGTCAGTTGGGCCAGATTCCGGCCTGACGGCTGGCGCGGAAGGCGCCAGCTGGCACTTCAAGCGACCCGAAATCGTTCGGGATCGAAGCCCACCTCACACCGGGTTCAGCTCACCGGCATCAAACTCTTAAAAGGGAAAGGGTTAGCAATCTCCAAGGTCCCGTCCGGAAAGCGGTTCTCCACATTTCTCCACCGACCCTAGTTTACATAACATATATTATACGTACCATTTAGCGGGCGGGATGTCAGGACGATGTCGCCTTGGCGGCGCCTACCCTCCAGGATCAGCCAGCCGGCTGCTGAGCCTTTGCGTCGAGCTCCCCAAGACGCACCCTGGCCTCTCCGGCGACCGTACCCTTTGAGTCGGCGCCCAGCTTGGTCCAGAGCTCGCGAGCCTTGGTCGTATCGGCTCCTGTCAGGTAAGCCCGTGCGGCGAGAGTTTCGTACCGCTCACGGTCGGGATCGAACCGCGCGGCTTTCGCGGCATCTTCATAAGCCGCCCCGGCTTCCTTGTGCTTCTGGAGCTGCTCAAGGCCGCCAGCGATGATCAGGTGAACGGACGACCCGAACTCACGGGAACGGCCTATATCGCGCGCCTTCGCCTGGAGGAGATCGACGCCCTCCTGGTACTTGCCCTGGTCATAGAGAACCTGGGCCAGCACGAGTCTCGCCCCCATCGCCGGCTTCGTCCCGTCATACCGCTCGATCATCTTCCTGAGATCGGACTCTGCCAGCGGGAGATTCCCCGCCATCAGCGACCGCTGAGCCTCGTAGTATGCCTTTTCGGCCCTCTCGGCACGCAGTTCCTGGGACTGCACATAGAACCATCCGCCCGCCGCAAGGACCACGACTATGGCGGCTCCCCAGCCCACCTTCTTGCTGTGGAGCTGGAACCAGTCCATCAGGTTTTCAGAGCTTTCCGATGTCGAGAGCGGCAAGGACATGACAATTTCCGTGTGGGTTGTGTCGAGGCATCGCAGGCATCGAGGCCGGCGTTACCGGGGGTCGAAGATGCAAATTGCCCCGGAGTCGCTCAATCTAAGCCAAATACGCGATGGCTACCAACACGACTTACTGCCTCTGTGGCCTGCCACAACTGCAGAATTTCCAGGTCCCAACGGAAACGGGAAACGGAAAACTGACGACTGGAAACTCAAAACGCCGCCGTTGGCGCGTGCTGGTCGGCGGTGAAGATGCCCCCGGACGGACTCGAACCGCCGGCCAACGGTTTAGGAAACCGCTGCTCTATCCACCTGAGCTACGGGGGCTGCAGTGCACCGTTCAAACATATCCAGGGTCTCCAACCCGCACAATTTCACAATCTCACTTCCGCAACCGTGCTGGCTCGTGCTCATATGGATCCGCGCGAGCGAGCCCGTCTCCGCGTTCGCGTCAATGGCAATTGTCGTGGCGATACGATTCGCGGCGGTATTCTTCGGCATAGACTTGCCGGCACCCCGCATCATCAGCGAGAGGAACTACAAGTGAACCGCGAAAGGTTTCAGTTCGTAGTCCTGCGTTCCGCGGTGAAGCTCCCTGTGGCGTTGTCACCCTCCCAGGTTCCCCGGATCCGGACGGATTCAGCAACGCCTGAGCCCCTCCAGACGATGTGGGAGGCGCTGTGGATTTCAATTACAACTCCACGCTCATACACGAAGGCGGTAGCGGAACTGACAGCAATCGGCTGATCCCACATCTGGTCTGGTGACACGAACCGCAGCTGTTCCACGGTCGCAAACAACCCGTTCGGAATTTTGGGATTCAGCTCGAGAACGATTACGCCGGTGTAGCGAAACCCTGTGAGATCGTGAAAGGCGGGGGCTGACATGACGGACGCATCCAGATCGTAAACCCCGGCCACCCGGGCAGCACGACCAAGGTCGACCCCTGTGTTTGCCTCCGGGACCAATGGCCCCTCCCCTGCGCAAGACGCGGTCAGCGCGACGCAGATCAGTGAAATCAACAGGGCACGGCAGCGGCTCGGTTTGTTTTTCATCGGAATCCTGAAAGGAGTATTGCTTCCAATGACACGGAAACCAGGCATTTCGGCTCATACGAGCACGAATCGAACTCGTGCATGCGGCTGTGCGGCTATCTCTGTTCGGCCTCGACCGCTAGCGCCGCATCGCAAAGGGAAAATCAAGCTCTTCGACAACCGGCTCGAGGTCGACGACATCCGACACGACTGCTCCATCAGGCCCCCTTCCCAGGAGTTCCCGAAACTCCTCAAGCTTTTCTTCACGCCCGGAAGCGGCAACCTCTACACTCCCATCAGGCAGGTTTCTCACCCAGCCCGCAAGCTGCAGGCGCCGCGCGACAACGCGGGTGAACCACCTGAAGCCCACTCCCTGCACCCGCCCGACGACCTTCATGTGCACCACCGGCATGTTCAGCCGCGCAGGCGCAGCATCGCGGCGAGAGCGGCAGCCATTGCCACCTCGGGCGGAATCCCCCTGAACAGGTCGATCGCCAGCTCGCCCGATCTTATTTGCCGGGCGATCGAGTCGAGCGCGGCAGCTATCTCCGCGGCGGAAGGTTCCGAAGGCGCCCATTCAGTGGCATTCCAGCTCGACTCGGCCGCAGCGACCTCAGAGGACTGACGCCCCAGCGCCGCAAGACTGCTCCAGTCGTAACTCTGCCAGGCTGAGACCGCCCATCCCTCAGCTTCGATCGTTGCCGCGGATATCTCGTGGCTGGCCGGCGGCTGCGCGAATGCCTCAGCCATTGGAGGCGCTCCGGCATCCACGTAATCATCAATCGACGGCAGCTCGTCGAGAAACTGCTCGATTGGTGGAAAGTCATCATCGGGAGGTGGATCGGCAGCGCCTTCGACTACGATTGATCGCTGCGCAGGCGCGGCGCCAGGCTTCGCGAACGGCGGATACCGGAATCCTTTCCCCTTGCTTATCACTCCGTCCCCCATTCTCTACACCTCCCAGCTATGCTTGCCGAGGAGCGGTACGAATCTCACCGGCGCTATGTCCTGCCGGTCGAGTTCGACGCCCCTGCGGGTGAAAAGATGCAGTATCTGTTCATCCCTGTCGCCAAGTGGAATCAGCAGGCGTCCTCCATCGGCGAGCTGCTCGGTATACGCCTCCGGAATCTCGGGGGCCGCGGCACCGACGAGGATCGCGTCGAAGGGTGCAAACTGCCTCCACCCAAGTGTCCCGTCACCGAGCATGAACGAAACATTGCTCGCACCCACCTGTTGTAGGACTTCCTTCGCCTTCTCGAGCAACGGAGCGATCCGCTCGATCGAGAAAACCTGGGCCGCGAGGCGGGAAAGAAGCGCAGTCTGGTAGCCCGAGCCGGTTCCTATCTCCAGCACTTTCTCCTTGCCGGTGAGCTTGAGCAGCTCGAGATAACGGGCGTGAATCGACGGTTGGGATATCGTCTGGCTGTTGCCGATCGGAAGCGCCGAATCCTCGTAGGCGCGATGCCGCACTCCGGTCGGGACGAACAGGTGACGGGGCGTCCCATCGATCGCGTTAAGGACCGAAAGATCACGGATTCCCTGTTCCTGCAGGGTTTCGACGAGACGCCTCCGCGCGCCCCGATACTCCTGCGGGTCTACTGGTCGAGCCACCAGGTCTCCGGGTCATCGAGGATCGCATGGTGCGTCACGTCGAGATGCAGGGGCGACACGGAGATGTACCCTTCCTGGATTGCGCGGAAGTCCGAGTTCTCCGGTCCCGACCATTCGATCGAGCCACCACCGATCCAGTAGATCGGCCTCCCCCACGGGTCCTGCATGCGCTTTATGGAATCAGAGTAAACACGCCGGCCAAGCCGGGTGAGCTTGATCCCCTTTATCTCCGGACCCCGCACGGGAGGAAGGTTGACGTTGAGCAGCGTGTTGGGCGGAAACGAAGGCAGCGATGTCAGGTGTCTGAGCAACGACGTAAGCGGGCCTATCTGGTCGTCGAGCATCGTCACGTCAGCCCGCAGATCTCCACCAGCAAACGAAATGGCGATCGACGGAATACCGATCGAGATCCCCTCCATCGCAGCCGCGACAGTTCCCGAGTAAAGAACATCCTCACCCATGTTCTGTCCGTGGTTGATTCCGCTGAGAACGAAATCCGGCCGCTCGGGCATCAGCACCTCGCAGGCGAGCATCACGCAGTCAGTCGGAGTTCCGTCAACCTGCCAGCGGCGCTCATCCCGCTGGATTGGCCGCACAGGATGATGAAGCGTGAGCGAGTGACTCGTTGCGCTCTGCTCGCGGTCCGGCGCGACAACTGTCACCTCCCCGAGCGGCTCTGCTGCCGCAACGAGGCACTTGAGTCCGTGGGCGAGTATTCCATCATCGTTGGTGCAGAGAAGTCGCATTAATTTTCCTGATTCACCGGGCCGAGAGGGCGCGGGTCGTGTTTGCGGAATGCGCCGGACCGGTGAGCCCACAATACGCCGATCACTCTCATGGCGTCACGGAACTCGCGGAAATAACTTGGCGGGCCGTAGATGGTCGAGATCGGCACGTTCCTGATACTGAAGCCGGCATGCGCTGCCCTGATGATGAAATCGGTCTCGAACTCGTAGCGATCGCCATGCGCATGGACCTCATCGAGTACCTCGCGCCTGATCGCCCTGTATCCCGATTGGCTGTCCTTCACCGCGCCGCCGGAGATGACCCGCGTCGCAGTGGTCGAGAGAAAGTTGGCGAGACGCCTGAGCCGCGGCATCTGCTCGGTGGTGAGGTCGCGCGTTCCGATGGCGATGTGACAACCCTCGAGAGCCGCGATAAGCGATGGCGCAAACGCGGGATCGTGCTGGCCGTCCGAATCGATCGTGACGACTGCGTCGCACCCTGCGCCGACAGCGGCGGCGAATCCCTTCTGTAGCGCCATACCCTTCCCCCGATTGACCGGGAACTGGATTGTCTCATCGCACATCGAGCGCAGGAGGGCACCAGTGCCGTCGTCGGAGCCGTCGTCGATTCCCACTATCCGCACCCGGGGCACATGCTGCCTGAGCCCCCGCACGACCGCGCCAAGCGTATTCTCGGCGTTGTAGGCGGGCAACACCACCACGACCTTCTCGATCATTCGGGTGGCTCTTCCCCGTCGAGGATCGCGGCGATCGCCTTGAGATCTCCCTCGAGCGACTCGACAGTCTGCATGTCAAGAGCAGCGCGAGCGACGCTGCGCAGCTCACCGTTCTTCTTGTACTCATCGATCTTCTGCCTGGCGCCGTCGATCGTGTACTTCTCGGTGTAGAGCAGCTGCCTCACGAGCATTATCAGCTCGATCTCCCTCCGCTGATAGACGCGGTTACCCGACCTGTTCTTGGCAGGATGAAGAAACCTGAACTGGCTCTCCCAGTATCGCAGCACGTGCGGCTTGAGATCCGTCAGGCTGCAGACGTCTCCCATGGAGAAGAACTCCCTTACCGGTTCAGGTGCCATCAGTCGCTCTCCGGACGAAGCTCGCGTGTCATGAGGGCGCCGATCGCGTCGCGCGCCGGCTTTCCCTCGAACAACACCCTGTGAACCGCATCTACGATCGGCATTTCCACACCCTCCCGCTTTGCGAGCGCATGCGCGCTGCGCGCCGTAGTAACCCCTTCCGCAACCGTTTCACGTCCAGCCATCACGGCATCGAGCGGCGTGCCGCGCCCGACCTCCACCCCCACAGCCCTGTTGCGACTGAGTGATCCGGTGCAGGTCAGCACCAGATCACCCAGTCCCGCCAGTCCCGAAAGCGTCGCCGCGTCCGCACCGAGCTTCACGCCAAGCCGCGTCATCTCGGCAAGCCCGCGCGTGACGAGCGCGGCTCTCGCATTGAAGCCGAGCCCGAGTCCTTCGGCGATGCCTGTCGCTACAGCCATCACGTTCTTCAATGACCCGCCGATCTCGACGCCGGTAACATCCGAGTGAGTGTACGCCCGGAAGTGCACCGAGCTGAACGCCTGCTGCGCGAAAAGCGCCGCTTCCGGGGAAACCGACGCCACAACAACTGCGGTCGGCTGCTGTGCTACAACCTCCGCGGCAAAGCTCGGACCCGAAAGTGCAACGACCGTCGAGCCAGGCAGTTCTGCCGAAGCTACATCGGTCATCAGCGCGAGTGATCCTTGCTCGATGCCTTTGGATGCGACAACAACCGGCACGCCCGCCTTTACGAAGTCGCGGGCGCTCCTCGCGATGGTCCTCAGGACATGCGATGGTGTCGCAAGCGTGACCAGTTCTGCACCTTCGAGCGTCGCCTCGATCTGGTTGTATGCGACGAGCGTGTCGGTGAGCGGATGCCCTGCGAGAAACCGGCGATTCTGGTGAGCCCTGTTAATGCTTTCGACGACATCCCATTCGTACGCCCAGATCCGCGTCTCATGTCCGTTTCGCGCGAGGAGGTCGGCGAGAGCCGTACCCCATGCGCCCGCACCGATGACAGCGCATCGGGTCACGGCGAAGCGCTCCCGGCGGGCCTTTTGCCGATCTTCGGCTCCGTGCGTTTCGCGATTCGAGAGATGTTGCTCCGATGCATCCAGATCACGAAGGCGCTTATCACCATCGCAATCGCAAAAAGCGGATCAGGCCCCCGGAACACGAGCAAGCTGAGTGGAAGCGTCACGGCTGCTGCCAGGGATCCTGCGCTGACGTATCGTGTGAGCGCGACAACGATCGCGAACATTCCAAGCGATATCAGTGCAGGCAGCCACGCGAGGCCGAAGAAAACTCCGCCAGCTGTCGCCACTCCCTTCCCCCCGCCCTGTCCCATCAGGAACACGGGACGCACGTGCCCGACAATCGCAGCTACTCCGAATGCAATCGCCCAGAGCTCCGGAGTCGGTGTCCGCACCGCAAGCGGCAGAAGAAGCGGAGGCAGCATTCCCTTCAACGTGTCACCGGCATAAACCAGCGCACCGATTCCCGGGCCCAGCACGCGCATGGCATTTGTTGCTCCGAGGTTACCTGAACCGTGCTCGCGCAGGTCGACCCCCCTCGCCTTGCCGGCGAGAAATGCAAACGGAATTGACCCCGCGATATACGCTATGGCCACTCCGAAGAGCGGATGCACCTCAGGCCGACTTCCGCCGCATCACCACACGGAGAGGACTGCCCGTGAATCCCCACGCCTCGCGAAACCCGTTGTGCAGATAGCGGATGTAGTGCTCCTGCACGAGATCCGGGTTGTTGCCGAAAACAGCGATCATCGGCGGAGTCGTCTCTACCTGCGTCGCGTAGTTGAGTTTCACTTCGCGCCCTGCCGCCTGCGGAGGCTGCCGCCGGGCGACAAGCTCCTCCAGCCGCGCATTCACCTGCGACGTGGAGATTCGCTTGCTCCGCTCCGACTCGACCTGGAGGATCGTGTCGAGGATTCGCGTAATGCGCTGGCCCGTTATTGCAGACGTGAAAATGAAGGGCACAAACTTGAAGAACGGCGCCTTCTCACCCGCCTCAGTCTGAAACTTGTGAGCCGAATTCGTCTCCTTCTCGGCGAGGTCCCACTTGTTGACGACGACGATCAATCCGCGCCCCGTCTCCCATGCGAGCGCTGAGATCTTCATGTAGTGGTTGTGAAGGCGCTCCTCGGCGTCGATGTCCAGTATGCAGATCTCGTAGCGGTCGATTGCCCGCCGCGACCTTAGCGACTAGTAGAACT
>JBBQZF010000141.1:0-7644 GCA_038208015.1 Gemmatimonadales bacterium
CCCGCGCGAGGCGATTGCCGGAAAGGACGCACCCGCGCTGGCAAGAGAAATCCTGGCAATGTCGCAGGCTGAGTTCTCGGCAGCATTCAGGAATTCCCCGATGAAACGGGCCAAGCTGCGCGGGTTGAAGCGAAACGCCGCCGTTGCACTCGGGAATACAGGTAGCGATGCTGACATACCGACACTCACCAACTCCCTTGTTGATTCAGACCCCGTCGTGAGTGAGCACGCCAGGTGGGCGCTCGCCGCCATCGAGCGCCGCGCCCGGTCGTGACTAGCCGCCGCGGTTTCCTCCGCTCCTCATCCGCGCTCACCGGCGCGGTACTGCTTGCTCCGTCGCTACAGGGACTCGTCGCCTGCGCCGCTGCGCCTGACGGCGGACGAAGAATGCGCCGGCCCGAAGTTGCCCGCCGTGGTGACGGTGGGTACGGACTTCTTCGCAATGCCGGGCCCGAGCTCGCGCTCCCTGCCGGCTTTGGGTATTCCGTCCTGAGCTACAACGGCAAGCCGATGTCCGATGGAAACGAGACACCCGGCGCATTCGACGGGATGGCCGCGTTCGCACTTCCCAACGGGAACGTGCGCCTGATACGGAATCATGAGAACCGCAACACCGCCGCGACGGCGCGCGTGAAGGGCGATCCAGGCGAAGCGTATGACTCGAAAGCCGGCGGCGGAACCACTTCACTCGAAGTGCGGATCGACGCGAATGGAGCAGCGACCGTCGTGCGCGATTTCGTAAGCCTCAACGGCACGATAGTGAATTGTGCCGGCGGCCCGACTCCATGGGGGACGTGGCTCACGTGCGAGGAAAACACTGAGGGAGTTGCGGCCGGGTGGGGTGAGGAGCACGGATACGTGTTCGAAGTGGCGGCATCGGCTGAGGGGCTCGTCAAGCCCGTGCCTCTCAAGGCGATGGGGCGGTTCATCCATGAGGCTGTCGCGGTGGATCCGGACACCGGAATCGTCTACGAGACTGAAGACCGGCAGCTCGCCGGATTCTACCGCTTCATCCCGCGCGAAAAGGAAGTGCTCGCGTCAGGCGGCGCGCTCCAGATGCTGGCGATCGATGGAAAGCCGAACTACGACACCGCCGATGGACAGCGGATGGGTTCGACGCTGCCGGTCACCTGGGTAGACATCGATGATCCGGATCCGCGCGGCGCCTGGGGCGACACAGGAGCTGTCTTCGTGCAGGGGTTCACGAAGGGCGGCGCCCGGTTCTCGCGCCTCGAGGGATGCTGGTGGGGAGATGGTGGAGTGTTCTTTCACGCCACAAACGGTGGCGATGCAAAAGTCGGCCAGGTGTGGTTCTATCGTCCCGAAGGAAGCGACGGGGGATCGCTGACACTTGTCTTCGAGTCACCTTCGGCTGCAGTCCTGAATTATCCCGACAACATCACTGTGAGCCCGCGCGGCGGAGTCGTCATGTGCGAGGACGGAGGTGGCGAGCAATATCTTCGCGGACTCACGCCCGAAGGGCGGATCTTCGATTTCGCGAAGAACCTCCTCAACCTCACCGAGTTCGCCGGCGCGTGTTTCAGCCCCGATGGACGAACTCTTTTCGTCAACATCATGGGCTCGACTCTGGATGCCGGAACCGAGCGGGGGGTGACGCTCGCTATTCGCGGCCCGTGGGAGGACGGCGCACTTTAA
The DNA here is from genome assembly GCA_038208015.1 of Gemmatimonadales bacterium. GTDB lineage: Bacteria > Gemmatimonadota > Gemmatimonadetes > Gemmatimonadales > Gemmatimonadaceae > UBA4720. Next base: position 1,657 of record JBBQZF010000141.1, read on the forward strand.
CACCGGCTGTTCTCCGCCCGATGGGTCCCGGACGATACGGAGTCAGCCGGGACCACCCGGGCCGCCGGGCCCCCGCTGCCGCCTCAATGTTGGATTGCGCAGTGATTCAGGCAGCTTCTGCCACTGCTCCGGCGTCAGTACCTGCCGGGCCGACTCGATTGCCTTGAGGTACGCATCGCGTCCCTCCTGAAGACGCGGCTGGATCATCGGGAAAATGCTCCTCAAGTCCGCACCTGTCCCGACCGAATTGATCTGCTTCTGTAGCGTTGCCGCGATCGAGTCGGTTGTCACGCGGAGTGAATCTGTGATCGGGCCGAGCGCCGTCACCTGCGCATCGGTGAGGCCTAGCGAGTCGCGGAGCTCGAGAATCCCTGCGATCGGATTCGGGGCGACACGTTCGAGCATCGTCCGCACGTCGAAGCCGCCGGCCCCGCCACCACCACCGCCACCACCGCCACCAATGCGGCTCAGCGCGCCCATCAGCATTTCGCGCTGGCGGTCGGGCCCGAGCTGAAGCCGGACCTGCATTCCAATCTGGAACGGATTCCGCAGAGCAGTGCGCGCGCTCTGCGTATCCCCGAAGCGCTCATTCACCTCATACACGTAACGCTCGGCCACAGGATCGAATCCGCGAACGTAAAGGAGTGTCCCGTCAGGCCGGTTCGGCTGGCCCCATCCCTTCAGGTTCGTGCTTCCCTGAACGAGCCGGTCAACACCTGCCAGCGGGTTCACCAGGCTGAGCATGATGTTCACGCGACGGCCCAGTGTTCTACCGAAATTCGGCCTGAGATTCATCTGCATATCGATGGTTGTATTCCAACCCGCCCTGCAACTGTTTCGCGCCGCGATCTGGCCGAGCTGCGACGTCAGGCATTCGCGCACTGCGGCCGGTGCGTTATCGAGGAGGTCCGACATCGCCGATGCGAGCCGAGGATCAGCAGTAGCCGCTGGATCGAACACGAAAGCGCGGTCGTTCCGCGACCCGTCGCCGTTGATGTCGCCACCGACGCGTGGTGAGAAGGGCTGCCCCGATGTGAGCCGCATAACCGACGTCACATCGAGCCACGGGCGTGCGAACCAGTTAAGCGAGCCGCTCAGCGCGTGCCTGCGCTCGAGGTCGCTGCGTCCCCACTCAATCGCGTTTGGATCCCCGCCCGTCGTCGCAGATCCAACTCCGAAGCCGAAGTTGCCGAATCCTCTTCCGCCGCCCGCGGCACCGCCGCCGAGACTCGCGCCGGGCGCGAATGCTGTTTCATCGCGCGCTCGCGTCCAGGTGTACGACATGTTCCAGATGAAGCTGCGCGCAAGAACACCGTTCAGTCCCATGTTCACCTGCGCAGTCCGCGAGTCGAGCTCCGACATCGCTTCTACTACCTGCGCCAGTTCGCCATGGCGACGCGAGGCAAGAACGCTCGTCTGGCCGGTCGACGGGACGATCGTTGATGCAGGCGCGTACACCGGGCGGCCGCCCTCACTCTCGAGCAGGAACGCCGGCGACTCCCTGAGATTCAGGTCTCGGGCGCCTGTCAGGCTCGTGCCGAATGCATACGATGCATCGATGCTCACGCCGAAGCGCAGCGAGAGCCGGCGCTGGACGCCAAGCGATCCGCGCCAGGCGCGAGGAGCGCCGAACCCGTCGCTGAACAGCGCGACATTCGGCGCGCCGCGCGAGACAGGACTGCTTCCGGCGCCATCGGCACACTGCGACGGTATCGTCTCCGGATTCGCGAGAAAGCCTGACCAGAGTGGAACAGGGACAGCGCTGCCGATGCAAACGAGCTGCTGCTCACCACCCCGCAGTCCCGTGGCGTCGATTGCTGATGCGAAGAGCTGAGTCGGCGTGCGGCCGCGGAACTCGCCGATTCCGCCGCGGATGACAGTCACGTTCGCGCCCGCCGCTCCGAAGTCGCCGCCGAATCCGCCTCTCCCGCCACCGCCGCGTCCCCCAAAGCCTCCCTGAGCGCGGGCGCCCGTTGCCGCGCCCGGCTCGGGCAACCCAACTGTCCAGCTGAACCCGACTCGGGGGCTCAGCCGCCATTCCGATGGAAGCCTGTCAGTACGACGGCCGAACAGCTCCTCGACCACGGGATTGAATGCCGGCTCGTCGCGATAGCGGTCGTTCTCGAGACGAATTCCGTAAGTGAGCTGGAGTGCCCTGCTTCGCCGCCACGTGTCGCCTAGATAGAGCGCCGCCGACAGCGATCCGCCTTCCCTCTCCCGCGCTGACAACGTGCGCGTGAATGATGCGGGACGGTTGAGCCCGAAGTCCTCGAGCGAATTGTAGCTGTAGCTTCCGTATGCGTTGCTGCTCGTCGCTGTCGAGAACGCCGTGTAGTTGAGCAGTCCGCCGAGCTTGAACCTGTGCCCGCCGATTCCGAGGCGGGATATCTCGTTGGTGACCTCGAATTGCGTGTTCGATCCCGCGGTGGGAAGCGACGGATTGCCGCCGAAGTCGAGAGTCGTTACGCCCGTTGCGCCATCGTCGAACGAAGACGTCACTCGTACCCGGCCTTCCGGCATCAGCAGGTATGGGTCGCCGCTTCGATCAGATCTCGAGAAGCTTGCGCGCGCCTCGTTGATGAACATACCGAACACCGACGAAAGGGTCGTCATGACTCCGCCGCCGCTCTCCTCCTGCTCGCCGCCATACGCGGGTATCGCGAGAGCGCGCGTCCGAAACGCTTCCTGAAGAGAGCCCTGATAGTTTCCCCGCAGCATCAGTGAATGATCCGGGCTTACTATCCAGTCCATCCGCGCGACGGCCGAGTAGTTGTCGTTCAGCTGCTGGTCGGGAATCGCGGCGACGCTGGTTGGAAGCCCGTATCCCTCGAGCAGGTCGAGAAAACGCTGCGCGGAGTCGGGCGAAGTACCGAGTCGACGGAGCGTCAGCGCATCCGCCCCGGTGAGGGACTGCAGCGGATTCACGCGGTGGCGCACCTGCCCCGACACGAAATAGAACAAGCGGTCCTTCGCAATCGCTCCTCCCAGTCCTCCCGAGAGCTGGTGCTGCGTGAAGCCCTGCCCGAATCCTTCGTCGCTACCGTCAGACCACTGCAGCCTCGGGTCGCGAAGACTGTAGTTGAACGATCCGGCGACGTTGTTGGTGCCGCCTCGTGTCGTAGTCTGGACGAGTCCGCCGGTGAATTGCCCGCGCGCGACATCGTACGTGTTGGTGACGACGCGCGTGTTCCGCACTGCCTCCTGGGGCACCGTGCCCGACTCGAAGGTGAGGCCGTCGAGCGTCACCCGATTCTGGTCGGGGCTCTGTCCGGCGACCGAGAAGCCGGCAGCGGTGGTGTCACTGCCCTCGACCGCAATCACCCCAGGGGCAAGCAGCGCGATCGCGTTCGGATCGCTCGGGTCGATCGGAAGCCTCGAGAGCGCCTCGCCCGTCAGCGTACGACCACTCGACCCTGGTGTTGGCCGCTCATCCTGCCTCAGCTGCGGCCGACGCTGGGCCTCGACGACTACTGCCTCGAGCTGCGTCGGAGCGGCTGAGAGCTCGAAGTTCGCAAGGAGCCGATCCTCGTCCGCAAGGCGCGACACGTTCGCCTGCTGCGGAGCCATTCCGATCCGGCGGACAGTGATCGTGTACTGTCCTCCGCCGTCCGGAAAGAGGAGAGTGTACTGCCCTCTCTCGTTCGTCGCCTTGACTCGGGAGATGCCAGTCTCAATTGAGGTGACCTGCACCTGCGCCGAATTCACCGGCTCGCCGCCGGGCCCGGTGATCGTCCCGGTGATGATGTCGGTCGTGCCACCGATCTGGGCGTGGCTGGTGGCAGGATCAGCTGCTATTGCCGCAAGGAGCATCGCGGCGGGCAGACAACGAGCGAAAAGCGAACGAAACATCAAGGACTCCGGCGAACATGGGCGACTTTCGAGCGTTTATCTGGCTATGCAATGCTCGAACCCATTACGCGTGGCCGGCCTGTTTCGTTGGCCATGCCGGATTCAGGTCTTCCCCCCGGCTCGGAGAAACGATGCCAGTTCCACAGGAAGACCCGCCGCCGTCACAGCTTCAGCGGCCGCATCGACGTCGTAATCAACGCGGACGGCTTCAACCTCGATCGCGCCGGAGCCGACAGAGAGAATCGCGTAGCCCGCCCTCGGATCCCCGTCCTTGGGCCTCCCCACGCTTCCTGTGTTCACGAAGGTGACTCCGTTCACGACCCGGTGCCACGGCTTGTGCGTATGCCCGAAGCAGATCGCATCGCCGGATTTGAGTGCAGCCTGCTCCGCCATCTTCGCGAGGAACGTGTCCGACCGGTCCTCAGTCACGTAGACGAGATTGTTCGCGGGAGTCGCATGGACGAGTGTCACCGTCGGACCCGCGACGTGGCCGCCGAGCGGCTTTAGATCGATCCTGAAGGGAAGCGCACCCAGCCAGGTCTTCGAATCCTGCGAGATGTTCTTGCGCGTCCACTCGAAGCTTTCGTGCGCGAGCTCCTCGTCACGCGGCGTGTCGGCCCTGCAGCCGCAATGCTTGTAGTCGGCCGCAACTGTTGAGTCGTAGTTCCCCGCGACACCGGGAATGCGTGCATTCCTCATCGCGCTTATGACCTCATTCGGCCAGGGACTGTAGCCGACGAGGTCACCGAGCTGATACGTCGCGGCGATGTCGGGCCGCGCGGCGATGTCAGCAAGAACCGCCTCGAGGGCGGGAAGATTGGCGTGAACATCAGATATCAGAGCGTATCGCATTGTAACTCCTCAGTGCCGCGCGACCGTCGCCAGCGGCGGAACCTCGGCAGGAAAGAATCTCCGCCTCGCCCACAGCGACACGTAAACGAGGCCGACGAGCGCAGGCACCTCAATCAGGGGTCCGACGACTGCGGCGAGCGCCTCGCCTGATGTTATCCCGAAAGTCGCAACGGCAACTGCGATAGCTAGCTCGAAGTTATTGCCGGCTGCAGTGAACGAGAGTGACGCTGTCGACTCGTAATTGAAGCCGAGGCGCTTCGACAGCGCGAATGCAAGCCCGAACATCACGAAGAAGTAGATCGCGAGAGGCATCGCAATCCTCAGCACGTCGAAGGGCTGCGTCACGATTCGATTCCCCTGCATCGCGAACATCAGCACTATCGTGTAGAGAAGGCCGAGCAGCGCCGTAGGGCCGATCTTCGGCATGAAGACGTTGTCATACCATGACACGCCCTTTCTTGCAGTCAGGATCCTCCTCGTCAGGTAGCCGGCGAGAAGCGGAATACCCAGAAAGATCCCGACGCTCCTCGCGATCTCGCCCATTGACACATCGACGACAGTCGACTCACCTCCGAGCCACCCCGGCACGACTGTGAGAAACAGCCAGCCGAGCACGGAGTAGGTGAGAATCTGGAACACCGAGTTGAGCGCGACGAGGACAGCCGCGAGCTCGTTGGAGCCGCAGGCGAGCGAGTTCCATATGAGAACCATCGCAATGCATCGCGCGAGCCCGATCAGAATCAGCCCGTTCCGATACTCAGGAAGGTCTGGCAACATCGTCCACGCGAGCGCGAACATCACGATCGGACCGAGGATCCAGTTGAACACGAGCGATGTGCCGAGAAGCTTCGTGTCGCTCGCGTGCCGGCCGATCGACTCGTACTTCACCTTCGCCAGCACCGGATACATCATCCACAGAAGTCCGATGGCTATGGGGACTGAGACTCCAGCAACCTGCACGCGGTCGAGGACCGCGCCCAGGCCGGGATAGATCCTTCCGAGCAGGAGCCCGAGGCCCATCGCGGCGAAGATCCAGAGTGGAAGGAACCTGTCGAGCGCCGAGAGGCGTGAGAGAACCGGCTTGTCTTCGGGCGCGAGCGCCGGCGCGGGGATCGATGTCATTTAATCATTGAAGGAGATGGGAGGGCATCACTCGCAGGGATCGCCAGTGCGCGCCGCCACGCGACGCTCGGCATTCCGGCGCTCCTCGTCGAGGGACGCGATTCCGGTGAAGCAGCTGCGGACGCAGTCGATGAGGTTCCGGTGCACGGCGCTGCGCGGTGCGGC
>JBBQZF010000142.1:0-7583 GCA_038208015.1 Gemmatimonadales bacterium
ACGCCGGGGGCAGCGCGGCGCTCACCGCGAACCGAGCTTGCGTCAACGGCAAATCAGCCGGTCGCCACTGCCTCGGAGCTGGCGATCGCCGGCGAGATCGACATGCTGCAGCAGATGCTCCGGGAGCGCCGGGACCAGCTCGACCCCTCGACGGTAAGGGTTGTCGAGGAGAACCTTGCGATCATCGACGCGGCGGTCGCGCAGGCGCGGGCCGCGGTCGAGCGGGATCCGGCCAGCGGATTTCTCAATCACCGTCTCGAGAGCGCGCTGAACAAGAAGGTGCAGCTGCTGCGAACCGTTGCATTACTCAGATCTTCAACATGATGAATGGAAGCGGGATGAAACTTCACAGGTGGGGAATGTTCACAGCGGTCCTGTCGATCCTGGCAACGGCCGGGTCAGCGGCTGCGCAGACGGGGCTTCGTGAAAGGGTTGATACAACGGTCACGCTGGAAAGAGGCGGAACACTCAGCGTTTCTCTTTACTCGGGCCGCGCGAACGTAACAGGGACCAGCGGCTCCGCCGTCAGGATCCGGGGCACTGTACGTGGCGGAGATTTGAGCGTAAGAGGCCGCGCGAACTCGGTGACAGTCGGGATGGGTCATGGCATGCCGAGCGGCGGCGCCGAGCTCGAGATCTCAGTCCCGATCGGAACCCGGGTGGTGCTCGAGGGTTTCTCTGCACCGTTCTCTGTCCGCGGAGTGAAGGGGGATGTGAGCGTCGAGACGCTGAGCGGGTCGATTGTCGTAAGTGATGCGGCCGGCAAGGTGTCCGCTGAGTCGGTGTCAGGAAGTATCGAGATCGATGGTGTTGCCGGTGACGTGCGCGCCGAGTCTGTCAGCGGCGGCGTCACGCTCCGCAACGTCGACGGTGACATCGCGACAGAATCTGTAAGCGGGCGGCTCAACATAGTGTCCGCGAACTCCGCGCGGGTGCGGGCGGAGACTGTCGGCGGCTCGCTCAGCTACGATGGGACTATCGAGCCCCTTGGCAGCTACTCGTTCACAACCCATTCGGGAAGGCTGACGCTTGCGGTTCCGCCAAACGCCGGTGCGACTGTGCAGCTCGAGACCTACAGCGGGACGGTTGACAGCGACTTCCCGGTCACTCTCGAGTCCGGCGCGAACAGGCAAAGGGGAGAAAGCCGGTTCGATTTCAGGATCGGCGATGGAAGATCGAGAATCGTTATAGAGACGTTCAACGGCAATATCGAAATCAAGCGCGGGTCTACCCGCACCAATCGGGAGTAAAATGGTAATGAAGAATCTTTTCGTTGTTGTGGCGCTTGTGGCTGCCTCGATCGCACCCTCCGCTGTCGTATCGCAGGAAGTCGGGCGGAACCAGGAGACCTGGACGTGGACCGGCCGGGTCGAGAGTGGGAAGTGGTTCAGGCTCTCGTCGGTGAACGGTCCTGTATCGGTAGAGGCAAGCCGCGACAACATGGTTCATGTGCGGGCCGAGAAGGAGGTGCGGCGGGGTGCTGTGACCGACGTGGCGTTCCAGGTGGTCGAGTCAGGCGGTGACGTCACGATCTGCGCGCTGTGGCGTCGCAGCTACTGCGATGAGGAGGGGCAGCATTCACGGCGGAATGACGACGACGGTGATCGGCGGGATCGAAACGATGTGCGCGTGAAGTTCACGATAAGTGTTCCGGCAGGAGTTCGCGTCAGCGCCGGGACCGTGAACGGCGACATGGTTGTCCGCAACGTGACCGCTGATGTCCGCGCGAGCACGGTGAACGGCCGCGTCGAAGTTGCGAACGCCGGCGGAGAGGTTCGCGCGACGACAGTTAACGGCGCGGTGGACGTGAAGACCCGCAGCGGACCGGTGAATGCCTCGACCGTAAACGGCGACATCGATGTGAGGATGAACGCTGCTCCCGGCGACGGCGCGATGAAGTTCAAGACTGTAAATGGGAGTGTCATACTCCGCATGCCGGAATCACTCGATGCGAACGTTGAGATGGGCACTATGCACGGATCCATCTCCAGTGACTACCCGGTCCAGCTCTCCGGAAGGTTCGGCCCGCGCCGCGCCCAGGGGACAATCGGACGCGGCGGTCGCAGGATCGAGCTCGAAACGCTGAACGGCAGCGTCGAGCTCAGGAAGGAGCGCTAGCTCTCCGGAAGGAGAACGAATCGCGCGTAGTTTGTTGTGTTGAAGTAATGGCGGGCAGCCTTCTGTAGATCAGCGGCTGTAAGCTTGCGCACCATTTCGTCATAGGCGATTCCAAGTCCGGCCAGGTCTTCTCCCGCCTGGTCCCGGGCCTGGATGTTCCCCACCCAGTAAGCGTTCGTCTTCACCTCGACTTCGCGTGAGCGGAGAATCTCCTCCTTCACCTTGTCGACGTCGGCCTGCGAAGGCGTCTGCGTCTTCACGCTGTCGATGAGCGCAAACACCGCCTCCGTGAGCGGCTCCACATTTTCGATCGACGATCCGTAGCCTAGCTGCACAGTGTACTGCTGGCGCGGGAGACGCTGGCATGACCCGCCGATGTTCGGACTATATGTACCGCCGAGCCGCTCGCGCAGCGATTCGTTGAGGCGGGTCTGCATCATCGTAGTGAGGGCGCGGAGCTTGAGCCGCTCCTCCGGCGTGTAGGAGCAGGCGCCGGTGAAGAACATGCTCGTCGTCGCCTTTGCTTCCGTACCCTTGTTGACGACCTTCTTCACCACTCCGGCTGGCGGACGAATTCCCGAATCGCGCGGCGCTTCCGTGCGTCCGCTCGCCGGGAGTGATGCGAGCCACGCTTCGACCAGCGGCTTGACTGCGACCGTATCGACATTGCCGACGAGGATGAACGTGAAGTCCCCGGCGTCCGCGAACCGGTCTTTGTAGAAGGCCAGGGATTTCTCCGGATTCACCTCGGCGAATGTCGAGGCAGACACGGGTCTCGCGCGGAAAGCATGTTGCGCCATCGTCACCTGCACCGTGTCCGAGAACACATTGGCTGGAGCAAGCCCCCGGTTTGCCAGGAAGGGTGTCACCTGATTCTTGAACGCCTCGAACCTCACTATATCGAGCCGCGGTGCCATGAAGGAGAGATACGCAAGCTGGAACATCGTCTCGATGTCCTTCGGCGAGCTGTTTCCGCTCAATCCTTCCGTGGATTCTCCTATCACGGGACTAACGTTCGCGACCTTTCCCGTGAGCTTCTTGTCGAGATCGACGGCGTTGAACGCGCCGAGCCCCCCCATGGGGATGATCTGGGATGCGATCGCTGCGGACATGTAGTCAGCATCCGAAGCCAGTGACGTGCCTCCCGGGCTGTAGGCGGAGAACAGCACCTGGTCGGCCTTGAAGTCGGTTGGCTTGACGATAACCCTGGTGCCGTTCGAGAGCTTCCACTCTACTGCATCCAGTCCGGGTATCGGTTTCGATGAGACGATCTTCCCGGGTGCGGGCGATTCAGCGACGAGCTGGTCGGCCGAAAGCGTTTCGGTATAGGCAGCGATAGTCGCGGACGAAGCGCGGTCGAATGCCGCGAGGATGCCCTCGCGTGTTGGAGCCGGAACGCTATCCTTCAGCGGCGCCTGGGCAATGATCACCCGGTTCTCGTCGGTGATCCACTTTCTTGCGAGCTGGTTTACCTCAGCCAGCGTGACCGTCGGGATGAGCTCCTGCGCGATTCTGTATTCGTATTCGATGCCGGGAATCGCCTCGCCCTGGAGGTAGTTGCCGATGTACTCCTCGACGAACGACTCTGACTGTGTCCGCTCGCGCTCGGCGAACGATCGCTCGTATCCGCGGAGCACGTCCTGCTTCACCCGCTCGAGTTCTGCCTCGAGAAACCCGAAGGCGTCGACGCGGCGGGCCTCAGTGAGAAGAGCTTCCACCGCGGCGTCGACCCCGCCGTCCTTCACCCCTGCAGAGAGAGTGAAGCCTTCGGTGCTCCGCGCGAAGAAGCTCGACTTCGATGCGCCGGCTCCGAGAAACGGCGCGTCAGGCTTCTGGGTGATCTCGGAGAACCGGCTGTTGAGCATCTGGAGGTACAGTCGCTCGATGAGCATCGTGCGATAGTCCCCGACTGTCTCCACTCCTGCTGCCGGCATCTTGTAGATGAGGTTTACGTTCGTGCTCGTCGCCTCGCGGTCGGTGGCGATTGCGACAAGCGGCTCCTTGTTGGCCGGGACATCGTAAACGGGCCTCGGCGGCGCATCGGGGCGTCTCGTGATCTTCGAGAAATGCTGGCGGATCTTCGCCTCGATCGTCACGGGATCGAAGTCGCCGACGGCTATCACCGCCATCAGGTCGGGGCGATACCAGTCCCTGTAGAAGCGGCGCAGCTTCTCCGGATTCGCCGCCATGATGCTTTCTTCAGTTCCAATCGGCAGCCGCTCCGCGTAACGCGAGCCCTTGAATGCGACCGGCAGCCACTGCTGCAGCATCCTGTCGCCAGCGCCTTTCCTGCCACGCCACTCCTCGCGGACGACGCCCCGCTCGTTCGCAACTTCGGCCGAGTCGAAGAGCTGGCCATGAGCCCAGTCTTCGAGGATCAGGAACGCCTGATCGACGATACGCGCTGTATCTGTGGGAATCGGAAGGATGTAGACGGTCTCGTCGAAGCTCGTGTACGCATTGAGATCGGCTCCGAACCTCACGCCGATTGACTCCAGGTACTTGATGAGGTCGTTCTTCGCGAAATGAGTGGTGCCGTTGAAGGCAGTGTGCTCGAGAAAGTGAGCGAGGCCGAGCTGGTCGGGCGACTCGAGAACCGAGCCTGCGTTCACTACGAGGCGAAGCTCCGCGCGATTCTCGGGGCGCGAGTTCTGCCTTATGTAGTAGCGGAGGCCGTTCTCCAGCGTTCCGACCTTTACCTTCGGGTCTACGGGTAGCTTTGTATCGAGCGGCGTTGCGGGCTGCTGCGCTGCTACAGGCGCTGCAAACGCGAGCAGCCCTGACAGAAAGATTGCTCTAAGAGACATGAAATCCGGGTTGAAGGACTGCGGTGCTAAGTGCGCTTCTCGACGACGATGGTGTATCGGCCGGCGAGAGCGGCGATTGTCCCAATGGCGACCCACACAGGAATCAGCACGACGCTCGCCACGCCGAGTGTGAGCGGGATTTCAAGCAGCGACTTTCCGGATTCGTTACGGATCGTGATCCGGCGAGCGTTACCCTCGCGAACGATCTGCTTCACCTTGTCGAGCAGCTTATCGCTGTTGACTGAGTGTTCTTCTGTGGGACCGGTATTTGACGTGGTCATTGGCGTGTAAGTTGGTTCTGTCATCTTCTTTTACGGAAAGGGGACGCCGAAAGTGACAAAAGGAGTCTAGCGCTGCTCACAGCCGAACCGCTACCCACGGCCTTGTTCCTCGCCGTTTTCGGGACCCTTCTGATAGCCAGTGTCGTTTTCAGCCGGGCGACGGAGCGGTTCCCGGTTCCTGTCGCCCTGATCTTTCTAGTCATCGGGGTGCTTGCAGGTTCCGAGGGAATCGGCGGAATAGCGTTCGAGGACTACGGTTTCGCCTACAGGTTGGGCACCGTCGCGCTGGTATTCATCCTCTTTGACGGCGGCCTCAACACTCCAATGCGGGCGATTCGTGGTGTTGCCGGTCCCGCTGCGGTGCTCGCCACAGTCGGTGTTGTCGGGATCGCGTCGCTACTCGCCGTCTTCGCGCATGCGATCGGGCTCGGCTGGCCGGTGGCTCTGTTGATCGGCGCTGTCGCCTCGTCGACGGATGCCGCGGCGGTCTTTGCGGTCCTCCGGGCGAGCGGTGTGCACCTTCAGCGCCGGGTCGCGGCGACCCTCGAGGTCGAGTCGGGGTCGAACGACCCGATGGCAGTCATTCTCACGATGGTCGTGACTCAGGGGCTGATATCGGGCGGCGAGGCCTTCGGCTGGCACACCATGATGTTCGTTGCAGTTCAGATCGTCGTAGGCCTTGGCGCCGGCGTCGCCATCGGCTTCGGCATCTCGGCACTTCTCGGCCGCGCGCGGCCGACCTCCGGCGGCCTCGTCGCCGTATTGATGATCGGCGCATCGTTCATCGCCTTCTCGATTCCGACACTCATGAACGGAAGCGGCTTCCTCAGCGTTTACGTCGCGGGGATTATCCTAGGAAACGGAAAGCTTCCGTACAAGATGGCGCTGCTGCGCATTCACGATGCGCTTGCATGGCTCAGCCAGGTTACGATGTTCCTGGTCCTTGGACTTCTCGTGTTTCCGTCCCGCCTTCTCGAGATAGCGCCGATTGCGCTCCTTATTGCCGCGTTTCTGACGTTCGTGGCCAGGCCGGTGGTAGTGGCCCTCTGTCTCCTGCCCTTCCGCTACCCGAAGCAGGAGATCGCTTACATCTCCGCCGTGGGTCTTCGCGGCGCGGTCCCGATTGTTCTGGCGTCATATCCGGTTCTTGCCGGCGCGCCGGGTGCATCGAGGGTGTTCGACATAGTGTTCTTCGTGGTGGTGCTCGGCGCTTTCGTTCCTGGCGCGCTTGTCTCGTGGCTCGCCAGCCGGCTTGGTGTCGAGAGGTCGGAGCCACCACCACCGCAGGCAGTTCTGGCTATCGAGTCACTGGAGACGCTGGACGGAGAGCTCCTCTCCTTCTATATAGACGAGGCGCTGCCGGTGGCGTTCGCGTCGCTGTCGGAGCTCGAGTTTCCGCACGGGGCGGCGGTCACGCTGATAGTGCGGGGGCGCAAGCTCGTCGCTCCCGAACCGACGACGGTGCTTCAGCCCGGTGACCATGTGTACATAATCACGTCTCCTGCCGAGAAGTCCCTGGTGCTGCTGATGTTCGGCCGGCCGGAGTCACATCATTAGTTTTAGATTTCAGTCGACTACGTAGACCCGGTAGCTCAGTTGGTAGAGCAACGGACTTTTAATCCGTAGGTCCCGGGTTCGAGACCCGGCCGGGTCATCCGGGAGCGCGCCTTTCGGGGCGCGTTCTTTTTTTCGCCCGTAAGCGTAGTTTCTATTGCGATGAACGCCGACACGCATCCCCTGCGATGGCGAACGCTCGGCCTCCTGTCGGTCGCCGAGCTGCTCGGAATGTCGCTGTGGTTCGCCGCGTCGGCCGTATCGGCGCAGCTAGCGACTACCTGGTCGCTCGACGCGGGCGAGACGGGATGGCTCACGACGATCGTCCAGCTCGGCTTCGTTGCCGGCACGGCAACGTCGGCGCTGCTCAACCTCGCCGACGTGATTCCGTCGAAGCGGCTGTTCGCCGCATCGGCCGTTGCGGGTGCAGCGGCGAACGCCGCGATAATCGGAGCCCCGGGATACGAGGCGGCCCTGCTGCTGCGATTCCTCACCGGCTTCGTCCTCGCCGGAGTCGACCCGCCGGCGATGAAGATGATCGCGACATGGTTCAGGAGCCGGCGTGGACTGGCGATCGGGACCATCGTCGGTGCGCTCACTGTCGGGAAAGCGACGCCATATCTTGTAAACGCGATTCCGGACATCGGCGTCGCCCCGGTACTCCTGACGGCTTCGGCCGGAGCCATTCTCGCCGCGGTGCTCGTGGCGGTGGGATTCTCCGATGGACCATACCCGTTCGCCTCGAGACCGTTTTCGTGGGGGCTCGTGGGCACTGTGACCAGCGTGCGGAAGTGGCGGCTCGCAACGGGCGGTTACCTCGGAC
>JBBQZF010000143.1:0-7556 GCA_038208015.1 Gemmatimonadales bacterium
CGCGAACAGCGGCTTCGGCGAGCCAACCGTCCGGACGGCTGAGCGCGGCTGCAAGAGTTCCGGTTTCGGACATGACCGGGTTCTCGATGCTTGCAACCGTCCAGAGGTATGGCGCGCGCTCGCCTCGCGCCGTGACCGAGAAAAAATTCGGCAGCCTGAACCGCAACTGTGCGCGACCGGTCCACATACGCGACCCGTCGCCGGCCGAATGGTTCACGCCTCCCGCTGCAAGGAGTGTCTCGAGACGCGCCGCCGGTGCGTAGTGGGACAACTCGACTTCGCCGCCGACGATGTCGTACTTCTCCGCAGTGCCGATGTCGAACCGGCGCGGGCGCGCGCGGGCAGCCACCGACAGAAGTGGATTTATGAAGAAGCCGGCTTCGATTTCCCCTTCGATACGGTCAAGCGGCTGGTCGTCGTTGAGGCCACCCGCGCCAATCGCAATCCACGGGGCGGACAGGGCGCGAATCTCATCGAGCTGCCGTCTGGCCTCCGCCGCATCAGAGTCGGCCGCGAGCGCAATCCTGAACCGCGTGGCCGCGCGGGCAAGATCGCCTTGCCAGTAAAGCATGGTTCCCGCGAGCGTTGCGGCGCGCCCCCGCGTGGCGGGGTTTTCGATGAGCGGCTCGAGAATCTCCGCCGCGCGCGCGGCGGACCGCGTTTCGACGAGCATCTGGGCGTAATCGAGCCGCACCGCCGCATCGTGCGGGTGCGTCGCGATCGCCCTTTCATAGACAGCGGTCGCGCCGGGAACGTCGCCGAGCCAGTAAAGAGTCTGCGCGAGCAGCCGCGCCGCATCGCCATTGTCCGGCTCACTCGCGAGAAGCTGTCGGAGGACCCCAGCTGCCTCTGCAAACTCTCCGCTGTTTCTCAACTGCTCCGCCCTCGCCAGCGGAGCGACGGTAGTATCCGTATCCTGCGCCCCGGCTGTGGAAACAGTGAGAAACGAAGCGAGCCCGAAGATTGCAATTACCCTGATCGTCATGCCCCCGAAGTTAGGAGGACAGAGGAACCCGGGCGAGACAAAAGTTTTTTTCGTGCTCTCAGTCCGAGTCCGCAGCAGTCTCAGTCCTTCGTCCGCAGTAGTCTTAGTCCCGAGTCCGCAGTACGTCCGCAGTCCGCAGTCAGTAGCCAGTTGAGATATCTTCCTTCCCACTCAATCCCCAACAGCCCTGATGCCACAAACTTCCCCCGTCTCGGCATTCATAAAGCATCACTACCGCCACTTCAACGCTGCCACACTCGTCGATGCGGCCACCGCCTACTCCGCCCACATCGACAACGGCGGAAAGATGATGGTGACGATAGCCGGCGCCATGTCCACCGCCGAGCTGGGAATCTCTCTCGCCGAGATGATCCGGCAGGACAAGATCCAGGCGATCACCTGCACCGGCGCCAATCTCGAGGAGGACATCTTCAACCTCGTCGCCCATGATCACTACGAGAGGGTCCCGAACTATCGGGACCTGACACCCCAGGACGAGCAGGCCCTCCTCGAGCGGCACATGAACCGGGTAACCGATACCTGCATTCCCGAGATGGAGGCGATGCGCCGGATCGAGAAAGCAGTACTCGATGAATGGGTGGCCGCCGACGGTCGCGGCGAGCGGTTTTTCCCGCACGAGTTCATGTACAGGATCCTTCGCAACGGATCGCTTGAGGGTAGCTATCAGATCGACCCGAAGAACTCATGGATGGTCGCCGCGGCAGAGAAGAACATTCCGATGTTCGTGCCCGGCTGGGAGGATTCGACACTCGGCAACATGTACGCGGGGCACTGCATCTCCGGCGACGTGAAAAACGTGCACACTGTGCGCACCGGCATCGAATACATGATGACGCTGGCCGAGTGGTACACGAAATCGTCGCAGGACGGCACGATCGGATTCTTCCAGATCGGGGGCGGGATCGCCGGCGACTTCCCGATCTGCGTTGTGCCGATGCTGCATCAGGATCTCCAGCGCAACGAGATTCCCGTGTGGGGATATTTCTGCCAGATATCGGATTCGACTACGAGCTACGGATCCTACTCCGGGGCGGTGCCCAACGAGAAGATCACGTGGGGAAAGCTGGCCGTTGACACCCCGAAGTTCGTGATCGAGAGCGACGCAAGCATCGTTGTCCCTCTCATGTTCGCGCTGATACTCGGCTGGTAGTCCCCCTGGCGCGCACTACGCGCGCGGCAGTGTCACGCGAAAGCTGCTCCCGCGCCCGACCTCGCTCTCGACACTGATCGACCCGCCGAGCAGATCGACAAACTCGCGTGTAACGGCAAGGCCGAGTCCCGTGCCTCCAGCGCGGCGGGTGGTTGTCTGCTCGACCTGCCAGAACGGCTCGAAGATCTTCTCGATGTGCTCCGGAGACACTCCGATTCCAGTGTCGTCGACGTGGAAATGAACTTGTCCGTCAGCGGCATGACTGGAGAGCGTAATTGCACCGCTGTCAGTGTACTTCACTGCGTTGGAGATGAGATTCAGCAGAACCTGCCGCAGCTTCACGGGGTCGGTCATGACCGTGATCTCGTCAGGTTGAAGATCGAGGTTGAACCTGAGGCCCTTCGCTGCAGCGAGGGGCTCGGCCATCGACGCAACTGACTCGAGCAGCTGCGGAACCTCGACGTCGTGGGCATCGACTCTCTCCTTGCCGGCTTCCATTCGGGCGAGCGTGAGAATCTCGTCAATTATCGAGAGAAGGTGATTCGCGCTCCACCTGATGCGCATGAGCTGTTTCTTCTGCTCCTCGTTCACCGGCCCTGTTATTCCGTCCGCCAGCAACTCGCCATAACCGATGATTGCGGCAAGGGGAGTCCTGAGCTCATGGCTCATGCGGGCGAGGAAATCGCTCTTCGCCCGGCTTGCACCCATCGCTTCATTTTGTGCCTGCTCGGCTTTGATTCTTGCGCCGACCAGGTCGGTCACCTCCGTGGCCACTACGAGCACGCCGTACACTTCCGCTTCGTCGCTCAACGGCTGGAAGACAAAGTTGAAGTAACGGGTTGCGGCTTCCGGCCCGCCTGGGAATCGCGCGGGTAGCTCACGGCCCACGAACGGCTCTCCCGTCGTGTACACGTTGTCGAGAAGCGAGCCGAACGCGGTGAGAACATCATCCGACACGACTTCCTTCACATTCTTGCCGAGCACGTCGGCAGCGCCCAGCAGCTCGAGCGCGCTTGCATTCGCCAGTTCAAAGGTGTGATCTGAACCCTTCAGAACGGCGATGACGACGGGAGCCTGCGCGAAAACCCGGTTGAGATGCCTGGCGGCAGCCTCGGCCGATGCCTGCTTCGCCGCGTACTCCGTGGCGTTGCGCAGCGCTGCTTCAGCCCGGCGGCTTTCCGTTACGTCCTGACCGGTCCCCAGCATCCGGATCGGGGTACCGTCGGGCCCGACAATCACTCTTCCGCGCGCATGAAAGATCCGCACGGGGCCGTCGGCTCTCACCACACGGTGGTCGTAGCTGAAGTCCTCCAGGTTCTCGATCGCCCGGGCCACGACGTCGGCCACCTGATCACGATCGTCGGGATGAAGCAGCGATTGATACCGCGCAAAATCGATTACCTCCGATCCCGGCTCGAGGCCATAGAGGCGGTACATCTCGTCTGACCAGATTACCTTGTCGCCTGCGATGTCCCATTCCCAGCTCCCGAGCCGCGCGAGAGACTGAGCCTCGGCGAGTTGCGCACTGGCGCTGGCTTCGAGTGCGCGATGAGTTTCCTCGAGCTCCATCGCCTGCTCCTCCATCTGGCTTGCGTACCTCTGCGCATCGGCGCGGGCAGCCCTGATCAAGCCGTTCAGGTGCACGACCAATAGCCCCACACCTACGAAGACGCCAATCGCGACCGGCGCCGCGAACAGAACGAAGGTGCTCCGCGAGAGGAAGTCTCTCAGAACGAAGACAGCGATGGCTGCGGCGGCAACGGAAGCCATGGCTACGATGTAGCCGCGGTTCGCTTCCGGTATGCGCCGCCATGATGCGATCAAGCGCTTAGGCAATATTCCTGGACTTTGCTCGTGAGTCTGTCGTGTCCGGCAAGAAGTTAGAGGACCGTCGCGAAACGCGCGACTCCGCCGGGCCCGGGAGAGGACTACCGGGCTATCGACCCGCTCCTCGAGCGGGAAAGCCCGCCCAGGATCCGATCAGGTCAGCTGAGCGGGTCGCCCCACTGAATCATCTCAACGTCGACAGTTATCCGGCGGCCGCCGGTTGCAGTCTCCTCGACAATAACGGAGCCTGCCGATTTGTCGGACGTCCGGAGCTTGTACGGGCCGTAGTCCTGGGAATCGAAGCGCACTGAGGCGGTTTGCGGCCTTGATTCGTCAACAATATCGAGACTGATCGGATACGTGCCGGGCTCGAGCGGCTTGCCGAAGTTGTTCCGCGAGAACTGAACGATTATGTCCCCGGGCAGGCCGTCGGCGTGCACAACGCAGCCAAACCCGTGGTAGTTAACGTTCGGCATCGAGCCGACGAACTGGGACGGCTTGTCCCCGCGAATTTGTCCGCTCGATGTGTACGTCTTTCCCATCGCGGAGACGGTGCATTTGTTGTCGTCGGTCACTGTTGCCGTGACCCGGAATACGGGCGGCTCGAACGGGGCCGACGTCTGCTCGCATGCGACAAGTGCCAGTAGTGCCGCCGCAAGGCCGAATTTATTTCTCATTGCTTTTCTGGTGAATTGTTCCCACAGGAGAAAGACGTCCGGAACGATGGCCGGTCACGGGGGCGTCGGTCATCCGGCTGTAAACATACTTTTACCGCCCGGCCCGGAGAAGCGTTCCACGCGGCGCGGGAGCGATCCCGAGGCTATCGATGAGAGCAGCGAGATCGCGCCCTAAAGGAGAGGCGCCAGCTCCTCCGCAGTGACTGCCGGCTTGCCCGCGGCCTGCGCGCGCACGGCGGCGACTTCCTGCGGTGTTATCGCAGGCGCGCTGTTTCCCCATGAGCTGCGAACGTGCGTCAGGACAGCGGCGACCTCATCATCGCTCATCTCGATGCCAAGGCCGTACGGAGGCATGACCCCGTTGTACTGCACGCCTTTCACGGTAACCGGGCCCTGCATTCCCCGGATCACGATCTGGATCGGCACAGATGCATTCGCTGCTGTGGCGTACTCCGAGGCCGCCAGGGGTGGGAATGAGCCAGACAGGCCTTCGCCGTTCGCCTGGTGGCAGCTAACGCAGCGCTGGTAGAGATCCTGGCCTGCGGATCCCGCGGTGCCGGCTGCAACGGTGGTCGACGCCGAGGTATCCGCGGCTGATCTCTGGGGATCCTCGCCCGCGCAGGCTGAGACAGCCACGAGGAGCGCCAGCAACAGCTTTCCATTGATTACCATTTTGTTCGGCTCCGGTCGAGTGAGGTATAACGATCGCTCATCCTTGAGGCATTATCCGTTCCTGCGAGGATCCCCGAGTCGTATGCTCCCACCTCGCGCCTCCCAGTGTGCGAAGAAATCGGCGGGGTTGGCGACAACTGCGCGTTCAAGCGGAGCAATGGCCGCAGCAAAATCACCGCTGAAGACAAAGGATGTGGTACTGAATACCCACGCCTGCGGCGACGCCGGATCGCGCGCCAGAAGCTCTGCGGCTGCACTGGAGCTTTCCGGAATCATCCCGGCATAAGCGAGTGCGGCAATGAGCCAGCTCACGACCATGTCGCGCATCGGTTGCCAGATAAACCGTCGCCATGCCGCCGGCGCCGATTTCGCGATCGAGGCGGTAGCGGTCGGCGAGGGCCGCGGTGAGGCGACGAGTTGTTGACTCCAGGCTCACGACGAAATCCATCCTGCGCCAGGCACGGCGCCAGCCGCGCGGACCGCATGCTCAAACTGTTCGCGGGTCATGAGGCGTTCTGCATCGTGCTGGATTGGTGCGTTTGCGCAGCTGCCTCAGCAAGTGCAAACTCGCGATACACGCGCGCGCGCTCCGCTGCGGAAAGCACTCCTGTAAACGGCGTGACGTGTCGCAGCTCCCGCGCCCATGGCGACGGGTCGCGCAGCACTGGCAAGAGCGCGCTGAGCGGACGCCGGAGCAGCACTCGCCATTCGTCAAGCAATGGCCGCGCGCCGGGATGCAGCGCACGCATGCGCGCGAGCGAAGCCCGAGCTCTCGCGAGCACGAACGCCGGCTCTTCGCTCAGGCGAAGGGCGATGGCCGCATGCAGCGCCAGCGACCGTCGGTCCTCACGCGTGAGTGGCAGCACATACTCCAGGTGAACCAGAAAGCCCGCCGCCTCGGCGAGGCGCTCGAGCGTGCGAAACGTCGGGCTCTTGCGGCCGCTCTCGTAGGCGGCGACGGTTGGCTGTGACGTATTAGCCGCTTCTGCCAACTGCTGTTGGGTCCGGCCGCTGACCTCACGAAGCTTCCGCACGACGTTCATTCTACAAGATATCCGATTGGATATAGCGGCGCCAGTAGAGGTCTGCGGCTCCCCGTGTCGACTTGCGCGCTCCTGGTCCAGAACGTCACCAAGCGCCTCAACTGCGGCGTCTAGGCAGGGCCCTGGCATAAGCAATGGCTGCTGCAATTTCACGGTCGGTAAGGTCGGCAGGCGCGTGCGCCAGTAGTCATCCGGCAAGCGCGTGCTCATGGCGGCGCCCCGGGAAGGTGTCAGGCCCGCGCGAACGAGTGCCTGGACACCGAATGGTTTAGCAGTCCGAGCGATGCTCAGCGATCGATCGAGCTGTGGAGGCGGGACTACAACGAGGTGAGGCCATGCTCTGCCGGAATTACCTCGTGTCGACCGACGGGACGATTTACGATCATCCGCACGGCTGGGGCCTGGCCCGCGTGCTGATCTCCGGATCAGCCGCGGGCAAGCCCTCGCTCTTCTGCAACTATCTGTCGGACGAGACGAACCGGGAACCTCTGTTTCGCTCTAGCGCGACACGAAGTTCGTCAGCTCGAAGCGGTACTCTTTCGTCACTGCATCGTAGCGGATACCGTGCTTTGTCGGATAGAAACCGGGAACCTGGTAACGCGCCGGCAAGGCGAGGTCGACGACCATGGAGGTCTTGGAGTCCAAGAACGTCCTGGACGCCATCGGCTCGAGGAAAATCATCTCGCCATTGTAGAACCCGTAGATGAACGTGAGTGACAGGCCCTGACCCTTCCTCTCGGGTGCATTCGGGTCCGTGTAGTGGACGCCCATGCGGGGGATTGCGAAGGGGTCTCCCGTGTATGTGGCGGGAATGAAATCGGCAGCGGGCTTGAGCGTGCTCTTTGCCGCAAACTGCGGATCGGCTGGGCTGATCGCATCCCGCTGCGGAGGGGTGATCAAATAGTAGTGCACGTCGAAGTGGGCGACGTTGAAGACTCCTGGCGGGTTGTGTCCACCCGGATGCCAGTCGAGCGTGACGTGCTTCACGGGCGTGCCGTTCGGCTCAGCCGGAAGGGGAAGGACGAATTCCGTGTTCGGCATCGTTGCTGGGAGGCCGGAGAGGCCGGCCTCGGTCAGTACGACGGCCATGCTCACCGGCTCGCCACTTCTGTTCACTCTCACCTCGGTGTGAGCCGTGCCGTTGCCGACCGTGATATCTGCTCCGACCAGCAGGCGCTCGC
>JBBQZF010000144.1:0-7479 GCA_038208015.1 Gemmatimonadales bacterium
CTGCACCCTCGAGCACTGAGGGAGAAATTCGTGGAGAAGGATGGAAGCTCACTCTCGCTCCGGGCTGGTCTGTCCAGCCCGGGGGCAGCACCATCGGCTCGCTCAGGGTCGTTCCAGGCACGGCGTAGTTAAGGCTGAATCCGGGCGGATAACCGCGGCCCGACCTATGCAACGTGATGGCCCCATGAGACTCACGGGCAAGCGGGTAGCGATACTGATCGCCGAAGGTGTCGAGGACCTCGAGTATCACGTGCCGTTCATGCGCCTCAAGGAAGAGGGCGCTGACGTCGTGGGCGCGGGAATCGATCTCGAGGCCGTGAAGGGCAAGAACGGACTGAGCATCACTCCGACAGTCCGCGTCGATTCGCTGAAAAGCGCGGACCTCGCGGGGCTGGTGATTCCCGGAGGATGGGCGCCGGACAAGCTGCGCCGGTATCCGGCTGTCACGACGCTCACACGCGAGATGAACTCAGCCGGCAAGGTCATCGGCATCATCTGCCACGGCGGTCTCGTTGCAATCTCCGCAGGGATAGTGAAAGGCCGGAGCACAACGGGCTCACTCGGCATCAAGGACGATCTGGTGAATGCCGGCGGAGCGTGGGTCGACGCGTCCGCGTTTCGCGATGGAAACCAGGTTTGGGGCCGCGTGGTCGTGGACATTCCTGATTTCTGCCGCGAGCTCGTCGCGGCGCTGAGTGAGGCATGACTGCGATGCGCTTCACGCTCGCCCCGCCGAGTTCGTCGATGTGAACCGGGATAATCGGGTCGATAACGTTCTCGTCGCGCTGCGGGGCTGGTGACAACGACACGACGCCAGGTTGCCGGGCTGATCTTCTGGCTGATTCTTTCGTTCATCGCCGCCGCCGCGGGTGCTGCCGCATCGGTCAACGCCGCGGGCTTTTACGCCGCGTTGGACAGGCCTGCGTGGGCGCCCCCTTCCTGGTTGTTCGGCCCGGTCTGGACGGTTCTTTACGTGCTGATCGCGGTCGCGGCATGGCTTGTCTGGCGCGAACGCGATTCACGCCAGGTGAAGCCCGCGCTATTCCTGATGATCATTCAGCTCGCCGCGAACGCATTGTGGACGTGGATTTTCTTTGCGTGGCGCCAGGGCGGCTGGGCGCTCGCTGAAATTATCGTGCTCTGGATCCTGATCGTGGCCACGATGGTGGCATTCTGGCGGACCAGGGCTGTTGCCGGAGCTCTGTTTCTCCCTTATCTCGCGTGGGTCACGTTCGCTACCGCGCTCACTTATTCCTTGTGGCAGAGGAACCCGCAACTGCTGTAGATGCTATTGCACCGAGGCGACGCCGGGGTCCTCCTTTCCGCGTCCTGGGGCAACGACTACCGGCACTGCAACGCGCTGGCCAGTCGGCCACATCCAGACCTCGAGCGTCATCGCTCCCTCTTTCGCGGGAACGTACGTGAAGTCTGCTGTCTCTCCAGGACCCATCTCCACAATCGCTGACCTCATTCCCTGTAATGCGAGGGGCAGGTCTGCGCCGTCGCGCGCGATCGGCTTCCACGTAGCGACTGTCGAGTCGTTGCCGAAGCGGAACCGGAGAATGTTGTCGGCATGAATGCTCACTATCCTCAGGCGGTTTTCCTCGCCCAGGGCTAGCCTGATCGGACGAGGTCGCATGCGACCGTTCACCAGCAGGAATGAAGGGCCGTCCTTCTCGAACACCTGCAGTCCGCCGCCTCCCGCCACGATCAAGTGATCGACGATCGTGTCCCTTGGCGCGTCGCTGACGATTATCGCGCCGTACATTCCGGAGCCGATCTGACGAAGCTCGTGGAGGTGCGAGTGGTATGGGAACGTCCCGCTTCGCGGGGGCGTGAAATCCGCGGCGAATGAATCGGCGGGAGCAATCGGCAGCATTATCTTCGCGCCAATTCCGCTGAAGCCTGGTACCCCATCGGGATAGCTCTCAATCTCCAGCCCGTGCCAGTGAACGCCAGTTGGCTCGTCCATGTTGTTCTTCACCAGCAGCCTCACCGGCTCTCCGCGCTTGAGCTCGAGCACTGGGCCGGGGATGTTCACGGCATCTCTGTCTGGCACTGAATCGCCTTTCTGAAGCACGAATCCGTATGCGGTCTGGCCGCCAATGAGACCATTGAGGCGCTTCTGTGCGAGAAGCCTGAGGACCTTTCTCCGCGACTCATCCGGCTCCTTGTAATCAGCCGAGGGCGTGACGTGCATTCCGATCACCAGGCCTCGCATCTGGTGTCCGCCCGGGGCCGAATCATGATGATCGCCGCCATTCCCGCTGTTCACCAGGTGCGGGTCGGGCGATCCATGCAGTGAGGAATGATCGCCGACGTGCGACGCAAAGTGACAGTGAAACACCCAGTTCCCCGGCGTGGTCGGCGCCCACGAGATCGACATCGTTCCGCCCTGCTGCATCGTCTGCATGTTCTGGAGCGGCTGCAACCCCGGCGCGATCGCGGTGTCAGCGCGCTCGCCCCCGCGACGCGTAACACGGAAGTAAAAACCGTGAAGGTGCATCGGATGCTCGATAGCCGCGGCGTTGATCAACCGCCAGTGCACCGAATCTCCCTGCGCCAGGGTCAGCCGCTCATTGTGCGGCCACGCTTTACCGTTGAAGACGAGCACACTCTCGAACGGCCGGTCATCGTATGGATGGAACCACTCGGTGACCATCCAGACCTGATCGGGCTGTGTCCCCCACGGCGTGCCCGGCGGATCCACGATCAGCGCTCCATTCAGTTGCGAATCCAGCCAGTCCCGCTGGCGCCACGTTCGCAGTCCCTTCAACACGCCCCAGTAGAAGAATGTCCCCACTGAGTCCAGAGTGAAGCTGATCTCTCGCGTCGCTCCGGGTGACAGATGAAGCGTGTCGGCATCCGGCGGGAGTGAAGGCCGGAAGCCGCTCATCATCACCGCCGAATCAGACCTGTTGCGAAGACTGAGGCGCACGGTCGTTCCGGACGCAGCCCTCAGCATCGGACCCGGCACCTGCGGCGCCTTCCCACGCTCGGCGAGCGCAAGAATTCGCACCACGGGGTCGCCGCTCCCTTCCGCCTGCCATGCCGCCTCGACGATGTCGAGCGAGAGCGACAGAGTGCCTTTGGCGATCCGGCCGGCGGAAGCGCGGTTCTGGTTCACGTCCGCCATCGGCGCATATGCTGCCGGACGCGGAAGCGGACGCCTTGCGGGTGGCGCCACGATAGCATCCTGCAACAGGGGCGTAGCGACCCACAGGGCGGCGTGAAGTATCGAGATCAATGGGGGAACTCCGGCTGATCGAGTGCCGATAAGGTCGCTTGGTTACGGCTGCTGTCAATCACGGGATTGCTCACACCGCCTTCGAGCCGCGCATGATGGCGCGGGTGAGCGTTCGGTCGAGAGCGTTGGCGAATGCCTGCTTCTCGCGCGGGCCATACGGCCTCTGCCCGCCTGTCTCGACTCCGGTCGACCTGAGATCATCCATGAAATTCCTGACCGAGAGCCTTTCTCCGATGCTCTCCTCTGTGTACTCCTCGCCACGAGGATCGATGACGACAACTCCACGCGGCACGAGCAGTGCGGCGAGCGGAATGTCAGCGGTGACCGCCACGTCTCCTGCCTCCGAATGTTCAGCGATGTAGAGGTCGGCGACATCGGGGCCGCCTTCGACCCGGACTGCCGACAGGTGTGAATGACCGACCGGAAGCTGAACCCTCTGGTTTGCAACGAGAATCGTTTCGATCTTAAGCCGGTCGGAGGCCCGGTAGCAGATTTCCTTCACATCGCGCGGCGTCGCGTCGGCGTCGAGCCATAGCTTCATGCTTAATGATACGGTAGCCAAGGCTACACCATGAACATGGTGAAGCGCGTTGAGTGAAAAACGGTGGATACGGTCATTCCTTAAGTGAGCTCCGGTTTTACGGCGCGCCTTTCGCCTTGGCAGCATGCTCGAGGTTGACGAGATCCTGGTCGAAATCCATACCGACCATCTTGTCATGCTGATGAAGACCGTCATGACTTGCCCCCCGAAGCGTAAATGTCCAAATTCGCCAGTTGAAAACATCTGCTTCGCGATCACTCGCAGCGGCACGCCAGGGATATAAAAATGCTGATTCCAACCGAACCAATCGGCAGTATTCCACGACCGCTGTCCCTTCTCGAGGCGGTCGCGGCAGGCGAAATAGCAGACCCCAGCGAAGATCCGCTTTACGAAGACGCGGTGCGGGACACCATCGAGCGGTTCGAGGCGACCGGCTCCCCGGTGATAACGGACGGGGAGCAGCGTAAGTACGACAATTTCTGGACGTATTCGGTCCACGGCCTCGAGAACACCGCGCCCGACGGATTCAGGATTCCGTTCGCGGCCGGCCACACGCGCAGAATGCCGAGACTCACCCGCGGCCCGTTCCGGTATAAGCGTTACGCCGACGCGTACCTCGACGTCGCGCTTCGCTGGACGACCCGTGCCATCAAGCAGGCGGTGATCTCTCCATCGGCTCTCAGCCTCATGTACCCTTCGAAGGAGATTCCGGGTTATCCTCGCGACGAGTTCATCAGCGACCTGCTCAACGAGCACGAGACAGAGATACGGCGGTGCCTCCAGAAGGGCGCGGCAAAAGTGCAAATCGACTTTACCGAGGCGCGCCTGGCCATGAAGGTGGATCCGTCAGGCCAACTGCTCAACAGCTTCGTCGATCTCAATAACCTTGCTCTCGCCAGATTCTCATCCAGCGAGCGCAGTCTGCTAGGAGTTCATACCTGTCCCGGGGGGGACCGGGACTCCACTCATAGCGCCGACGTGGACTACTCGAATTTCCTGCCGCGGCTGTTCGACTTGAACGTGGGTTATTTCTGCGTTGCACTGCGCGGAGAGGTGGATCGAACGAAGGTGCTTTCCATGCTCCGCCAGCACGTGAGGCCTGGCAGGCAGATTTTCGTTGGGGTTGTCTCGCCAATCGATCCGCGGATCGACACTCCGGAGGAAGTGCGCGACCTCGTTCTCGAGGCTGCGGAGTACATCCCGATCGAGAACCTTGGCACAACCGATGATTGCGGTTTCGCCCCGTTCAGCGACGACAGGTCGACAACCCGCGACACGGCATTTGCCAAGATCGAGGCCCGCGTGCGGGGGACGGAGCTCGCTTCGCGCCTTATCGCGGGCTCCTGAGTGGAAGACGACGAAGACTCGCTGCTTCGCGAGGCAGCTCTCAAGAACGCTCACAGTATTTTTCTGGTCCGGCAGCGGGCCGAGCACGAGCAGGTCCGTGTAACGGAGGATCTCGCGGAAGCAAGAGACGCCGCGCAGGCAGCGAACGATGCGAAGACCAGATTCGTCAACATGGTGAGCCACGAACTGCGCACTCCGCTTGGCGCGATCGGGGGGTATGCCGCGCTAATGGAAGAGGAGATTCACGGCCCGCTGAGCGACGACCAGCGGCACCTTCTCTCGCGCATCCGGCACAACCAGCTGCATCTGCTTCGGCTGGTTGACGAGCTTCTTGACCTGGCGACAATCGAGTCCGGTCAGTTCGGAATGCATCCGACAGTCGTCGACATCCGGGGAGTCGTGGAGAATGTTCGCGGGATGATCGAGCCGCAGCTCAGCGCCGGAGGGCTCCGGTTCGAGGTGGGCGCGGACAAAGATAGTCCGCAGGTGAGGGCAGACGCGGAACGGGTAGAGCAGATCGTGCTGAACCTGCTTGCCAACGCCGTGAAGTTCACCCCATCAGAGGGAACGATCTCGGTCTGGTCTGAAGTCCGCGAAGCTGAAGTTTTCCTTCATGTGCGCGATACCGGTCCGGGAATTCCACCAGACAAGCTCGAGGAAGTTTTTCAGCCTTTCGTAAAGCTGCGCCCACCGGCCGCGCCGACGGGCGCGGGAACTGGCCTGGGCCTGGCGATCAGCCGCGAGCTTGCGCGCGCAATGGGCGGTGGTCTTTCGTGCAAAAGCGAGCCGGGCGCCGGCAGCACATTTACACTTCGTCTCCCGGTTAACTCTTCAGGTTGAGTTCTTCCTCGAAGACTGCTGGCACCCCAGGAATGCGCGTGCGCATCGGGCTGATGGCGGGGCCGGTCGCATTTGGTCTCATGCTTGTCGTCGCGCCTCCTGATGGAATGTCGCTGATGGCCTGGCGCACCGCCGCAGTCGGCGTACTGATGGCGACGTGGTGGATCAGCGAAGCGATTCCGATTCCTGCCACTGCGCTGCTGCCGCTCGTGCTGTTCCCGCTTCTGGGCATCGCCTCGATCGGCGCGGCGACGGCGCCGTTTGCGAATCCGGTGATCTACCTGTTTCTCGGAGGATTCCTCCTGGCGATGGCGCTGGAGAGCTGCGGCCTTCACAAGCGTCTGGCGATCTCGATTCTGTCCATCGTCGGAACACGCCCTGCGAACCTCATCGGCGGTTTCATGGCGGGTACTGCGTTCATCAGCATGTGGGTCAGCAACACCGCCACGGTCGTGATGATGCTTCCGATGGCGACTTCGGTCATGGCGCTTTCCCGCGGGGGCGATACGGTGAACGAGCGCCAGAGCAGGTCCTTCGAGGTGGCGCTGCTGCTCGGCATCGCGTACGCCGCGAACATCGGTGGCCTGGGCACGCTGATCGGCACTCCGCCAAACGCACTTCTCGCGGGATTCATGCTGGAGTCCTACGGAATAACGATCGGTTTCATGCAGTGGATGCTGCTTGGCGTCCCGCTGGTGATCATCTCGCTCCCGGTAGCGTGGTATCTGCTTACGAAAGTTCTGCAGCGGGTGGGCACCGAGGAGATCGCCGGAGGGGCGGCGCTCCTCGAAAACGAGCGCCGCGAGCAGGGTCCTCTCTCTCGAGCGGAATGGATAGTCGGGAGCATCACCGCGCTCACCGCGACTGCATGGGTTACGCGGCCGCTGTTCGAGCGGTGGGTTCCGGCGCTGACCGACACGGGAATCGCGATAGCCGGCGCTCTACTTGTATTCATCATTCCGTTCAGCTGGCGGCCGCTTCGCTTTGCGCTCGACTGGAAGCAGGCAGAGCGGCTGCCGTGGGCCGTCCTGATCCTGTTCGGAGGAGGGTTGTCACTGGCTGCCGCGATTCAGCAGACAGGATTGGCCGAGTGGATCGGGACCGCGCTCGGCGCCATTGGAGGCTGGCCGGTGTTCGCCGTGATCGCGATCGTGACTCTCGTCGTGATATTCCTCACCGAGCTCACGAGCAACACTGCAACTGCGGCCGCTTTCCTGCCTGTCGTCGCGTCACTGGCTGTCGGAATGGGCGCGGATCCGATGCTTCTCGCGATACCCACAGCGATCGCGGCGAGTTGCGCGTTCATGATGCCGGTTGCCACTCCTCCCAACGCAATCGTGTACGGAACCGGCCGGTTGACTATCCCCGAGATGGCGACTGCCGGTATCTGGTTGAATTTGTTCTTCGTGATGCTATTGCCTGTTTTTGTTTATCTGGTGGCGGGGCGGGTGTTTGGTAATTAAATGGCGTATTTACTAACTGCGGACTGCGGACGTACTGCGGA
>JBBQZF010000145.1:0-7457 GCA_038208015.1 Gemmatimonadales bacterium
GCGCACGACGACCTTTTTCAGGTCCGTCGCCACCGGGGTCATCCTGTAGCGCGTCTCCGGTCCCATCCCGGCTGTTACAGTGATCGGGATCGTCATCTCGGCGAAGCCGAGGCGACGGAGGCGCAGGACGGCGTTGCCGGCGGGGACAGCGAGCAATGCCACCCGGCCCGCGTCATCGGTGCTTCCCCTGACTCCGGTCCCGACGACCTGCACGTCGGTCCCGGCGAGTGGTTTTCCGCTCGTGTCGGTGACGAACGCAATCACGATCGCCGCCTGGCCCTGGAGACTTTGCGCGACTGAAGCTGAAGGGTACAGGCTCAGGATCCCGCTGGCCAGGAAAACGAATGCGGGCACGCACCTGCGTATATGACAGCTCGAAGCCGACAGCATGGGCAGCCTCCGGGGACGCCCCGTTTATCTATAGTAGGGCGCGTGCACCGGTGCCGCAACGGCCGGACCCCCGAAGTGTGATGAACCGCGTCCAGGATGTGACAAAGCGGGCACCGGCCGAAACCGGTGCCCGCTTCGATACTGCCTGGGAGCCCTAGAAGCTGACTCTGGCCGAGAGCTGCATTCTCCAGTAGTTCCTTACGAAGTTGCCGACACGATACTCGGTCAGCGTTCCCGTCTTGTCAGGATCGAACGTACGGAAGTTGAAGTTGACAGTCGGGACTGCCGCTGACGGATCGGCCGATGAACTGGCGGTGTGCGTCAGCAGCGAGATGTTGTTGAAGCCGCTGATCGGGTTCACCCTCTCCTGGCCCCAGTCTTCGTTCAGGAGGTTGCCGAAGTTGAAGATGTCGAGCTGCAGCGCCACGCGCTGCGACCCGGAGACCAGCGGGATATTCTGCCTCAGCGACAGGTCGATGTTATTCGAGAAAGGCAGGCGGCACGAGTTCCGATCCAGGATCTTGCCGCGCGCGTTGCGGAGGCAATCGCTGCCCTCGATGAGCTGGTTGAAGGCGGCTGCCTGGTCGGCTGCCGTGAGGACCTCTCCCGAGACCGTCACGTTCGCGAACCGTATCTGGCTCGGATCATTTACATCGGTTGGGACGTAGATCAGGTCGTTGCCTACGGAACCGTCGGCGTTCATGTCACCGCGTCCGCTCGACCCGCCATAGACGTAGTCATGGGGGGAACCGGAAACTCCGGCATACGCCATCGTGATGTCCATGCCGAGGTCTCTCGCCCAGCTGTTGCCGAGGAATCGGCCCCAGTTGAACGTCTTCGTCGCGAAGGCAGAGATCTTGTGCGGCTGGTCGAAGAGCGACATGGTGGCGCTTCCCGGCGTCTCCTGCGCACCGAACAGCGTGCGGCCGAAGCCCCAGTTCGAGATATGCGTGCTCGACACGAAGCTCTGGACGTCGCGGGCGCGGCCGTAGTTATACGCTACGAGTGCCTCCCACCCGTTCGAGTAACGCTTTCTGAGCTGGGTGGTGATGTTGTAGGCGTAGTCCTTGTTCTGGTTCTCGACGTCGATCGCCGTGCTGAAGCGGGAGGTGCCGCCGTTGGCGATGACTGCTGCAGGGCGAGCCGCGCTGGAGGTTCCCGTGGTGGAGACAACACCATACATCGTGCGACCGAACTTGTCGACGGCAACCGGACCGGCGAGGTTGCGATTCACGAAGAAGAGCTGATTGAGCGTCTTCGAGTAGAGGCCCTCGATCGTCGCAACCATGTTGCCCGGGAGGACGCGGTCGAACGCGAGGTTGGCGCGCATCGGCTGCGGGAACTTCAGATCCGGGTCGATGAAGCTGACGTCGCCGATCGGTTTCGAACCCTGGCCATTTGCGCAGGTCTGGATGTTCGAGGGATCCACGACGAATGCCGGTGCGGGGTTAGCCGTGTTGAAGAAGCCGGCGCCGCACTGAAGGAACGTGATGATCCTTCCGTTCTGGGCGTACGGGTTGGCCATCCAGACATAGGGAGGCGTCCCGACGAACAGACCGATCCCACCGCGAAGCTGGTTCAGCTGGTCGCCGGTCGCATCCCAGTTGAATCCGAACCGCGGCGAGAACTGGAACGCGCCCTTCGAGGTTTCACGCACGCCGTAAGCAGAGTCGATCGCCGGTGCGTAAACGTTGTCTTTCAGAAAGCGGCTGAGGTCGCCACGAACTCCGAGCGTCAGCGTGAGCTTCGGGTTGACCGTCCAGGTATCCTGCGCATAAACGGCCGACTGAAGAGCATCGAAATAGACGTTCGGATCATCACCGAGGACGATGCCGCGACGCAATCCACTTGCCACATTGTTCTGGAAATCGGCGACGCTGTTGAATGTCCACACGCCAAACGTGCTCTGGCTGAACAGGTTGCGGATTTGTACAAGCTCGTTCCGCGTGCCGATCACAAAGCTGTGATTCCCACGGGGGATCGTCAGGTTGTTAGTTATCTCGTAGGTGTCTGCATCCATCTCGTTACCCTGCGAGAACTGGTCTGTACCGGCCATGATCTGACGATTGGCCGAGTAGTTGACGAGGACCTGCGGGAACTGGCCTACCGGTGAAGTGCGGCGGTCGCGGACCCACGTTGCGCCCGCAAAAGCTTCGTTGCTCCAGCCGTTGGCGAAGCGCGAGTAAAGCTGGAGAACCGGCGACTTCTTGTTGCTGTTGATCGCGTGGAAATTTGACGAATAGACACTGCGGGTCGCCGTACGCGCGTTCTGCCGGCGATTGTTGTTCGTCGCATCAGTGTAATTCATGCGGGCGACGAGGCGGTGGCTCTCGTTGAGCTGCCAGTCGATACGCCCGAAGAAGTTATCCATCGGCGTCGGCGAGTTGACGATGCCGGCGGTGCCGGGCTCGGGCGAACCCGTCTTTGACCTGAATGCCGCCTCGAAGGTCGAGATCTCCGAATCGGTGAACGGAAACGCCGTTGCGGCGTCGGTCGGCTGGCCAAAGAACGGCCCCGAAACGGGCGTTGACTCTCTCGTCCACTCATTCGCGGTGAAGAAGTGGAGCTTGTCCCTGATGAGCGGGCCGCCAAGGCTGAAGCCGGTCTGGTGGCGGTTGAACTCCGTGGCGCGGAGCACCGAGACATCGCGGCCGTAATCCTGGTTGCGATAGTACTTGAAGGCCGATCCTTTGAAGTCGTTTGTGCCGCTCTTGGTCACTGCATTCAGCAGCAGTCCCCCGAAGTTGCCCTGCCTCACATCGTACGGGGCAAGGAGGATCTGATACTCCTTCACGGCGTCGATCGATATGGCCTTGGCGCTAATCTGTCCGCCGGGCTGGCCGGTTGATCCGAGACCGAACACGTCGCGCTCGGTGGCTCCGTCGATCTGCACGTTGTTCATGCGGTTCGACATTCCACCGCCGGAGTAACCGGGACCGGAGCTCGATACCTGCGGCGCCGCCCGGGTGAAGTCGACAAGGTTACGCGTCGTGGTCGCCGAACGCTCGAGCGCCTGCTGCGAAACCGTCGTCTTCGTTCCGGTGCTCGACGGCGCGATGATCTCTCCAGTCGTTGAGCGAATCTCGAGTTCCCTGAGCTGAGTCGCCTGCGCCTCGAGTCGAATGTCGAGCCTGCTCGACTGGCTGAGCTGGATCTGGATCCCGGTGCGGGTGTGCGGCTGGTATCCGATACGGCGCGCGTCGAGCGTGTAGGGGCCGCCTACCTCGAGACTGGTCAGGGTAAATCGCCCCCCTTCACGGGAGATCGCGCGCTGGGTGAATCCTGTCGTGGCGTTGGTGATGGCGATCTGGACGCCTTCGAGCGGCGCGCCCGATGCATCCGTGACGAAACCGGTGATGCCGCCAGTCGTGATTCCCTGGGCGTGCACTTCGGTTCCCATCAGCGCCGCCGACACGAAACCAAGAGCCGCGGCAAAACGGGTCAAACGTCGTGTGAGCATTGTGTGGACCTGTGGAAAGAGATTTGGTCTTGCGGGGAACAGCGGAACCGGTACATGGAACTGCCAGTCACACGACCTCAGCAGGGTCGTGGTTGTGCCGTCATGGAGCGCTTCGCTTCAAACTGAAAATCGGGCTGAAATCCGGCGTGTGCGTGGGGTTCCGAACGGGTCAAAGCTACCGCCCGGAACGAACCGCTGCAAGCGAATTTTCCCAGCCGCGCGTAACGCCGATGAAACGGTTTTTCTGGCCTCAGGCCCTTCGCCGGCCCACTGTCATATAGTAGACCGGGATGCCCAGCAGGATCGCCCCTATCACCCCGAGAGTCGCCCACCTGCTCGATTCGCCGGCAATCGCGTTAAGCAGAAGCGAAAGCGTCGACAGGACGAAAATCGCCGGTAGAATCGGATAAAGCGGCACCCTGAACCCGGGCGCATACCCGGCCCTCTTCCTCAGAACGTAGATCGAAGCGACAGCCATCGCGTAGAACGGGACGATCGCGGTCACGAACGCGTCAGCGAGCTGCTCGAACGTTCCCAGCAGGACGAACACAACACCGATCGCAGTGACCGTAGCCACAGACACGTACGGAGTTCCAAAGCGGGGGTGGACCTTCGCCAGCGGCTTGAACAGCATGCCGTCCGCCGCGGTCGCGAAGATCACCCTGGGCCCGGTGATCATCACCGCGGTGAGAGTCCCGAAGGTGGAGATCATCACCACCAGCGACACGAACGTCACGCCGGGCCTGCCGACCAGGCGGTCAGCCACGTCCGCCGCGACAAGCGGTGACGTCCTTATTTCCCCGATCGGAAGGACAGCGAGGTAAGCGAGGTTTGCCAGCAGGTAGATGCCGATGATGCTAAGCGTCCCGATGATGAGCACCCGGGGAAGATTTCTCTTCGGGTTCTCGACCTCGCCGGCGACGAAGCTCACATCCGCCCAGCCGTCATAAACCCAGAGGACCGAAACCAGCGCGAGCCCGAACGCCGCAAACGAGAAGCTTCCCGGGGGTATTGCAGGCGTATAATGACCACCCGTGCTCGGCAACCCTAGGAGGAACGCGAACGCGATGATCGTGAGGAGGCCGAGCACCTTCGCTGCGGTCGCGAGATTCACCAGCGCCCCGGCGCGCCTGACACCTATGTAATTGATCGCGCCAGCGCTGAAAATGGCGACGGCAGCGACCCAGTGCGTGTAAGTCGAATATGGCGCGAGCGACGGGTTGTTCCCCGTGACCCTTATCATGTACTCGGCGAAAGTCGTTGAGATCGCGCCAAGCGCGGCGGCGCGGATCATCACGAGCTCAGCCCATCCGAACAGAAACGCCGGCAGCCGACCCCAGGCCTCGCGGATGAAAACGTACACGCCCCCCGTCTTCGGGTAGGCAGTGGAGACCTCAGCGAGCGTGAGGGCGCCGCAAAGCACGAAGATCCCGCCGGCCACCCAGATGATCATCAGGGGCAGCGGCCCCGGGACATTGTCGGCGATTCCGGCAGGCGACCGGAAAATTCCCGATCCGATCGTGCTCCCGACGAGGATTGCAATCGCAGTCCACGGCCCGATCCGGCGCGCGAGCCCGTCTGCCCCGATATGAGACTCGGAGTCCATCACGTCTCCGGCGACTTGCGTCACTCTCGGAGTGAGCGGCGAATTCAATGGGTCTGACATGCGCAAACGGTACTGCAAAGGCCGCGAACGCGCGAGTAGCTTTAGGCGCGAATATCCACACAGCCGCTGGAGCGACATCTGCACGAACACACATCCGGACTGATGCATTCATTCGCCGAGCCCCTGTTCTGGGTGGCCGCGGCGCTGTGCATTGTCGCCGAGCTTCTGATCCTTCGCTCTGCCTTCGCGCCGCCACGGGACGCCGGCGTCACCCCCGGGGTTCCCCAGTCGCCGCGCGGGACCGAGATGATCTGGGCTGTAATTCCCGCGATCATCCTGGCAGCGCTTCTTGCCGCAACGTGGCGCGCGATCCACTGACATGCAGACACTGAAGCGGCTTTCGCAGGCGGCGCTCGGCCTTGCCTTCGTTCAGATAGTGTTCGGTGCAATCGTGCGGATCACGGGCTCGGGAATGGGTTGCGGTGATCACTGGCCGAAATGCAACGGGCAGTGGTTCCCGCCGCACGACCGGCTCGATCTCATCATCGAGATCACGCACCGCTACCTGGCCCTGGGGCTTTCGCTGGTCATCGCGGCGCTCGTCATCAAGGCATTCGCCTCGAGGCGACTCCCCGGAGTCGGTGGGCCGGGTGGGCTTCTTCGCCCCGCAACGATTGCCGGCTTTCTGGTAGTCGCAGCCGCCCTGCTCGGCGCGGTGACGGTCCAGCTGGCGCTCAATCCCCTGGTTGTCGCCGGGCATCTGACGATTGCGATGACGCTGCTTGCGGTTCTCGCGGTCGTGCTCTTTCGCGCAGGCGGCATCGGTGCAGGCTCGGATCTTACCGGTGGCTCAAAGCGGGCGAAGAGGTCGTCCGCAATCGCGGTCGTTCTCGCTCTCGTTACGCTCGCGCTTGGTGCGCTTACGGCAAATCTTCCCGACGCTGCATCGTCGTGCACCGGCTTCCCACATTGCCGCACGATTACTGCCGACGGAGTTGCGCTGACGGTTCACATAGTTCACCGGATCGTCGCGTTCCTTCTTTTCGGCCACCTCCTGGGTATCGCCATATCCACTGCGAAGCGGGGCGACCCGAAGGCCGTGGTACGCGCCGCGCGGGTTGCGTTCGGTGCCGCTCTCGTGCAGGTGCTCGTCGCGGCGGCGATGATCGAGATGCAGTTCCCTGCTTTCCTTCGCTCTCTGCACCAGGCGGTCGGCACCTTCGTCTGGCTCGCGATCGTCGTCCTGGCAATTCTTGCTGCCCGCGCCGCGAGTACGCGTGAGGAGTCCGCAAGCGTGAGGGTCGCCGCATGACCTCGACTCCGGCAGTGGCTGTCGCAACGGATCGCACGCTGATCCAGGATCTGGTGATGCTCACGAAGCCGAGGATAATCTCGCTGCTCCTCGTGACGACAATCGCCCCGATGTTCGTTGCTGGCACACCCGACGTGGGCCTCGTGCTCATCGTAACGCTCGCAGGCTATCTCATGGCCGGCGGGGCGAATGCGGTGAACATGTACATGGACTCCGATATCGACGACAGGATGGCCCGCACCCGCCTGAGGCCGATACCGAGCGGGCGCATGAGCGGCCGGTCTGTACTCGCTTTCGGAATTGCCCTGTCAACAGCCGCGACTTTCATCTTCGCATTCTTCGTCAACGTCGTGGCGTCGGCTCTCGCGCTGGCCGGCTTCTACTTCTATGTATATGTCTACACGAAGTGGCTGAAGCGGACGACACCCCAGAACATCGTGATCGGCGGGGCGGCCGGCGCATTCCCGCCCCTTGTCGGATGGGCGGCGATGACCGGAACAATTGACCTCACGGCGATCTACCTGTTCCTCATAGTGTTCTACTGGACCCCGCCGCACTTCTGGGCGCTCGCGCTCCTCAAGCAGGGCGAGTACGGACGAGCCGATGTGCCGATGTTGCCGAACGTCGCCGGCGAGGACGAAACCCGCCGCCAGATGATGCTCTACACGGTGCTCCTCTCGGCGGTCTCG
>JBBQZF010000146.1:0-7456 GCA_038208015.1 Gemmatimonadales bacterium
CGCCGCCGACGTGCCATATAATACGGCGGGGCATACTGCGTTCAGGCCGCCGGCAAAGCTGCTTCCGCGGCAGAACGCAGCCGGCGCTATCGTAGGTGCGCCGCAGCGGGCGCCGGCCATTTCGGGGGGAGGGTGAACGAAACTTGAAACCGAAGCCTGAGCCGACATCCGACGGCATCAGCCGCCGCGCCGCTCTCGGGACAGCCGCGGGAATCATCGCCGGGATCAGCACTCCGGCGATCGCGTTGCGCGCGCTCTCGCAGAGCCCTGCGGCGAGCGCATCAAATCCTGTCCCTGTCGACGCAACGAAAGTTCCCGGAGCAGCTTCGATGGCTCTCGGCGGCCGGTCGCAGTTCGAGAACCCCGTTCTGTCGCCGACTGGAGTTATCACCGGTCCGTCTTTTACGCCGCTGCAGGATCTCACAGGCACAATCACGCCGTCCGACCTTCACTTTCAGCGGCATCACAACGGGATCGCGCTGATCGACCCCGCTAAGTTCGAGCTGATCGTGCACGGAATGGCGGATCGCGCGCGAGCATTCTCGCTCGAAGACCTTAAGCGCTTTCCCGCAGTCACTCGCACGTGCTTCATTGAGTGCGCAGGGAACGGACGATCGGCATTCCGGAGCCCCAAACCCGAAATGTCGCCGCAGACTGTTGACGGGCTCACCAGCAACAGTGAATGGACCGGAGTTCTGGTGAGCACGCTGCTCCGCGAGGTCGGTGCGAAGCAATCTGCGTCGTGGGTGCTCGCAGAAGGCGGCGACGCGGCAGTGCTCTCCCGTAGCGTGCCGATGGGCAAGATGCGCGATGACGCGATGATAGCGTACGCGCAGAATGGCGAGCCGCTGCGTGTTGCGAACGGTTATCCTGTCCGGCTCCTGCTTCCCGGTTACGAAGGAAACATGAACGTGAAGTGGCTGCGCCGGCTGGAGATCATCGACCAGCCGAACATGTCGAGGGACGAAACCTCGAAGTACACGGATCCCCTCCCCGGTGGAAAAGCGCGCCAGTTCAGCTTCGTGATGGACGCGAAATCCGTCATCACGACTCCTTCGTATCCGGAAATTCTGTCAAAGGCCGGGTGGTGGCCGATCAGCGGGCTCGCATGGAGCGGGAGGGGAAGAATCACCGCGGTCGACGTGAGCACTGACGGCGGGCGCACATGGATGCCCGCGCGTCTCACCGGCAACGTCCTGCCGATGGCCCACACGCGGTTCGAGCTCATGTGGAAATGGGACGGGCGCCCGACGACGATCATGAGCCGGGCGCGTGATGAGAGTGGCTACGTCCAACCGTCAGTCGCCGCGTATCGCAAGATCCGTGGTCCGGGGACCGACTACCATTTCAACGCTATCCGCTCCTGGAGTCTCGATGGCGATGGCCGCGTCTTCTTTGCCGGCTGACGCGTGATGCGCCCGCCTGTGAGTGCCCGCCTGCGTATTGCGCTCGCGCTTTTCTCATTCGTTGCCGCGTCGGCATGCACTGGGGGCGCGACTCCAGGCGATGAGCCTGCCGGTGGAGAGGAAGGACGAATGGTCGAGGCCGTCGCCCTTCCTGAAAGATTCGACATCGGCACGGAGCCCTCGGCGGCGAAGCTTGCCTCTGTCGACATCGACGTGAATCCCGCGGGAACCGGGTTGCCGCAGGGGTCGGGCAACGCGACGAAGGGCGCTGTTGTTTACGCGAAGCAGTGTGCCGCCTGTCACGGTGTCGCTGGCGAGGGCCTCGGCCCTTATCCGCGACTGGTTGGTGTCGAGCATCAGGAGGATTTCGCGTTCAGCGACGACCCCAAGTACGTCAAGACGATCGGCAACTACTGGTCGCACGCGACGACTCTGTATGACTACATAAATCGCGCAATGCCTCATACGGCTCCGCTTTCGCTACCGGCCGATGATGTCTACTCGGTCGTCGCATACCTGCTCGCGCAGAACGGGATAATCGCCGCCGACGCGGTGATGGACAGGGAAACGCTGCCGCGGGTGAGGATGCCTTCGCGCGACAGGTTCGTCCCCGACGACCGGATCGGGTCGAAATCATTCAGGTGATTACAAAGGCGCAAGCGCAACCTGTTGTCAGGCCGGCACTTGCGCCTTGTACTGTATAAGTAGCAGGAGCGGGACTCGAACCCGCGACCCCGGCATTATGAGTGCCGTGCTCTAACCGGCTGAGCTACCCTGCCGCGCCCGGAACCCCGAGGAATTCTGAAAAAGGGTCACAGTCTTAAGCAGGGGAACCTAACGGAGGCTTAGAGCGAGTTCCAGCGGCGGGCTCAACCGGGAAACACCTGAAAACATCCTATGGGCGGCTGCTCGACTTCTTATGCATCCGGAATATCGCCTGGTCTCTGACGCGGCCCTCGCCAGCAAGTTGCCGGTCGGCGATCGTTCCGACGAGAGTCGCAAAATCCGCATCGGGAAAGTGCGCGCACGCCGGCCCGAGACGTCCTGAAATCTCTTTCAGAAGCGACTCCCTCCGCATCGTGCTGACTTCATCGTTTATTGTCATCCCACCCCCGGAAGGAGACATGGGCAAGTACGATACCCCACCAACCGCTTCAGCGAAGAAACCCGCCTCGAACTTTTCCAC
Source organism: Gemmatimonadales bacterium (assembly GCA_038208015.1). Lineage (GTDB taxonomy): Bacteria > Gemmatimonadota > Gemmatimonadetes > Gemmatimonadales > Gemmatimonadaceae > UBA4720. The sequence goes on from JBBQZF010000146.1 coordinate 2,593, forward strand.
TCTCACCACACGGCCCGGACAGAAATGCAAACGGCCGGTCCTCGCGGACCGGCCGTGCACCAACTCTCATGGCGGGGGCGGGATTTGAACCCGCGACCTTCGGGTTATGAGCCCGACGAGCTACCAGGCTGCTCCACCCCGCGATAGAACTAGCAATCTAAAAACCGATGGAGGCAAGTCAAGGCACGACGGTCGTTAATGAATCCATCCTGTAAAGAATCTCCTTGTCCCCCCGCACCATTCCGAACTGCTCCCTGGCGATCCGCTCCTGAGTGGCGCGGTCGGTTCTTATCAGCTCCGACTCCCGCTTCAGCGAATCAACCTGCCGCTCGAGCGAATCAGTCTCGACTATGAGGCGCTGCTTGAGCTGGCGCTGCTTCCACAGGTCGAGTGTGCTGTACTCCCCGCCCTGAAGAGCGAAAAGAATCGCCCCTGCGACAACCAGCCAGAAAATGATCCTCCCCCGCATCAGCTATCAGAGCCCGTAAATCGCCCCGCCGGGATACTCGGCGACTTCGCCAAGCTGTTCCTCGATCCGGAGCAGCTGGTTGTACTTCGCGACACGGTCGGTTCGACTTGCTGATCCCGTCTTTATCTGGCCGGCTCCGGTCGCGACAGCGAGATCTGCGATGAACGTGTCCTCCGTCTCACCGGACCGGTGCGAGATTATCGACTGATACCCGTTCGCCCTCGCCATCTCGATCGCCTCGAGTGTCTCGGTGAGAGTGCCGATCTGGTTCAGCTTGATGAGGATTGCATTCCCGACGTCCTCGGAGATCCCCCGCGAGAGCCGCTCCGTGTTCGTCACGAAGAGATCGTCTCCAACCAGTTGGAGCCGGTCGCCCAGAGCGGCCGTGAGCTTCGCCCAGCCAGCCCAGTCATTCTCCGCCAGGCCATCCTCGATCGAAACGATCGGGTACGTCTCGATCCACTCAGAGTAGAGGTCGACCATCCCCTCAGCCGTGCGGGTTCCCCCTCCGCTCTTCTTGAAAGTGTAGCTCTTGCCCTTGTAGAGCTCCGACGCCGCACAGTCGAGCGCAATCGCTATCTCAGTTCCGGGTGCATAGCCCGCGCTCTCGATCGCTTCGATAACGACCTTGAGCGCATCCTCGTCGCTCGCCAGGTCAGGCGCAAATCCGCCTTCGTCACCCACTCCGGTCGAAAGCTTCCGCTTCACCAGCACTTTCTTCAGCGCGTGGAACACCTCGGCCCCCATTCGGAGCGCATCGGCGAAAGTGTCAGCCCCCACCGGGACCACCATGTACTCCTGAAAATCCACAGTATTCGTCGCATGAGCGCCGCCGTTCAGGATATTCATCATCGGCACCGGGAGAGTCCTCGCCATCGGGCCGCCGAGATACCGGTAGAGAGGCAGGCCGACATCCTCGGCCGCTGCGCGAGCCACAGCCATCGATACCGCCAGAATTGCGTTCGCTCCGAGCTTGCCCTTGTTTGGCGTTCCATCAAGCTCGATCATTGTGCGATCGATCAGTATCTGGTCTGCTGCGTAGAGGCCGCTCAATGCGGGCGCGATCGTCTCCTCGATACTCTGAACTGCGAGCTGGACTCCTTTCCCGCCGTAGCGGTCGGCATCCCCGTCACGCAGCTCGAGCGCCTCATGCTCTCCCGTAGAGGCGCCGCTTGGGACCGCCGCGCGCCCGGTTGCGCCGGAGGAAAGGGTCACGTCGGCTTCAACCGTTGGATTTCCGCGGCTGTCGATGATCTCGCGTGCGCTGATGTCGATGATTGTTGGCATTTTGATCTAGATGGTGGCGTGTTTGACCGGCGTCGCAAGTGGCTTCGGCACGGATGGGCGCGGACTCGCGATTCCGTAGTGCGTTTCGAGCGCGGCCGCCATTCGTTCCCAGACCTCAGCGGCCAGCCGCTCGCGCGCGGATGCATCGAGCCCCTCTACCGACACGGGCTCGAGCAAATGTACATCCACGCGGCGCGGGCGCATCAGCAGCGAGCCGCGCGGGAGAACTTCCCTCGCGCCATGCACGAGAACCGGCACGATTGTGGCCCCCGCGGTGATCGCGAGCACGAAAGGGCCTTTCTTGAAGGGGCGGAGCGGATAGTCGGTGCCACGCGTCCCCTCGGGAAACACAACTATCGAATTGCCGGCCTTCACGCTGCGCGCGGCGTTGTCGTAGGAAGTAAACGCCGCCCTCTTGTTGTCCCTCTTGATGGGGACCATTCCAACCGCGCTCATCGCCTTCCCGAAAATCGGCAGGGAGAAGAGCTCTTCCTTCGCCACGAACTTTGCGCGCGGCAGGAACGACGACAACACTGGCACGTCATACCAGCTCATGTGGTTGGCGACAAAAATGTGCGCATTGCCATCCAGAGCCCGCTCCGGATTGTGGACCCTCACGCGAACGAACGAGAACAAGAGCACGATCCGCGACCACGCGGGAGCGAAAAAGTGATAGGGCGAGCCGGGACCGTCAGAGAATCCGATCATTCCAGCGATAACCGCGGAAGTCGCGATAGTGAGCGTCGCCAGGAGCACGCCAAGCATCGCGCTGGCGGTCGCAAGGAGAGCAATCACGATCATGCGCCGCGCCCCGGGTGCGCAGGTCTCGTGGCCTTGTCGCGGAAGTGGGAATGGCCGGGAGGCGAGGCAACGCGCTCCCCGCCATCGAAGAACCGGACCTCCGCCGGACCGTGCTCGACTCTCCCTATCTCCGAAAGCTCGAGATCGAAGAGCTTGCTGAACTCCGACACGTCGAGCTTTCCGGGCGATGTGACGACAATCTCGTACTCCTCCCCGCTCGCCGCAGCATCCGCCGCCGAAATACCGTTGACGATCGCGAGCTTGTCCAGCTGCGCGCAAATCACCACCCGGCTCGCTGCGGCAAGGTGGCGCAGGTCCGCACCAAGACCGTCGGAGATGTCGATCGCGGATGTGGCCCCATGCTCGGCAAGCCATATCGATTCACGAATCCTCGCAGACGGCGCCGCAAAACGTGCACGATCAGCATCTTCCGGCTCGCGCCCCGCCTCGAGTTCCCTGAGTGCCTTCAACGGGCCGCCAATCCGCCCCGTGGCGTAGACAGTATCGCCCGGGCGCGCCGCAGACCGAAAGAGGATATCTCTCGCCGAGCCGATCACTGTTATGGCCAGCGAGAGCTCGCCGGCGCTGCTCATGTCACCACCGACTATCGGCGCGTCAACCGATGCTGCCGCGTCGCCTATGCCATCTGTTATCGCGTCGAGATGACGACGCCACGCTTCCGGAATTCCCACCGCGGCAAGCACTCCAAGCGGCGAAGCCGCCATCGCCGCGAGATCACTTAGCGCGGCGATAGTGGCGCGGTATCCGATCTCCCGGGGAGATAGCCAGCCTTGACGAAAGTGAACGTTCTCGATCGATACATCGGTGCTCGCGACAACCGACCGGTCGCCGGTCATGGTCACGATCCCGGCATCGTCCCCGATTCGACGCGCCTTCGGACCCCACCGCTCGAGTGCCCGGCGTATCGCGTCGAACTCCGCGCCTTCGCCGAGGGGCGTATGCGGATCGGATTCCCCTTCTCGCACTGACCGGGGTTCGATCGCGCGGCGTCGCCTGAAAGGATCGAGTCCGGTCAACTGAAGCTCTCCAACCACGCGAGAACACCCTTGTCGCGGTGATGCGGACGCAGGCGCCACGCGGACGGCATGGCATGCAGCACGTCGGCCAGTGTAACTCCTCGCACGTTCCCGCAGATCTCCGCAGCCCGGCCGTGAACGAACGCTGCGCATGCAGCGCCCTCAGCGGGATTTATTCCGTCGCCTGACATCTGAGCGAGGAGCGTACCTGTCATCCCGGTCAGGACATCTCCGCTTCCGCCGGTTGCCAGCGCGGCAGTGCCGGCCGCACTGACATACCGGCGACCGTCCGGCGAGAAGATGACTGTGGGTGAGCCCTTGAGGAGGACAGCTGCCCCGAGGCTGACGGCGAGATCGATGCCGGCATCGAATCGTGAGGCAACAACTTCCGCCGTTCTCAGCCCAAGGAGTCTGGCGAGCTCGGCCGGGTGAGGTGTTATCACCGACGGGCGTCCTCTGAGAAGCTGGGCAAGCGACAGCGAGTCGCCGGCGAAGACGTTGAGCGCGTCGGCGTCGACGACAACCGGCCCGCTCCACGCGAGCAATATGCGCTCGACGAGATCACGGGTCAGCGGTGAAGTCCCAAGCCCCGGTCCGATCGCGACGGCGTCGACTTCAGCCGCGAGTATCTCGAGGTCGGCCGGGGTCTCCGGCCAATGCTTGACTATCGCCGCCGGGATCCCGGCATGGACGGCGACTTCGTTTCCGGGAGCCGTGACAATGCGCAGAAGTCCGATGCCGGATCGCAGTGCGCCCTCCCCCGCCAGAATCGCGGCACCGGCCATTCCCTTGCCCCCACCGACCACCGCCAGAGTTTTCCGGGTTCCCTTGTGAGACGATGCCGGGATCGCTGGGACACGCGCCGCGACCCATGCCTCATCAACGAGGAGGGGCAGCCCCGCGGCGTCGTCATCGGAGAGGCCGATATCGACAACGGCAATCGAGCCACATGTGTCACGCGCCAGAAGATGGCCACGCTTGACGTTCCCGAACGATACCGTGAGGTCGGCAGTGACAACCTGCTCGTGCCACCCGGTTGTCGCATCGAGTCCGCTCGGAAGATCGAGGCATACGACACTCGCACCGGCCTCTCGAAGCGAGGCAATTTGTCCTATTGCGTTGGAGATTCTTCCCCGGGGCGCGCCCTTCGAACCCGTGCCGAGGATTGCATCCACAGTGAGCGAATGCTCCGATGCCGTTTCCGACTCGACGACACCGTGCGCGAGGGCTGACTCACGAGCCTGCCGCGCCTCGTCGGTGCGCAGATCTC
>JBBQZF010000147.1:0-7394 GCA_038208015.1 Gemmatimonadales bacterium
GAGATCGTCAAGCGTGGCCTCGAGATCGCTTCACAGATCTGCGTTTACACGAACTCGAACATCACGGTACTCGAGCCGACAGCGTGACCTCGCCAAGAACCCAGAGCGCCCTCGCCCGGCTCGCCGACCTCACCCCTCGAAGCATCGTAGCTGAACTCGACCGGTACATAGTTGGGCAGGCGGACGCAAAGAAGCTCGTCGCGATCGCGCTGAGGAACCGCTGGAGGCGGCAGCGCACTCCGGAGACGATACGCGAGGAGATATCGCCGAACAACATCATCCTCGTGGGCCCGACAGGAGTCGGAAAGACAGAGATCGCGCGCCGCCTCGCGAAGCTTGCGGGTGCTCCCTTCATCAAGGTCGAGGCATCGAAGTTCACTGAAGTCGGCTATGTCGGTCGCGATGTCGAGTCGATGGTGCGCGATCTCGTCGAGAGCGCGATAAACATGGTGAGGACCGAGCGCGAGACTGAGGTGGAGGATCTCGCTCATGATCGCGTGGACGACCGCCTGCTCGATCTTCTTCTCCCGGTGCCGGGAGGAAAGAAGCAGCCGGTCGACGAGTCGGGCGCTGAAGCCCCGATATTTCTTGTGTCGACGAGCGGAAATGTCTCTGCCGAGCTCGACGTGGAGCAGGAGCGGTACAGGCGCACGCGCGAGAAGCTCCGTCAACTGCTCCTGGACGGGCAGCTCGAGCATCGCGAGGTCGAGATCGAGGTCTCTCAGCCGGCCCCGGTGATGTTCGACATGATGGTCCCGCAGGGCGCGCCTGAGGGAATGGGAAACTTCTCCGACATGCTTCAGGAGATGCTGCCAAAGCGAACGAAGAAACGTACTGTGAAGGTGGCCGAGGCACGCCGCATCCTGCTGGAGCAGGAACTCGACAAGCTCATCGACAACGATGACGTCACATCAGACGCGCTCGAGCGGGTCGAGACGATGGGGATAATCTTTCTCGATGAGATCGACAAGATCGCGGGTGTGCGCCATGGCGGCGGGCCCGATATCTCCCGCGAGGGAGTGCAGCGCGACCTGCTTCCCATCGTTGAAGGCTCAAACGTGCAGACGAAGTACGGGATGGTGAAAACTGATCACGTCCTGTTCGTCGCTGCCGGCGCCTTTCATGTATCAAAGCCGAGCGACCTGATCCCCGAGCTTCAGGGGCGTTTTCCTATTCGCGTCGAGCTGCAGTCGCTGACCGAGGAGGATTTCGTGCGCATCATGACCGAGCCGGAGAATGCGCTCACCAAGCAGTACGCTGCGCTGGTGGAAGCTGATGGGGCGAGCCTCAAATTTACGGAGGACGGAATCGCGGAGATCGCGAGAATCGCCGCCCACGTCAACGACCGTATGGAGAACATCGGCGCGCGCCGGCTGCATACAGTGATGACGACTCTGCTCGAGGAGGTTCTCTATGACCTTCCTGACAAGGCGATCGGCGAGGTGACCGTCGACCGCGCGCTCGTCACGGACCGGCTGAAGGCGATCGTCGAGGACGAGGACCTGCGTCGCTACATCCTTTAACCACACATCGAGATGACAGCGCAGGCCGCCGACCATCGCGACTTTCTCGCGATTCCTGATTACTCCCGCGAAGAGCTTCACGCGCTTTTCGGGCTTGCCGAACGGATGCGCTCAGGCGAGTACCGGGATAAACCTCTCGCCGGCAAGTCGCTGGCGATGATCTTCATGAAGTCGTCGACGCGAACCCGCGTTTCGTTCGAGGTTGGCGCCTGGCAGCTCGGCGGCCATGCGCTTTTTCTGTCGCCGCGCGACGTCCAGCTTGGAAGAGGTGAGCCGATTGCGGATACGGCGCGCGTGCTTTCGCGCTACGTGGACGGAATCATGATCCGGACCTTCGCTCACGCAGAAGTGGAGGAGCTGGCGAAGCATGCGACTGTTCCAGTCATCAACGGACTCACAGACTTGCTGCATCCCTGCCAGATACTCGCCGATCTCCTCACTGTCAGGCAGCACCTCGGCTCGATCGACTCGAGGCGCATCGCCTGGATTGGCGACGGGAACAACATGGCGAATTCGTGGATCAATGCAGCTTATCGACTTGGCTTCCAGCTCACGCTGGCGTGTCCGGAGGGATACGATCCGGATGCTGCGATTCTCCAGAGAGCGCAGGCCGGAGGCAATGTGCGGGTTGTCAGGGACCCAGCCGAGGCTGTCGAGGGAGCAGATGTCGTGAACACTGACGTCTGGGCCTCGATGGGACAGGAGGAGGAGCAGGCAGTCAGGGAGAAGGCGTTCAGTGGCTACATAGTCGACGATGCCCTCATGTCGAGGGCTCAACAGGACGCGATCTTCATGCACTGCCTGCCCGCCCATCGCGGTGAGGAGGTCGCGGCCAGCGTCATCGACGGCCCGCAGAGTGTCGTCTGGGACGAGGCGGAGAACCGCCTGCACGTTCAGAAGGCCATAATGGCAAATCTCATGGGCGGCGTCCCCGTCTGACCCGGTGCGGCACGCCTCCTGCAATTTTGCCAGGCATGCCTACGACTCAGAAGAAGCTCGAGGAGCTCGACAAGCTCATCGAGGGAATCGAGATGGCGATGTTCACAACTCGCCGCCACGACGGTCATCTGGTATCCCGCCCGATGGCGACACAACAGCGCATCAATGAGGCCGATCTCTGGTTCGTCACTGACGCTGACACCAACAAGCTCGACGAGCTGTTGCTGGACCCTCACGTGAACTGCTCGTACTTCAACAACAAGACGTTCGAGTGGGTTTCCGTGAGCGGTGTGGCCAGGATGGTTCGGGACAGGAAGAAGGTAAAGGCGCTTTACAAGCCGGATTGGCGGGCCTGGTTCCCGGATGAAGGCGGTGAGCGGGACGGAACTGCGACGGATCCCCGGATCACGCTTGTGTTCGTCGAGGCGGATTCTGTGGTCTATCAGAAGAACGACAAGCCGCGCCCCTTGATTCTGTGGGAAGTCCTCAAGGGCATAGTGACGAAGTCTGAACCCGATATCGGCGAGATCCGTCACATCGGCGGTGGAGAGCTGGCCGACCGATAGCTCCGAGGTTCCTCGGACGCCGATTTTCTGCCATATTGACCGGCTGGGAGGGGGCAGCCCCCTTTACCGCAGCCGGAGCTTCACCGATGTCGCAAGCCGAATCAACAGAAACACTTAAGCGCACCCCGCTCACCGACACCCACGCGGGCCTCGGCGCCAAGCTCGTTCCGTTTGCCGGCTACCTCATGCCGGTTCAGTACCCGACAGGGATCACTGCGGAGCATCACGCGGTGAGGCGGCAGGCGGGGCTGTTCGACGTCAGCCACATGGGTGAATTCTCGGTGACCGGGCCGGGGGCCGTCGATTTCGTCAATTACGTGACGACGAACGATGTGGCGTCGCTTGCCATCGGTCAGGCGCAGTACTCGACGATTCTCAATGACCGCGGGACGATCGAGGACGACTGCCTCGTGTATCGTTCGGCAGAGAGGATCTTCATGGTCGTCAATGCGTCGAACGTCGAGAAGGATTTTGCCCACATCGGGCAGCATCTCGACCGGTTCGATGCCCATCTCGAGGATGTGAGTGACGCTACCGCCCTTCTCGCGCTTCAGGGTCCGCGCGCGGCGGAGATCCTGCAGCGCCTGACCGATGCCGACCTGTCGGCCGTGAAGTACTACCACTTCACGCACGGGTCAGTTGCGGGTGTCGGCGGAATTCTTATCTCGCGCACCGGATACACGGGTGAGGACGGCTTCGAGCTCTATTTCCCGAATGAGGACGCTGTGGAGGTCTGGAATGCCCTGACTGAAAGCGGCGACGTCATGCCCGCCGGACTGGGTTGCCGGGACTCGTTGCGTCTCGAGATGGGAATGGCGCTTTACGGAAACGACTTAGACGACGGCGTAACGCCTCTCGAAGCGAATCTTCAGTGGCTGGTTAAGCTTGGGAAGGGCGACTTTGTCGGGCGTGATGCGCTTGTGGAGCAGAAAGCAAAGGGAGTTCCGCGGAAGCTCGTCGGGTTCACGACTGCGGAGCGTTCATTCCCGCGTCATGGGTATCCTGTCTATGTCGCTGGCGAGCGAAGCGGCGAGGTAAGGAGCGGCACAATGAGTCCATCTCTCAATATCCCGATCGGAACGGCCTACGTGCCTGCGGCTTCGGCTTCGCCTGGTTCGTCCCTGGAGATCGAGATTCGCGGAAAGCGCATCCCGGCTACTGTCGAGAAGATGCCTTTCTACAAGGACGCATCGCACCTATAGTGCGGATCGTGATCGTCACCGTTTCCGATTCGACCTTCACGGGGGATCGGCGCGACATGTCAGGCGAGGCAATCGTGGCGTGGAGTGATCTGCGCGGCTATGAGGTGGTGGCTCGCGAACATGTTTCCGACGAGACGTCGGAGATTGCTCCGTTGCTCGCGAGGCTCAGCGATCGCGGTGACGTCGATCTGCTTCTGACAACCGGCGGCACTGGGCTTTCTCCACGCGACGTCACGCCGGAAGCGACGCGAACAGTAATCGAGCGTGAAGCGCAGGGGATAGCGGAGTTTCTGAGGTCGGAGAGTGTCGGCTCGTTTCCCAGGGCCGCACTGTCGCGGGGGATTGCCGGTGTGCGTAACCGTACGCTGATCGTCAACCTGCCTGGCTCGCCGAAGGGCGTCAGGGACTCGCTCGAGTCGCTCGCGAAGATTGTAGATCACGCCGTCGACGTAATGAGCGGCAGGTTTACGCGGCATGATTCAGGGGCCGGCGAGTGACGGCTCTGATCACGCTCACCGATGTTGAATGCGCGGTGCGCCTCAACGCTTCGCTCGAGCAGTCCGGCGTTGAAACCGCGATGGTGTCGCCGCTCGATGATATCCGGCGTGAGATACGCCGGTCCTCTCCCGACGTGATCGTTTTTACGGGTGCGATCGCAGACGCTGCGACGCTTCAGGTTGTGCGGGAGCAGTTGTGGGAAGGTGTGTCCGTGATAGGCCTGGCCGATGTGGAGGATCCGGAGCTTCGTGAAAGGCTGAGGGTGCTGGGTTTTGTTGACGTGTATACAAAGCCGGTGCCGACAGATGAGCTCGCAGCGATAGTCCGGCGTGCGCTCGACAGGCAGCGGCTCGTCAAGGCGACGGGTCTGATCGGCCAGTCTGATGCGATCCGCGAAGTGCTGGTGAAGATCGAGCAGATGGCTCCTGTCTCGAGCACCGTGATGATTGAGGGCGAGAGCGGAACGGGAAAGGAGCTTGTGGCGCGCGGGATTCACAGGTTGAGTCAGCGGCGGGGGAAGCCGTTCATCGCGGTGAATGTTGGTGCTCTGACCGATTCCCTCATCGAGAGCGAACTCTTCGGCCACGAGAAGGGCGCGTTCACCGGGGCGGCCGAGCGGCGGCTCGGTCGCTTCGAGCTTGCTAACACGGGTACCATCTTTCTCGACGAGATAGGCGAGATTCCGCCGGCGACTCAGGTGAAGCTGTTGCGTGTTCTCGAGGAGCGAGAGCTGACGAGGGTTGGGGGTGTCGCTCCGATCAAGGTGGATGTTCGTGTCGTGGCGGCAACGAATCAGCCGCTCAGGCAGCAGGTTGCGGAGGGATTGTTCAGGTCCGACCTGTATTACCGCCTGAACGTCCTGAGCATGTATCTCCCTCCGCTTCGTGACCGGCCGGAGGACATTCCGCTGCTTGTCAGGCAGTTTGTAAAGGACTATTCAGCTCAGCACGATCGGCCGTTTCATGGTATATCGGCTGAGGCGATGCAGATCATGATGACGTATTCCTGGCCGGGCAATGTGCGCGAGTTGAGGAATCTCGTTGAGAGCATGGTTGTACTGGCGCCTGGGCGGGAGATTACGGCGGCTGACATTCCGCGGGAGATCCGTGATGGAGGCGGCTCCAGGTTTTTGCCAGTTCATGTCGGGCCCGTGTTGCGGGCGTCTCAGCTGGCGGGTGGTCGCGAGCTGGAGTTCATAGTTCGCAGCCTTGTGGAGCTGAAGCTTCAGATCGAGGAGCTGCGGTCGCGGGTCAATGATGGCGGTTCGGGGCAGCCGGGGGTATCGGCTGGGAGGGGTCGCGGGGACGCGCCGGTCGAACGCGTGATTGCGAGCAACGGGCATGATTCGTCGCTCGCTGTGGAAAATTCGATTCTGGCTGGTGGCATAGAGCCGCCGGGCCGGGGGCCACATCCGGTGACACTTACGATCTCTCCCGGGATGACCATGGCGGAGATCGAGAAGGCGGCAATAACTGCCGCTTTGGCTGAAACGAAGGGAAACCGGCGAAAGGCGGCGGAGCTTCTGGGGATCGGGGAGCGGACGATGTACCGTAAACTTCGCGACTACGGGATTCCCGCGTCCTGATTTTCGCTTGATAAAACAACAGGCGAGTTGAATATTGTTGCCCGTTTAACGCGGGTCAGGACCGACTTAGCCAACCAGGGTTCAAGTGACTTCACCGATTGCGGGCAGTGTTCTCCCGATCAAGCGAGCGGAAGAGCTGATACTTACGCTGCCCGGAGTGATTTCCGCGCGGATCATCGCTGGCGATTCGGGGGCGATAGACCAGATCCACGTATTGACGACGTCGGAGTTGACGCCGAAGCAGATGGTCAGGAATATCGAGAGTGCGTTGATAGCGCATTTATCGATGCGGATCGATCATCGGAAGATTTCGGTGGCTACGACGAGTGAGGCGAAGCCGAAGTTGCTTGATGCGGAGTCGAGGCAGCCTGCTGCGGTTACCAGTGCTGCGTCGCCGTCGGTGGCTCCTTCGGCTGAGGCAGAGCGCTCGGGTGGTTCGTCCCCGCGTACGGGGCCGTTTGCTCGCCGGCTTTATTTCGAGGATGTGGAGGTTCGGGGTTCGCGGTCGAAGGGATTGTCGTGTCGCGTGACGTTACGGAAGGGTAGCTCGTCATTTATCGGGGAAGCTCTCGGTATCGAGGGTGACCGTTCGCGGGTGGAGCTGGCGGCGAGGGCGACATTGCTGGCGATCGCGGATGCGGACAACAGGGAGGGGCAGCTGGGCGTTCAGGGTGTCAAGGTTTTCGACGCCTTTGACCGCACTTTCGTTTTTGTGGCGGTGAGTGTTCGGAGCGGTCGTGACAACAAGGTTTTGACGGGCAGTGTCGAGATGAGGGAAAGTGCCGAGTCTGCGGGGGTGTTGGCGGTACTCGATGCTACTAACAGGTGGATTGAGCACAACTGATTTATAGATGTTGGGAATACGAATAAGCGGCTGTGGTCTGGCCGATGGAGTTTGCGGTTTCACCTTTTACGGGAAGACAAAGGACTAATTAACCCCCTCCCTCGGAAAGAGCGGAGTTGAGCGGGCGAGACAGTTACATGAGCTGAGCCAACCGAATTGCGTAACGGAGCGAGCGCCGAGTTACGACAGACGTTACGGGAGGTGACGCGAAATGGCATTTCTTGCTGCTCTTATCAA
>JBBQZF010000148.1:0-7390 GCA_038208015.1 Gemmatimonadales bacterium
CCCAATTCCATTCTGCATCGTTCCGACAACTATCTGGAGCTTGTCCGCGCCGAATGCGAGCAGCACAAAGCCGACAAGCGCGACGATGAGGAGCCACCCGGCGGCCATTCCGATGGCGCGTCCCGCGTTGTGCGACCTCGATCCGGGAATGGCCGCCTTGATGAGGGGGATCGCCTGCATGCTCGCGCTTACCGCGCTCATTGATGCAACAGCGGCTGTTGTCGTCCCCTCGGCCTTTGCAGGCTTTCCGGGAATCATTGCCGCGGTCACCACGAGAGATAGGAGAAAGGCGATGCGTCGCATGGTCAGGCGGCCTTCCGGCTCGCGGATGCGGCTGCGCGGAGCGCAGCGGTGGCCACGACCAGACCGGCCGCGAAGGATCCGGCGACTGCCATTCCTGTGCCCGTGCCAGCGGATGCCGCAACTCCCGTCGCGGCCGTGGTGACACTGGCCGTAGCGTCGGCCGCCAGGGCCGTCAGGAAGCTCACCGTCTCGGTCCCGAACACTCTCGAAACAAGCAGCAGGACTTCGACGTTGAAGAACGAGAAAAGTGCCACTGCAGCGATTGTCACACTGAGCGAGGCGGCAAGAGCCGTAGCTGCGATGCGGGCAGGTATCGAGCGCCGCAGGTCTTCCCGGGGCACCTGCACCTGGTGGCGGCGCTCGGTGCGATGCGCATAGGGAGCGACGGCCTCGCTGCGGCGGGCGACCGGCACTGCCTGGGCGACCATGGGGACCTGTGCCGCGCCGGGAACGCGCACCCGCGCCATCACCTTGTCCGCAAACTGCGGAGAAGGCGCGAAATACGGCAGCTTCTTCATTGCTGCCGCGATCGGCGCGAATTCTTCGTCTGAGTAATTGTCTGTCAAAAGGTCCTCACGAATTGATTACGGCAGGGCAGGGCCGGTTGTTTCAATGAAAATCAGCCTCATTTCACGTCCTCCAGGGCCGCCCGGAGCTCATGCCTCGCCCGGTGGATGTACGTCTTCACCGTTCCCAGGGGCAGCTTCACGATTTCCGCGATCTCCTCATACGATTTGTCCTCGACGTGCCTTAGCATGATACAGGCCCGGTACTCCGGGCGGAGTCTGGCGATTGCCCGCTCGATGGCGGTACCGAGCTCCCGCGATTCGAGCTCCTCGAGGGGTGATTCGTCCTGCGAGACGACCGCTATCGACGTAGCCCGGGCGCTCTCGGAGGTAACGGCATCGGGGGCGCCCTCTATACTTATCGTATCGATCCTGCGCCGGCGCAGGTGATCGATGGTGAGATTGTTTGCGATCTTGAAGAGCCAGCTCGAGAACTTGAACTCGGGGCTGTACCGGTCGAGGTTGTTGAGCACCTTGACGAAGGTTTCCTGCGACAGGTCCTCGGCGGTTTCCCTGTCACGCACCATCCGGAAGATGAGCGAGAAGACCGGGCGCTCGTACCTCGAGAGGAGCTCGCGATAAGCGGCTTCGGAACCCTTCCGCGCCTCAATGACGACTGCGGGATCAGATAGACCGGCGAGTTGTGTCGATGCGGCTCCTTGCATTGGCGAATCCAATCTAGCTTGCCTGAGTTTCGGGCGCCCGTCAGGTTTCGCGCCATGGCAGATGCAGACGACGATCTGGGCGCCGATCGCGCCGCAGAGGGTGGCGCGGAGAAGGCGAAGTTCGTGCGCGACGCGTTCTCGCGGATCGCGCCGAAATATGACCTGCTCAACCACCTCCTGAGTTTCAATGTAGACAAGGGATGGCGCCGGAAAGCGATTGCGGAGCTTGGCATCGACCGGGGTCGGGGCGCTCGCTACCTCGATTTGTGCGCAGGGACTCTCGACCTGAGCGCCGCCATCTCGGCGACGGAGGGATTCCAGGGGACGGTCACGGCAGTCGATTTCGCCGAGCCGATGCTTGTGGCCGGCCGGCCCAAGATCGCCGGCCGCCGCGTGAGCATTGTCGCCGGAGACGCGCTTCGCCTTCCGCTCGCCAATGGATCGATGTCCGGTGCAATCGTGGCTTTCGGAATCCGTAATGTCTCGGCCCTCGATGCGGCTCTGGCCGAAGTCAACCGGATACTCGCGCCCGGCGGGCGATTCGTGATTCTCGAGTTTTCGACTCCGCGATCCCCGCTCATCAACACCGGCTATCAACTCTACTTCAGAAACATTCTCCCTGCGGTCGGCGGATGGGTGAGCGGACATAGGGCCGCGTACCGGTATCTTCCGCGCTCAGTCGCGAATTTTCCGGTAACGGAGGAGCTTGCCAGGCGAATGCGGGACGCCGGGTTTCGGGACGTACGCTGGCGATCACTGAGCCTGGGAATCGCGGCGATACATGTGGGGCTGCGCTGAAGAGCGCGAGAGTCAACTGCAGTTAACCCCGGCAGAAGCAGTTTCCTCCGATCTTCAGGAAACTTGTCGCGTCCGCCCCATCTCGGCCGGAAATCGCCTGAACCATGATGACAAGAGAAGCAGCTCGTCTATCTCGTGGGTCGGCACGCTCAATGACGGCTTCTCGGCATTCGAGAAGATGTCGGTCACGAGCTTCTTCAGTTTCCCCCGCTGCCACGTCGAGCGCGGCTTGTCGAGCTCGGCTCTTACGACGCCGCGCTTCACGAGATAAACCTTGTCGGCTCCATCATGTCCCGGAACCGTATACACGAACGACAGCTTCTCCACCGCAAATCGCAACCGCCCGAACTGCTCACGTAATGCGTCGAGCCGGTTGAGTTTGTCCCTGTAGGCGCCCGCCCTCTCGAACTGCATGCTTTCGCTCGCCTCGGCCATCTTCAACCTGAGCATCTCGATCGGCCCGTCGTTCGACCCGTCGAGGAAAGCCCGCGCCATCGCCACACGCTCCAGGTACTCGGAGATGGAGCATCCACCCACGCACGGTCCGAGGCATTTCGCGATCTCGTAGCGGATGCAGCCGGGCGTGCGCGGAGTCGGTCCGAAAAGCTCGACTTGATCGCTGAAGTGCATCTTCATGTCGGACTTGCAGTCGCGGAGCATCAGCGCGTCGCTGAGCTCGCGGAGTGCTTCCTCGATGCGCTGAGCGCCGACGAACGGGCCGTAATACACCGACGCGTCCTCGGCAGACGGACCCCGGACCACAGCGAGCTTCGGGGCCGAGCCGCGGGTGATCTTGATGAACGCGTAATGCGTTCCGTCCCGCTTCATCTGCACGTTGAGGCGTGGCCTGAACGTCTTGATGAGGCGGAGCTCCCTGAGGAGAGCAGCGAACTCACTCGGCGTGTATTCCCAGTCGATCGATTCAGCCTCGCGCAGTATCCGGGCGCCCTTCTCATCCGGGTACGAGCAGCGGAAGTAGCTCAGCAGCCTCGACCTGAGCCGCTTCGACTTGCCCACGTACACGACTTCGCCGGTCGGCGAAAGCATCCGGTAGATGCCGGGCCTGTCCGCCGCCCCGTCGCAGACGAGCGAGCGCATAACGGCCAGCTGGACATCGCTGGTCGGCTCCCTCCGTTGTGCGGGGCGTGTTCGACTCACCGCTGGCACCTCGCGCAGAAGACCGTAGCCCGCCCGTCGATCGCGTGAGTGCCTATGAGTCTCGCCCCGCACCTCGCGCACTCCTCGCCCTCACGTCCGTACGCCTGGAGCTTCGCCGCGAAAGTACCACGCTCACCGCGTGCGTCGCGGTAATCGCGGAAGCTCGTGCCGCGTGAGGCAATCGATTCCTGAAGCACCGAAACTATCCCGTCATGCAGCCGGGCAGATTCGTCTTCACCGATCGAGGCGGCAGCGCGGGACGGGTCGATTCCGGCCCTCCACAGTGCCTCGTTGGCGTAGATATTCCCGATTCCCGCAATCCTTCTCTGGTCCATCAATACCTTTTTCACAGCCTGGGACGACCCCCGAAGAACGCCCGATAATTGTGAGGGAGTGAACGCTGGGTCAAGAGGTTCTTTGCCAAGCGCGCCCGAGTACTCCCGGAATCGCGCCTGATCCATGAGGGAAACTGTGCCGAGGCGGCGCACGTCGCAGTAGTGAAGTGCCCGGCCGTCGTCGAGTGCGATCCTGAGCGTCGAATACTCGAGCAGCGACCGGTCGAGTTCAGGTTCTTCGACAATCAGCGCGCCGGTGAAACGCGGCTGAACGGCTACCCGGTCTCCGGTGGATAGATCGATGACAATCAGCTTTGCCCGTCGCCAGGTGCGGAGAATCGACGCCCCCGTCAGTCGCCGTGCGAATGCTGTCCGGGTCACTTCGCGCAGGACGTCCGGGCGCCTGACCTTCACGCCGACCATCGAGCGGCCCGTGATCGCCGCTTCGAGATCACGCGCTATCGTTTCGGTTTCAGGCAGCTCCGGCATTTCGCTCGAGATCCCGCCATGCGATGTCGCGCCTGAACTGCTTGCCGTCGAATGACACCCGCTCGGCGTACTCGAGCGAGCAGCGCACCGCCTCCTCGAGGGAGTCGCCCGTCCCCGTTATCGCGAAGACCCGCCCGCCGCTCGTTCTCAGCTCTCCTGTATCCTCGGTTCTCGTCGTTGCCGCATGAAAGACGTAGAGCCCGGCAGGCGGAGCGGGAAGGCGAATGGGGTCATCCCTGCGCGGCGAGTCAGGGTAACCGTGTGCCGCAAGCACAGTTGCCGCGGCGTATCTCCCTGACCACTTGACCGGCCTCGACATGTCGAGCGACCCGCCTTCGGCTATCGCGAGCACCGGCTCGAGGAGGGAACTTGTCATCAGGGGGAGGATCGCCTCGGTTTCCGGATCACCGAACCTGCAGTTGAACTCGACAACCTTTGGCCCCGTGTCGGTCAGCATGAGGCCGGCGTAAAGCAGGCCGGTGAACGGCCTGCCCTCCGTCCTCAGCGCGCTCAGAGTCGGCTCGATTATCCGGTCCATCGCTGAGCCGATCACGGCGTCTGTCGCGATCGACACCGGCGCATACGCGCCCATGCCACCGGTGTTGGGGCCGATGTCGCCATCGAGAAGACGCTTGTGGTCCTGCGCGGCTATCATCGGCAGGGCATTCGTGCCGTCGGTCAGGACGAACAGGGAAAGCTCCTCGCCGCTCATGAACTCCTCGACGAGAATCTCCGCTCCCGCCTCGCCGAACACGCGGTCCTCGATCATCATGTAGATCGCGCGCTCTGCTTCCTCCGTGCTTCGCGCAATGACAACGCCCTTTCCTGCGGCGAGCCCGGAGGCCTTGATGACAACGGGTGTCCCGAGCGCGGTCACTGCACGAAGCGCATCGGCGGCATCGGTGTGGTGAGATGCCTTTGCCGTGGGAATCCCCGCTCCAAGCATGAGTGTCTTCGCAAATCGCTTGGACGTCTCGATTTCTGCAGCGGCGCGAGTGGGGCCAAAGATAACGCGTCCGCGAGATCGAAACTCATCGACAATGCCTAGCGCCAGCGGCGCCTCGGGTCCGACTACGGTGAGGTCTACATCGGCTCTTTCGGCAAAGCCAAGCAGTCCGCGCACGTCATCCGGCTTCACCGGAATACACTCGGCGACATCGGTCATGCCGGCATTGCCGGATGCGCAGATAATCTCCAGTGACGGATCGTCCGCCTTGAGCTTCCAGGCTATGGCGTGCTCGCGGCCGCCGTTGCCGACGAGAAGGACCTTCATTTCGCTCGAGCGCCGCTCAGGCGAAGGCCTGATCGACGTCGCTCCGGAGATCATCGAGATCCTCGACGCCGCATGAAAGCCGGACGAGACCCTCGGTAATTCCCAGGGCCGCGCGCCTGTCGAGTGGGACCGATGCATGGGTCATCGACGCAGGATGGCTCGCAAGGCTCTCCACCCCGCCGAGGGATTCTGCCAGCGAGAAGACGCGGAGTCGCTGGAGGACTTCGTTCGCGCGCTCCTTCGTCCCCAGCTCGACCGAGAGCATTCCGCCGAAGCCTTTCATCTGCCGCTTCGCGAGGTCGTGCTGGGGGTGCGACTCGAGCCCCGGGTAGATCACGTTTTCATGTCCCAGCTTTCCCGCGAGAAGAGCCGCGATCGCACGCCCGTTCCGGTCGTGCGCAGGCATTCGCAGGTGGAGCGTCTTGGTCCCGCGCAGGGCGAGCCAGGAGTCGAACGGACCAGGCACCGCGCCGGCTGCGTTCTGGATGAACTGGAGACGCTCGGCGATCTCGTCATTTGAAGTGACGGCGATGCCGCCGATCATGTCGCTGTGCCCGTTCAGGTATTTGGTGGTCGAGTGATACACCACGTCGGCGCCGTGCTGCAGGGGCTGCTGGAAGAACGGCGTGGCGAAAGTGTTGTCGACGATGAACAGGGCATTCGCGCGCTTTGCGATCTCGCCGACTGCCGTAAGGTCGGTGAGCCGGATGAGCGGGTTGGTCGGAGTCTCGATCAGGATCAACCTGGTGTTGGGCCCGCAAGCGTCCGCCACCCGCTGCGGATCGCGCGAGTCGACGAACGTGAACTCGAGGCCGAAATGCCGGAGAATCCTGTCGAAGAGGCGGAACGTTCCGCCATACACATTCTCACCGCACACGACGTGATCGCCCGCCTTGAACAGCTTCATCAGGGAGTCGAGGCAACCCATGCCGCTCGAGAATGCGAAACCGTGGATCGCCCCTTCCAGTGCCGCAACGTTCCGCTCGAGCGCTTCGCGAGTCGGATTCTTGCCGCGCGCGTATTCGTACCCCTTGTTGTCACCGAGTCCTTCCTGGACGTAGGTGGACGTTGTGTAGATCGGGGTCATTATCGCGCCCGAGAGAAGGTCGGGGCGCTGCCCGGCGTGAATCGCGCGAGTGCCGAATCCTGAGTCTGCGTCTTCGTCGAGTATGCGGGTCATTGAGTCTGTGGGTGGCGGGCCAGTCAAAGATAAGCGGGGGAAGGGAAGCTGGCAGAAGAGAGAGGGGTTGCTAGGTTCACAGAGGGGTGGGACTGACTGCGGACTGCGGACGTATTGCGGACTGTAGACTGCGGACAACTGCGGACTGTAGACTGCGGACAACTGCGGACCAGTCACAGTTCGCAGTGGTCCAAGCCAGTGTCCGCAGTACGTCCGCAGTCCGCAGTCAGTGAACCGAAGTGGAGAAATGCATGGCATACGAAGGGTTGATGGTGAGCGTGTCGGGCGTGCGCGGGCGAGTAGGCGAGGCCCTCACGCCGGAGATCATCGCGAAGTTCGCGGCGGGCTTTGGCGCGTGGGCGAGGAGGAACGCGGGGGGAAATCGGGCGCGGATCGTTGTCGGGCGCGATAGCCGCGTGTCCGGGCCGATGTTTCAGCAAGTTGTTCATTCAGCGCTCCAGTCCGTCGGATGCGATGTCATCGACGTGGGAATGGCGCCCACTCCGACAATCCAGCTCGCTGTCGAGCATCATCATGCCGCCGGGGGGCTGGCGATCACTGCGAGCCACAATCCGATCGAGTGGAACGCGCTGAAGTTCATCGGGCCATCGGGGCTCTTCCTC
>JBBQZF010000149.1:0-7371 GCA_038208015.1 Gemmatimonadales bacterium
TCGAGCGAATCCTTCAGGTTCCGGGGCTTGCGGTTATCCCTCAGTTCGCCTCGGCGAACGGCGGAGGGCGGCTCGCCAAGGCATTGCCTCGCTCGAAGAATAGAAACGGTTCAGGTGCCTCGCACCGGCCTGCGGGACTCGTCACGATTCACGATGCGAGGTCATCTGGCGCCGAGGCATACCGGACGCTGCGCACGAACATCATGTTCTCGCAGGCGGTCAACGCGCTTCGCAGCATTGTCGTCACGAGCGCGGCGCCATCGGAAGGCAAGACGACCACCGCCGCGAACCTCGCCGTGTCGTTTGCCCAGCAGGGCATGCGCGTGCTCATCGTCGACTGCGACCTTCGCCGGTCGCGGCTGCACAGGATGTTCTCCGTCCCGCGAGAGCCTGGCCTGACAGAGCTGGTGCTCGGACAGATCGAGCAGGACGCAGTGACGCGGGAGACATCCGTGACCGGCCTCTATGTGCTGCCATCGGGACAGCTTCCTCCGAATCCGGCCGAGCTCCTTGGCGGCGAGCGAATGCGGAAGACGCTCGCATCGCTTTCCGAGGCGTTCGACCTCATCGTGCTCGACACCCCGCCGCTTCTCGCGGCGTCAGACGCGGCAATCCTCGCGACCATAGCGGATGGTGTGGTACTGGTGGTGCGCGCAGGAGTGACCGAAGCTGAAGCGGGCCAGCAGGCGATGCAGCAGCTTGCATCGGTCGGCGCGCGAGTGGTCGGCGCAGTCCTCAACGATCCCGACTCGAAGCTCCAGACGTACGGCGGTTATTACAAGTACGACTACGCCGGCGAAGCCTGAGAGATCAGGTGATCCGGAGCCGTCTTCCCGAAGGCGGCGGATGCTTCGCGAGACGCGCCGCTGATCCTGGGGACACCTCCTCAGCGGACCGGGCCTCGAACCACCGCTGAAGCGCGGGGCCGAGCAGCCGCGCCACGCGCTCCGCGCCGTAGGGCCGCGTGCTCTGCTCCGGGCTGCACCAGATGCTCAGCACATACGAAACAGTCCGCGGATCCTCGGTGATGCGGATCGGATAATCGAGCTTCCACGCCCAGTGCGCTGGCAGGACACGCTCGGCCATTCTGTCAGCCGGCAGGTCGTCGCCGTGGAGCTCCATGCCGAGGAAGCCGAACTGCATAGCCGCCGCGGAGACGATCTCGGCCACATCTTGAACGCCCTCCGTCCTGTTCACCTGGGCGATCATGTCCATCGCCATTATCTGGTCGCTTATCACGCGCCGGGCGCGCGACGGCGCAGACATCAGCACCTCGCCCGCGATCGTCAACTCGTGATACGCCAGAACATTGGTTCCGTAGATCATCATCACCGCGATTCCGACGATGCCGAGAATCGCTATTGAAGCGGCAACGAACGGGGCCGTGAGAGCAATGAGAAGCCCGAGCCCGGCCATTCCGGCCGCGAGCGTCCAGAGCACAATGGCGGTCGTCGCCGGGGTCAAGCCGAGCGCGAGAAGCCGGTGGTGGATGTGCCTCGCATCGGCGCCCGTCAGGGGCACGTGCCTGAGCCAGCGACGGAGAATCGCGAGAGTCGCGTCGAGCAGCGGAACCGAGATCGCGAGAATCGGGATGATCGCCAGCACGGCACCGGCTTCGTTTACAGATGCCTGCACCGTGAGAACCGCCAGCAGGAAACCGATGCTGAGACTGCCGGAATCTCCGAGGAAGATCCGGCCCTTCGGAAAGTTGTAGGGAAGAAAACCGATCAGGGCCCCGGCAAGCGCAATCGCCGGGACGAGAACGAACAGGTTTCCAAGCGAGGATGCGACGACCAGGATCGATGCGCATGCAACAACCGCAACGCCTCCGGCAAGGCCGTTGAGCCCGTCGATGAAGTTGTAGGCGTTCGTCACTCCGACAATCCACAGGAAGATCAGCGGAATCTCGAGGAAGCCCACCGGCACCCCCTCGCCATAGCCGAGGGCTATCGACCCGATCCTGAAGCCGAAGTAATAGATGATCGCCGCGGCGAGAACCTGCGCGACTGACTTGGCAGCCGGTGAGAGCCCGCGGAGGTCGTCCACGAGGCCGGTGAGAAAAAGCACCGCCGAGCCGATGAATGCGCCCATGAGGAGGCGTATCTGCGCATCGCCGGGAGGGCCGTTGAGCACAAAGAGCGGCGCTGTCCTGACGAAGAGCAGCGTGCCAACGAGAGCGGTGACAAGATACACCGCAACACCACCCAGCCTCGGCACAGGGATGATGTGCTGCCTCCTCGCGTCATCATGCGAGTCGAAAAGCCTGAGGGCACCGGCACTCCGCGTGACGATCGGAGTCAGGGCGAGGGCAAGTCCTGTAGCGAGCGCGAATGCGGCGCTCAGCCAGAAAAGAATTCTCACGGGGTGCTGCGCGGATTCGTGTTCGGGGCGTTCATATGGAGTCGGGAATTCTACCGGTGTAAGGCAGCCAGCGCAAACATCCGTGTAACGGGATTGTTACGAGGGTAGGTCGTAGTTCCGACCTTGTCGCGCAGGCAAGACCCCGGCCCCCGCACGCTTGAGCCTGCCGGCAAGCGACTCCTCGATACGCGCCGTGATCACAATCTCCTCGCCCTCGTGCTTCTGCTCCAGAACTTCAGCATCGCGATGGATCTCCGCGAGAAGCTTTCCGTCAGACAATGGAAGCCTTATCTCGGTCACCGGGCGCCGCAGTCGTGCATGAGTGAGCAGTGCCCGCTTCAGCGGCTCGAGACCGTCTTCCGCCACGGCGGATACAAAGACCGATCCCGGCGCGATATTCTGGATGCGTGTCTCGAGAGCGAGAAGGTGGTCGTGCGACAAACGGTCAGTTTTATTGAAGACATAGAGCATGGGGATGCTCCCGGCACCGATCTCCGCCAGCACCTGGCCAACGACGCTGCGCTGCTCCTCCCATACCGGATGACTCGCGTCGATCACGTGAAGCAGCAGGTCCGATTCCGCAACTTCCTCGAGCGTCGCCCTGAACGACGCCACCAGGTCGTGAGGCAGCTTTCTTATGAACCCGACAGTATCCGTCAGCAGCACCGAAGTGCTTTCCGCGAGATGGATTTCCCGCGTCAGCGGGTCGAGCGTGGCGAAAAGACGATCCTCGACAAAAATCGATGACGCTCCGGACATTGAGCGCAGTATCGAGGATTTCCCGGCGTTCGTGTAGCCGACGAGCGACGCGCGGAACTGTCCCTTGCGGGACATCCTCCGCACCTCGCGGGATTTCTGTACATCGGCGAGGCGTTGCTTGAGAAGTCTTATGCGATGGCCGATAAGCCGCCTGTCTGTCTCGAGCTGGGTTTCGCCAGGGCCTCGCACGCCGATGCCGCCGCGGAATTTCTCGAGGTGGCTCCACATGCGCATGAGGCGCGGAAGCATATACTCGAGCTGCGCGAGCTCGACCTGCATCTTCGCTTCAGAAGACCTCGCACGCGTCGCGAAGATGTCGAGGATCAGCTCGGCGCGATCCATCACGCGCTTCCCCGTCGCATCCTCGATGTTTTTTCCCTGAGCCGGCGTCAGCTCGTCGTCGAATACGATGAGCGACGCGCCCGTCTCGGCGATCCGCTGCGTGAGCTCCTCGATCTTTCCCTTCCCGAGGTACGTAGCGGGGTTGGGCTTCTCGATCTGCTGGGTAAGCTGGCCGACGACAACGCCGCCGGCAGTGTCGACGAGCTCGGCGAGCTCCTCGAGGTGCTCTGTCATCACCTGCGAGCGCGAGGAAGCAGTCCCCGCGCCCGCGACGAGTGAATCTGAAGGTGAGTCTGCGCGGCTCATCGGCCGCTTGAGCTGCACCCCGACGAGAAATGCCTTCTCCGTCGGGGGTGTCAGCTCGATTAGTTCTCGCGTCGTTTGCTACCTGCTCTGTGATGTTCCGCCGAAGCCGGAGAACCTGCCCCGCTGGTCGTACGGACGTGTGAAGCTGCCAAGCGGCGTATCCACCGTAAAGTCGCCGATTACACGGTAATTGATAGTGCCCGTCTGGAGAAGCTGCCGGCCCGCCGTTCCGAGTCCCGCATATGTGAAGTCCACCGGGATGGTAACGTAGGTCGAGTCATTGTTGCCCACGCGGAACGCATTGTTGAGCGCGCCCGTCCCCAGCTCCCTGTCCTCAACCATCAACCTGTATGTAAGGCGCGTCGCGTTGAGGTCGAACCGGTTGGGATTGTATAGGCTCAACACGACATCGACCGAGCCGCCACTAAGGCCGAGCCCGCGAATCTTTGCATCGTTGAAGCTGACAACCGGCTCCCGGAAAGATCCCATACCGAGCGAAGCACACCCTGCAAGTGCCAATGCTGCGAATGCCGTTATTGCTGTTCTTCTACGCATTTTCGTTCTCCTTATTATTTGGCCCGTCCAATTGGGCCTGTATGTCATCTTCTGCGGTTGTCTCTGCGCCTCTGCGATCTGTTTCTGCGCCCTCTGCATTCAACCTCTGCGTCTCTTGTCCTCTTGTTTTCCACCAGGTAAGTCGCTTTCTGATCTCCTTCTCGAAGCCAAATGGGCCAGGCTCGTAAAACACCGTGCCACGAAGCTTTTCAGGCAGATACTCTTGCGGGATGTATGCCTCGGGCGCGGAATGCGCATACTGGTACCCCTCGTGATACCCCAGTTCCTTCATTAACCGCGTCGGAGCGTTGCGAATGTGCATCGGAACCGCCTCGGCAGGCGTTGCCCGGGCAGCCTCGAACGCGGCGTTGAGGGCGCGGTATGCGGAGTTGGATTTTGGGGCAGTCGCGAGATAGATGAGCATTTCGGCCAGCGGCAGGAAACCTTCGGGCGGGCCGAGCATGTGGTACGCGTCGCGCGCCGCAACAGCGAGCTGGAGGGCACTCGGATCCGCCAGCCCGATGTCCTCGGCAGCCATCGCGATGGATCTCCGGAAGATCGTCATCGGATCCTCGCCGCCTTCTATCATCCTCGCCGCCCAGTAGAGCGCCCCGTCGGGATCACTCCCTCTCAACGACTTGTGAAGTGCCGAGAGCATGTTGAAGTGGGTCTCGCCGCTCTTGTCGTGGTGCGCGAACCGCTTCTGCATCGCGTCACGCGCGACCTGAAGGGTGACTCTTCCTCCCTTCCCTGCATGCACCGAGGCGGCTTCGAGCACTGACAGCGCGCGCCGCGCATCACCATCGGCTTCAGTGACAATGAGCTCGGTGGCATCGTCGTCGAGCTCGAGATTCTCTGCACCCAGTCCATGGTCTGCGTCCGTCAGGGCGCGCTCGACGAGCGTACGCAGGTCATCAGCCGATATCGGCTGGAGAACGAACACCCGCATTCTCGACAGCAGCGCGCTGTTCATCTCGAATGACGGATTCTCGGTCGTCGCGCCGATGAGGACGATTGTGCCGCTCTCGACATGTGGAAGGAATGCGTCCTGCTGGGCTTTGTTGAAGCGGTGAATCTCGTCGACGAAAAGAATCGTCTGCCGGCCAAGCTCGAGCCGTTCTTCGGCAGCCGCGATTATCTCCCTGATGCGCGGCACCCCTTCTGTCACGGCCGAGAAGGGGACGAACTCGCGCTCGGTGTATCTGGCGATGAGCCGGCCGATTGTCGTCTTGCCCGAGCCCGGTGGTCCCCAGAACACCATCGAGCTTATGGCGCCTTTCTCGATTGAATCCCTGAGTGGCTTGCCGGGGCCGATCAGGTGCTGCTGTCCGACTACCTCGTCGAGCGTACGCGGCCGCATGCGGGCCGCCAGCGGCTGAGCCGATGCCGGCGGTGTGAAGAGCGAAGCTTCCTTGGTGTTCCTGAATTTCTTTGGCATCAGGTCAAGAGCGGGGAAAAGCCTTTTTACATTGGGCGGATGGGGCAGATCGCGCGGATACTGCGCAACCGCGCATGGTTGAACAGGAAACCTAGCTACCGCTCTTCATGGCTTCTGGTTTCTGGGGTAACCCCACAAGCAGATTGTTTGCCCTGTCAGGCATGCTCGCCGGCATCAACCCTGTCGGACGTGAGGCTGGTTTATCCGTGCGATCCGCCCAAATCCGCCCAATCCGTTTCACTTCCTGGGTTTTTCCGATCTCAGCCAGCGACGATCGATATCAGGTTCCGCGCCAGAAAATAGAGTCCGCAGCCGAGGAAGAAACTCCCCTGCAGCTTCCAGTCACGCTTTGCCTGAAACTCCGGAATCAGATTCGACGCTGCAACGTAGAGGCTGACTCCGGCTGCGAGAGCCAGCCCGTAATAGCTCAGCTTGTCCGAGAGATTCGTTAGAAGCGCGCCAGCAACCGTCGAGACGCCCAGCGATGCTCCGGCGATCATCGCCTTGCGCCGCGATGCGCCCGACGCCAGGAAGATGCTCGAGATCGCCAGCCCCTCGGGGAACTTGTGAAGAAGGATCGCGATGAAAACGATGAGCCCGAGCGACGGCCTGATGCTGAAACCGCTGGCTATCGCCACCCCGTCCACGAATGTGTGAAGCAGCATGCCGGCGAGCGCCGACACCCCGACCCCGCGACTCACTTCGTGAACCTCTTCCCCGAAGTGGAAATGCGGCACGAGAGTGTGTTGCGTGAAGTGAACGAGAAGGAATCCCAGAAGGATGAGCCCGCCCGCGCTCGCACCATGCTGTTCGAGCGCTTCCGGTGCAAGATCCAGCAGCGCCACCGAAATCATGAACCCCGCCGAGAGCGCGATCATCTTCTCGAGGGTGGGGACGCTCCAGCGGGAGCGTGAAACGACAGCCGCCGCACCCGCGACGTTCGCAAGTGCGGCGATCAGCGTGTAGATGAATGCGGATCTCACTCCTGTGTCAGCGCAAGCCTCTCCGCCGCCGACGCGATCGCCGCGGATAGAGTCGGTGCGGGCGCCGTGTCCCACGACTGCGATCCCCACGACCTGTCAGCGAGCGCCGCCCGCTCCTCGAGCCCCTTCCCCTGCAGCAGGTAGAGCCACTTGTCGTTGCGGGAATAGATAAAGAGCTCGAGCTGTGGAGTCAGCGTTATCTGGTCGTCAGAAGTGTAGAGCGAGAACTCGACGCCGCCATACGTCGCAAGCGGAACCTTGAGGCGGGCGATCGCATCGCGCACATCGGGAAGCGCAACACTCTCCCCGCGCCACGTCGTCTCGGACCTCAGGTCGGCGATGACGCAATCGATCGCCGGCCCGAGCTGCTCGCCCAGCGTATGAAAAAGATCAACGACACGCTCGGCGTTTGCACCGATGTATGCTTCATAGACTTCCCCTTCCTTTTCGAAGGTGAAGCCGTCCACACCCGACCGGAACCTGCGCCAAACAGTTATCTCGGGATTTCTGCCGCGAAAGAGCATTTATTGATCGAGTGGATGTTCAGTTCCCTGCTTCCGCAACCGAGCGGCGCGCCTGCGCGAGCAGGTCGTCCCGCGTGTTAAGCGCAGGTTCAGTTATAACCGT
>JBBQZF010000150.1:0-7331 GCA_038208015.1 Gemmatimonadales bacterium
TAGCAGAGCATGTCGGAGCCGTGCCAGCCTATTATCGCGGCGCCGATCGCGCTGGAGATGTGATCGTAGCCCGGGGAGATGTCGATGACCAGGGGACCGAGGGTGTAGAACGGCGCCTCGTGACACACCTGCTTGGCGCGCTTCACGTTCATCTCGATCTGGTCCATTGGAACATGGCCCGGGCCTTCGATCATCACCTGTACGTCGTACTCCCAGGCCCGCTTCGTCAGCTCGCCCATTGTGTCGAGCTCGGCGAACTGCGCCCGGTCGCTGGCGTCAGCGAGAGAGCCCGGCCTCAGGGAGTCACCGATTGAGATCGTTACGTCGTAGTAGCGGAGAATCTCCAGAACTTCGTCGAAATGCTCGTAGAGGGGATTCTGCTTCCGGTGGTGCATCATCCATACTGCGTGCAATGATCCGCCGCGACTGACGATCCCGGTGGTGCGGCCGTGAACGAGGGGCAGGTGCTCGATCAGGATCGCGGCGTGAATGGTCATGTAGTCCACGCCCTGCTTCGCCTGATGCTCGATCATGTCGAGAAGATCCTGCGCGGTAAGCTCCTCGAGCTCCTTGTCCTGCTGCACCGCCTGGTAGATGGGGACTGTTCCGATCGGGACGAGCGATGTGTCGATTATCGCCTGGCGGATCGCGTCGATGTTACCGCCGGTCGAAAGGTCCATCACCGTGTCGGCGCCGTACTTCACGGCCATCGCAAGCTTCTCTATCTCGCCGTGGATGTCGGACGAGACGGCGGAGTTCCCGATGTTCGCATTGATCTTCACGCGGGCGACCTTGCCGATGCACATCGGCTCGAGCGATCCTGCAAGGTGGCGGACGTTGGCGGGGATGATGAGCCGCCCTATGGCAATTTCGTCCCGCACGAGCTCCGGAGTGATCTCTTCGCGCTCGGCGACAAAGCGCATCGCATCGGTGATTTCGCCCCGACGCGCATAGTGCATCTGCGTGCGTGCTTCCATTGTTGACTCCCTACGCCGGTACTAGCCGGGTCAGGTTCTGAGGGACTTTCTCAGCTCGCGCATCCGGCCGACTCTCGGCCGGGGCGGGCACCCCTGTCATGTTCTTAATGTATATCGCTGACGGGAGAAGATCAGAAGCGGCTGACGCTTCGTCACATTTCCGATTGCCGCCTGCTGTCTGCCGCCTGAAGTAATCCCGGTCCGGATCGACCCGGGTTGAAACCCTGACGAACGGCGCGCATGTCGCGCATTTTCCCCTGAGGCGCTGATATCTGGCGCTTTAATCCTCAAACCAGGCGAGACCCGATGAAATCCCTTGTTTCTGCCCTTCTGCTTCTTGCTGCGTGCGCGCCGGCTCCGGCCCCGATGCCGGCAGTGGCTGTTCTTCCAGGCATAGAGGTGTTCCTTGCGGACGTCCCTGCGTCCCTCAAGGGAAAGCGCGTCGGCCTGATCACCAATCAGAGCGCTGTAGACCGTTCGCGAACACCTGATATCGACCTGATCGCGCAGCACCCGGATCTCCAGCTCGTTGCGCTTCTCGCTCCCGAACATGGGATCCGGGGAACGGTGGCCGCGGGCGAGAAGATCCAGGATGAAATTGACACGAAGACTGGCGTGCCCGTCTACTCGTTATACCTGGCAGAGGACAGAGGTCCGACGCCGGAGATGCTGAAGGACGTCGATGTCCTCGTTTACGATCTTCAGGAGGTTGGTGGCAGGACGTGGACCTACGTGTCGACGATGGCACTGTCGATGATGGCAGCGAGGCGAAAGGGAATTCCCTTCATCGTGCTCGACAGGCCCAACCCGATCGGCGGTGAGATAGTCGAAGGTGCCGTTCTCGACACCGCTTTCAAGTCGTTCGTCGGCATGTACCCGATTCCCGCACGCCATGGACTGACCGTCGGCGAGCTCGCAAAGCTCTTCAACGAGAGACATGGGATCGGCGCCGACCTCATCGTGATCAAGGCCGCGAACTGGCGCCGTTCACAATGGCAGGACGATACCGGTCTTCCATGGACGAATCCCTCGCCGAACCTGCGATCGCTTGCTGCGTTGAATAACTATCCGGGGTCGGTCTACTTCGAGGGCACGAATCTCACCGAGGGTCGCGGAACTGAGAGGCCGTTCGAGCAGATCGGTGCTCCCTGGCTCAACGCGACGGAAGTGGCGCGCCTGATGAATGCGCGCCAGCTGCCGGGGGTCAGGTTCGAGGCGATAACGATGGCCATCGAGCCAACTGCGGCGAAGTACCCGGGCCTGACGATTCCTGCTATCAGGTTCGCGATCACCGACAGAGAGGCGTACCGCCCGGTGCGGACTTCGCTGTTGCTCATCGACGAGATTCGCCGCCTGCACCGCGCCAACTTTGCGTGGACCGGATCGATCGATCGCCTGACCGGATCTGACAAGGTGCGCCTCGCGATCGAGGCCGGGCTGCTCGAGCCGCTGCTCGCGGAGTGGGACAGGCAGGCCGCTCAGTTCAAGGCGGGCAGCGCTCAGGTCCTGCTCTATCGCTGATCCGGGCGGAGAATCCGTCGGGGCTCCCAGCGACTGAGGTGTACTGTCGCACCGCCATTCGAAGCCCGGTTCACGGTAGTCGCAAGGCAGCCTGATGCTACTGAGATCGTGAGGGAGATTCGGTTCGATTGACCGTCGCCACGCCAGCGGGGAAAAATCGGCGTGGCGGCGCGGGCCGGGCTGAAACTACGGCGGTGCGCCTGCCGTAATCGGCAGAGGCAGGCCGTCGACACCCTGATCCCCTCTATCATGAAATTCGCCGTTAACGCCGCGCTAGCCGCGGCAATGACGCTGATCGCTGCACCGGTTCACGCGCAGTCGCTCGATCTCACTGTCAACGATGTCGGAATCAGCATCGGTGATTCCCGCCGCGTGGTCGGCCTCCGGATGAATTTCCGCGACCGCCGGATGGAGGAAGTGATCGGCATCAATGCCACGATGTGGATGCCCTACGAGGAAAATCAGGGAATAGTGCGCGGCCTGGCGCTTGGCCTCCCGGGAACGGGGGCGCGGAGCATCAGGGGAGTGGCAGCCGCGCTTGTCGGAGTCGGGGTGCACGATGACTTTCGCGGGATAGGCGTGGGGGGAATCGGGCTCGGAGTGGGTGAGGACGTGCGCGGGATCGCGGCGGGCGGCATCGGCGTGGGTGTAGGCCAGAACGTTCGCGGCGCCGTGATCGGCGGAATCGGAAGCGGTATCGGCGGAAACATGAGCGGACTGGGAATCGGCGGTATCGGCCTCGGAATCGGCGGTAATGCACGCGGCCTCCTCATTGGCGGAATCGGCGCGGGAGTTGGCGGCGACATAGAGGGGATCTCGATCGCCGGAATCGGAATGGGCGCCGGCGGCAGGGTCCGGGGGCTCACCGTCACCGGCATCGGGCTGGGCGCCGGCGGTGACGTCACCGGCGTTCAGATAGCCGGAGTCGGCATCGGTGCCGGCGGCACCCTCAGATACCTGAGCATTGCCGGCGCCGGCATCGGCGCTTCGGCCATCGAGGGTATCGCGGTCGCCTCGGCGATCGGTACCGAGGACGCGCGGGGACTGATCATCGCGCCATTGTATTTCAGGATCGCCACCGGCGGACGCATGAAAGGCGTCAATCTCAGCGCATACAACGATGTGCGCGGCACCCAGCAGGGACTGGCAATCGCGCTGTTCAACTATGCCCGGACGCTCGATGGAGTGCAGGTCGGCCTGCTCAACTACGCGGGCAATAAATCACGGGGCTCGCGGCTCCTCCCTATACTGAATTTCGCGCGAGCGAGATAAGGGGCGCTGCGAGACAAGACCGGCCGTACGCTTGCAACCGCCGAGGAAGTCGCAGCGCAGATCGAGCGCTATCCCTCCGGTGCGTTGCAGTGCATTTGTTTCTCCAACAGAGGAACTCCCGACGGCCGCTCTCACTGCGCATAGCAGTTCTTTGTGCGCGCCTGATGAATGAAATTCAGCACATCCCTCATCACAGGCGCGATGCCCAGCTGAGGTACCGAGAATGCAACGACGATCTCGACATGGCCCACGCCGCGATACAGGACCGCTAGCGCGCAGCCGCCGCTGTTACGTATGCGCGCAGCGAGCGTGTTTGAATTACTCGCGGAGACAGTCTTGTCATCAGAGCCGTGCAGAAAAAGCAGGTTCGCTTCCCTTCCCTCTGCTATATGAGTGCGAGCGTAGGTCGCGGGCCAGCCCTCGGGCGGCCCCATGAGTGCCTGCACATCCGGATCAGTCCAGACGGTGTCCACCGGACCGGCGATACTCACGTAGCCGCGTACTGCATTCGCGGGCAATCCGGCGTCGCTAAGGTACCGATCGTCGAGCGCGAGCAAGACCGCTGTGTGCGCCCCCGACGAATGCCCCACCACCCAGATCTGCGCAGTATCGCCGCCAAGCCGTTCGATGTTATTACGCGTCCACCTCACTGTCTGAGCGGCATCCTCCACCCACCCGGGAAACTTTACTTCGGGGTACAGCCGGTAGTCGGGCACGACGACAACCACGCCTCGCCGCGCGAACGCGTCGCCAAGCAGCCGGTACTGATCCTTCGAGCCGCCCTGCCACCGTCCTCCGTACAGGAAGACGACCACGGGCGCGGGATTTCCCCGTACGCGCGGACGATATACATCCAGTCGTTGCCTGGATTCGCTGCCGTATGCGACATCCGCCGAGCGGATGGATTGGCCGCTGGACAACAATTTTTCCGCGACTCGCAGAGGTGAGCACGCAGAGATCAAACAAACCAGCAACAGCGGATATTGGAGCCGAATCATCTGCAGAATATAGGGCGCGAAAGTGAACCCCCGGTGGCCGCATGACCTGAACAAAAACATGGAGGTACTTCCTCGCAGACGAGTCGGCCACGCGGTCCAATGGTGCAGTCCGGAGCCTTATCCGCCAGATCCGCCCAATCCGCCAGATCCGGTTCCCCTGGGTTTCCCGTTCCTACGGATAGGAATAAGGCGCCTGCAGCCCGAGCGGAATGCCGAGCATCCAGTACGCGATGAGGAAGATCGTCCACGATATGAGGAACACCACTGAGAACGGCAGCATTATCGAGACAAGCGTCCCGATGCCGGTGTTCTTCACATAGCGCTGGCCGAACACGACAACGAGCGGGAAATACGGCATCAGCGGCGTGATTATGTTCGTCGTCGAGTCACCCACGCGATACGCCGCCTGCGTGAGCTCGGGCGATATCCCGAGCTGCATCAGCATCGGCACGAACACCGGCGCGAGAAGCGCCCACTTCGCCGACGCTGAGCCTACCAGAAGATTCACGAACGCGCTGAGCAGGATGATCCCGACAATCGTCACCTGGCCCGGGAGCGCCATCGCCTTCAGCAGCGCCGCACCCTTGAGCGCGATAAGGGCGCCGATGTTCGACTGTCCGAACGCCGCGATGAAAAGCGAGACGAAAAACGCCAGAACGATGTAGTAGCCCATCGAGCTCATTGCGCTGCTCATTCCCTTCACGATGTCGCGATGACTCTTCACTGTGCGCGCGACGTACCCGTAAACGACACCGGGGATCAGGAAGAAGAGGAAGATGAGCGGCACGATTCCCCGCATCAGCGGCGCCGTCGAGGCGGCTATCTCTCCTTCGGGCGAGCGCATCGGTGAATCTGCCGGCGCGGTCGCGAGCCAGAGCAGCACGCCCGCGACGAGCATCGACAGCAACGCGACCCTGAGACCAAGACGCTCCCGCGGCCCAAGCTCCTCCATCTTCGGGATCTCCGAAACGTCGCCATCCACTTTCACATTCTTGAGCCGCGGCTCGACTACCCGGTCAGTCAGATACCAGCCGAGACCAATGATCAGGAGACACGACGCACTCGTGAAGAACCAGTTCGAAAGCGGATTCACCAGACGCTCTGGAGCAATGATCTGGGCCGCCGACTGCGTGAACCCGGCAAGCAGCGGATCAATACCGGAAGGAACGAAGTTCGCGCTGAAACCGCCCGAGACTCCGGCGAAAGCTGCCGCTATTCCCGCGAGTGGGTGCCTTCCCGCCGCATAGAAGATCACTCCACCAAGCGGAATCACGAGGACATACCCGGCATCAGCGGCCGTGTGACTCACTATCGCCACCAGTATCAGCATCGGCGTCAGGAGGCGCGGTGACGTGAAGCCAAGCAGCCCCTTGAGCGAAGCGTTTATGAATCCCGTGTGCTCGGCCACACCCACACCGAGCAGCGCAACGAGTACGACGCCAAGCGGGTGGAAGCTGGTGAACGTCGTCACCATGTTTGCGAGAAACGCTGCGAGCGACGCGCCGGTGAGTTGATTTACGATTTTCAGCGGCTCGCCGTTGCGCGGATCTATCTCCGAGAACTGCATCGGCGAGAGGATCGCCGAAAGCACCCAGACCGTTATGAGGAGAATCAGGAACAGCACCGCAGGGTCGGGCAGAGCATTGCCCGTCCGCTCGATCGCATTCAGCGCCCTGTCGATCATGCGGCTCTTGTGCGCTTCCGGCACCTGCCCTTCGTCTCCTGACTTCATTTTCGGCTGGCTCCGTTGTCAGTCTTTATTGTCGATCGCCTGAGATCCGGCGGTTTCCGGGCAGGGGGAGTGTGTTCACGAGACCGGTCCGGCGCAACCTCAACGCGCGCCAGGCGCCCTGGACACCGCGGTCGGTTGTGAAGGTCCCGCGCATCATGTCGCCCTCCACTTTGCCGGTCAACTCGAAGGTCGCGTTCGCGGCACCAGCGTCGCGCAGGAGGAACCACACGCTATCGCCCCGTATGCCTGCGCTCTCGATGCCGATCCGCCCGGTCCCACGAACTTCACTGTTCGTGGTCTTCTGGTACTGTTGAGTGATCGATACGTTGAGTTGGCGATGCCCGAGGGTAACGCTCCAGTCGCCCGAAATATCGGCCGGAATTACCCAGTAGTAGACCATGCGCGTGTCGACCATGAGCGCGCTGTCGGCCTTCCAGTCGCCCATTCCGAAAGAATGCGACACGACCCGCGACCCCGGGCGAAGCTCGGCAAAAAGTTTCGGCCGCAGGCGGACGTTCAGCTCCGGTAAGAGGTAAAGCGTCACGACTGAAGCTTCGCTCAAGTCGGTCTCGAACAGGTCAGCATTCGTGAACTCGGTGAGATGCGTCACGCGTGCGCTGTCTGCGTTGAACCGGCTTTCAGTGATCCGCCTGGGATCAATGTCGATTCCTGTCGCCCGGATCCCGAAACGCCTGGCGGCGGCGATCACTATGCGGCCATCGCCGGAGCCAAGGTCATAGAGAATATCCCCCGGCCCCACCCGCGCTACGGCAAGCATCTGGTCAACAACCTTGTGCGGCGTCGGCACGAACACAACGTCGGGTGCACGCT
>JBBQZF010000151.1:0-7217 GCA_038208015.1 Gemmatimonadales bacterium
TTCTACTCGTCGCTCGACGCCGACAGCGAAGGAGAAGAAGGAAAGTTCTACGTCTGGAACGCAGCGGAGCTCGACGACCTGCTCGGCGCCGATTCTCAAGCGGTGAAGGAGTATTACGGAGTGACCGCCGGCGGGAACTTCGAGGGAGGCAACATCTTCCACGTGCGGACCGATGCATCGATGGCAGCAGCGCGATCGGGTGTGGCGCGCGAACTGTTCGACAAGATAATTGCGGATGCGAAGGAAACCCTGTATGCGGTCCGCGCACGCCGTGTCTGGCCGGGACGCGACGAGAAGATCCTTGCAAGCTGGAATGGGCTGATGCTGCGGGGGATTGCCACCGCGGCTCGGGTGTTCGAGCGTGAAGACTTCCGCAGAATGGCGCTGAAGAATGGCGAGTTCCTTCAGCGCGAACTGATCAGGGATGGCCGGGTGATGCGGACCTACACAAACGGTTCAGCCAGGATCAGCGGGTTTCTCGAGGACTATGCAGCGGTCGGGCTCGGCTTCCTTTCACTCTACGAGCTCACTTTCGACCCGGTCTGGGTCAAGCGGGCGACTGACCTCGCGCACGCGATGACCGAATGGTTCTGGGACGATGGCGCTGGCGCGTTCTTCGACACGCCGAAGGATGCTGAGAACCTCATAACCCGCCCGCGCGACGTCCCCGACAACGCTACCCCTTCGGGAACCTCCCTCGCGGTCGACCTCCTTCTCAGTCTCGCGGAGCTATGCCAGGATGCGGAGATGAAGCGTCGCGGGATGTTCGTGCTCGAGTCGCTCGCGACGCCGCTCATGCGGCATCCCTCTTCCTTCGGCCACCTGCTTGGTGCCGCCGACATGGGAGTCCATGGCGCGGTCGAAGTCGCGATCGCCGGGCAACCCGGCGAGAAGGCATTTGCCCTGCTGGAGCACGAGGTCGCCGTGAACTACGTTCCGTCGCTTGTGCTTGCCGGTGGCTCGCATGGTGAGTCGGACCGTATATCGCTTCTCGAGGGTAGAGATGCCCGCCGGGGCCGCGCCACCGCTTATGTCTGCCGGTCGTACGCCTGCGAGGAACCTGCATCATCACCAGAGTTGCTTGCCGCTCAGCTGAAGAAGGCCGGAATAAACGCAACTCTCAACCAGTGAGATAATCGTGGAGACCGCCGGAGTTTGACCGATACACAGCCATCGTTCACCCGCGGCGTCTTCGCGGGCGCCGTTTATGACGAGCTCCTCTTCCCGTATCCTGAGTCTCTCGACAGAAGCAATCCCGCCGAAGCGTCAGTCGTCCACCGGCTGATCGGCGAGATCGACAGGATGGAGGAAGCCGGAATCATCGACCCGGCGCGATTCGACGAGGAGGAAACCGTAAGTGACGAAGTGATCGCCGAATTCGCGCGGGTCGGGCTGCTCGGACTCACGATTCCAAAACAGTATGGAGGCCTGGAGCTTTCACATACTGCATATGCCCGCGTGTTCGAGAGAGTTTCGGCAATCGACCCGTCGCTCGCCGTGCTCGTCGGCGTCCACTGCGGACTGGGCTCGAAGGCCATCGCGCTTTACGGCAGCGAGGAGCAGAAGTCCCGCTACCTGCCGATGCTCGCCCGGGGTGAGACTCTGGCAGCGTATGCCCTGACCGAGCCTGAAACCGGCTCGGACGCCCAGAACATCAGGACGACTGCGAGACTTTCCGACGACGGGACGAAATGGATTCTCGACGGGCACAAGATCTGGATTGGAAACGCTCACAGGGCAGGGGTAATAGCGACCTTCGCGCAAACCGCTGTCGAGCGGCGCGGCGAGACGGTGATGCGCTCCACGGCATTCATCATCCGCCCCGACATGCCCGGTTTCAGGATTCTCGGGACCGTCCGCAAGCTCGGAATCAGGGGATCGACGCAGGCAGAGCTTCTATATGAAGGACTGGAGGTCCCCTCAGATCATGTTCTGGGTGCGGTTGGCAAGGGGTTCACAGTCGCTGTCCAGGTCCTGAACGCCGGGAGACTGACCCTTGCCGCCGGCTGTGCCTCGGGTGCCAAGGAGATCACCGGAGAGATGGCGAGGTACGCCGAACAGCGCGTGCAGTTCGGGCATCCGCTGGCGCACTTCGAGATCACTCAGCGAAAGCTTTCACACCTTGCAGCGAGTGCATACGCGGCTGACTCGATGCTGGGCATCCTCGCCTCGCTTGCGGACAGGCCCGACACCGATTTCTCACTCGAGGCGGCGTGCGCGAAGGTTTTTTCGAGCGAGCTGATCTGGGAAGCGGCCGACGAGATGGTTCAGGTTGCGGGTGGTCGCGGATTCGTGAAGCCTTACCCCTACGAGCGGATGCTCCGCGATGCACGGATCAACCGGATATTCGAGGGCGCAAACGAAGTACTCCGACTTTTTATTGCGCTCAACGGAATCCAGGGCCCGGCCGAGTCGCTGAAGGAAGTGGGAACAGCGCTTCGGAGACCAGTGCGCAATCTCGGGCTCCTGACCGGCTTCGCTGCTTCACGCGTGCGGAGCATGATCGGCACGAAGGCCACGCTCGAGCCGGACCTGCATCCACGCCTTCACAAGAACGAGAGGTTTTTTGAGAAACACGTCGCTGAGCTCAGAACTGCCACTCAGCGGGCGATAACACGCCATCGAAAGGAGATAATCGAGCGGCAGCTGGTCCTCGAGCGGCTTGCCAACATGGCCATCGAGCTTTTCGCCACCGCCTGCGTTATTTCCAGGACCCAGGCGATTCTCGATGAGAAGGGCGAGGAGGCAGCCGAGCGTGAGTTGTCGCTGTGCGACTTGTTCTGCATCGAATCGGGCCTCCGGTTCCGGGCCAGTCGCGTGATGCTGAACGGCAACGCTGATGCAGTCGACGCAAAGCGGAGGACTGTCGCCGCCGATCTTCGTGAGGCCGGGCGATACTACGTGAAGGACGCGATTCTCGTCGCGGAGGGCGCGGAGGGCTAGAGGAAGTCGAGCCCGAGGTCCAGCGCTGCGGCAGAGTGGGTCAGCGCACCGACCGAAATCCAGTCAACGCCGGTTTCCGCGATCGCCCGGACAGTCTGAAGAGTCACTCCACCCGATGCCTCGCTGACAGCGCGACCGTCGATGAGCTGCACCGCCTCCCTCAGCGACCTCAGGTTCATGTTGTCGAGCATTATTACATCCGGTCCCGCGTCGAGTGCCTCGCGGACCTGATCGAGGTTGTCGCACTCGACCTCCACGCGCATCCTCGGCGGCGCAATTTCGCGTGCCCGGCTGACCGCCCGGGCGATGTCCCCATCGACGGCCGCAATGTGGTTGTCCTTGATCAGGACTGCGGATCCCAGATCCCCGCGATGGTTCATGCCTCCACCCGCTCGCACCGCGTACTTCTCGAGACGCCTCCATCCGGGCGTGGTCTTCCGTGTATCGAGAATTTTCGCGCCAGTGCCATCGACCGCATCGACGAACCGCCGCGTGAGTGTCGCTATTCCCGAAAGACGCTGCATGAAATTCAACGCGACCCGTTCCGCCGAAAGCAGCCCGCGGGCATGACCAGAAACGAAAACCACCGGGGTGCCCGCCTGCACCTTCTGCCCATCCTTCACGGCTGCCCGCACGGATGCGTTCGCGTCCCGCTGCCTGAACGCTTCCCGGGCCAGCGGAATGCCCGCGATCACGCCGTCCCGGCGGGCAACGATAGAGCACCGCTCGCGCCTGTCTGACAGAACTGTGGCGATGCTCGTTATATCGTCGTCCGCCGCGTCCTCCACTAACGCTTCCTTCACGATCGTCCCGGTCATCAGCCGGGCAAAAGGAAACCGAAGTGCCCCCGCCGGGTCGAATCCCCGTTCCGCAAGCAACGCAATTTTCCTGGGTCTTTCTTTCACTTTGCCGCGCCTCCTACTCTCCTGGATCGACCGCCGTCTCAGGCTTGAGTGACAGGGGGCGCTGGCCCCCGATCGCTATCATGCGCTCGATAGCCTTGCGTGCCTTTCCCGCTATCCCGGGCTCGACAGTGATGTGGTGCTCGAGCCGCTCCAGCGAGTTGAGGACCTTGGGCAGCGTCGTCACCTTCATGTACGCGCACACCGCAAGTTCGCTCGCGGCATGGAAGTTCTTCGTCGGATTTTCCCGTCTCAGCCGGTGGAGAATTCCCACTTCGGTGGCGACGATGAAATCCGCAGCATCGGATATCTTCGGGCGGTTGATCATCCCCTCCGTCGAGAGTATCTGCACTCCCTCGGGATCGACTGCGCCCGCCGACACCGCCTCAACCGCGCTCGACGCACATCCGCACTCGGGATGGATCAGGAACTCCGCCCCCGGATGGCGGGCTCTCTGGGCCTCTATATGCTCCGGATCGATTCCCGCATGAACATGACACTCACCCATCCAGACATGCATATTCTGCCTGCCGGTCACGCGCCTGACGTGCGCCCCGAGAAACATGTCGGGAAGAAAGAGAATTTCGGTCTCGGCCGGGATCGTGTTGACGATTTCCACCGCATTCCCCGACGTGCAGCAGTAGTCGCTCTCCGCCTTCACATCGGCAGTCGTGTTGACATAGGAGACAACGACCGCGCCCGGATGCTCCGCTTTCCACGCCCGTAGCTGGTCTCCGTCGATCGTGGACGCGAGCGAGCAGCCGGCCGCGAGATCCGGCAGCAGGACCATCTTCTGCGGCGACAGGACAGCCGCCGTCTCGGCCATGAAATGCACGCCGCAGAACACGATGATCCCGGCATCGGTCCGCGCCGCCTCGCGGCTCAGCCCGAGCGAGTCGCCGACAAAATCGGCGACGTCCTGCACCTCGGGCCGCTCGTAGTTGTGCGACAGGATCACCGCGTTACGCTGTTTCGCCAGCCTTCTTATCTGATTCTGCAGCGCGGTGACGTCGTCCCTGTATGCAGTTGTCGTCATTTCACCATTCGATGTGTTTGCCGCGCCATTTCTTCACGGCGCGGGGAAAATCGCTCCTGAAGTGACCGCCGCGTGATTCCTTCCTCAACAGCGCTCCCTCGGCGATCAGCAGCGCGGTCGCGACGAGATTCGCCTCCTCTGTCGCTCCCACAGGCAGGCGTTGTCCTATGCCGGTGAGCAGCTCGATACCCTTGCGGAGTCCCTTTGCCGTCCTGTCGATGCCCGCGTAATCCCACATCACCTTTCTCACATCGTCGGCCGCGACCTGGGCCGCGCCCCGATCCTCGAGAACGGGAGCCTCCCAGCTCTTTTTCCGCGGAGCACTCTTCACCCTGGGGAGCCCGATCATGTCGCGAGCCACCCGCTCGGCGAAGACGAGTCCCTCGAGAAGCGAGTTCGATGCCAGACGGTTTGCACCGTGAACTCCAGTACGGGAAACCTCACCGCACGCGTACAGCCGCCTGAGGCTCGACCGTCCGGCCAGGTCAGTGACAATGCCACCCATCATGTAATGGGCGGCAGGAATTACCGGAATCAGGTCTTTCGACGGGTCTATGCCGCGAGCCTTGCAGATCGAGAAGATGCCGGGAAAACGCCGCGAGAAACTCTTTCCGAGCTTGCGCGCGTCGATGTACACGGCGCTCCCGCCCTGCCGCTCGCGAAAAATCTCCCTCGCGACGATGTCCCGTGGCGCGAGCTCCGCAAGACGGTGTTTCCGCGTCATGAAGCGTGCTCCGGCGTCGTTGACGAGGATCGCGCCTTCGCCCCGGACTGCTTCCGATATCAGTGCGAGAGGATTCTCGGGTGTGTCCAGCGCGGTCGGGTGGAACTGGACGAACTCCATGTCGGCGAGTCGCGCGCCACCGCGCTGCGCTATCGCGTACCCGTCGCCCGTCGCCACAGCCGGGTTCGTGGTGTAGCGGTAAACCTGCCCGCATCCTCCTGTTGCGAGAACCGTCGCGTCGGCGATTATCTCGATCGGCTCGCCCGCGCGCGTAGCGCGAATTCCGTGACAGACTCCATCGGTGACGATGAGGTCTAGCACGCGCGTCTTCTCGAGAACGTCGATTCGATCGCTCTCACGCACACGCTCGATGAGAGTCCTGGCCACCTCGGCGCCGGTCTGATCTCCGCCTGCATGCACTATCCGGCGACGGGAGTGGGCGGCCTCCTTGCCAAGCTTGAAAGCGCCCCCGGGCTCGAGATCGAAGTCTGCACCCGCGGTATGGAGCTCGCGGACGCGCGCCGGACCTTCCTCAACCAGCACCTCGACTGCCGCAGCGTCACAGAGGGCGGCACCGGCAGCAAGCGTGTCCTTGCGGTGAAGCTCGGGCGAGTCGCCCGCACCGAGAGCGGCAGCGATTCCTCCCTGGGCGTAAGCGGTCGCGCTGTCGAAGAGGGACCGCTTTGTCAGGATCATCACCTCGCCCTCAGCCGATGCCCTCCAGGCCGTGTGCAGTCCGGCTACCCCGCTGCCGATCACGAGAAAGCGGGTTCGTATTCGCTCAGCCATACCCCGAAATCAACCTGTCAGCGGGATGTATTGAAAGGGCCGGACCGCCTTGCCGCAGTGCGTCAAGTGGGCGAATATCCTGCTGGATGCGGAAACTTCTCCTTGTCACCGTGGCGCTGCTCGCAGTGCACACCGCGCTCCTCTTCGCCGGCGGTGGCGGCATAGCGGACACAAGAATCCCCGGCGCCACGGATGTGGGGATCGTGCTCGACGTGGGCGGCCGCGGCGACAAGTCGTTCAACGACGGCGCATATGCGGGCGCCGACAGCGCCACAAAGATCCTCCAGCCGAACATTCGCTTCATCGAGCCCGGTGAGGGATCGGACCGGGAAGCCGGCCTGCGTCTCCTCGCAGCCGAGGGCATGGACATCGTCATCGGCGTGGGATTCATCTTTTCCGACGACATCACGGTGCTGGCAAGGGAGTATCCGGAAGTTTCCTTCGCGTGCGTCGACTATGCCCTCTCGATAGATGCTCAGGGAAACGTGATCCAGCCTCCCGCCAATCTGGCCGCCCTCAAGTTCCGCGAGGAGGAAGGCTCATTCCTCGTGGGTGCACTCGCGGCGCTGGTGGGAAATTCCAGGCGGGTCGGGTTCGTGGGCGGGATGGACATACCGCTCATCCACAAGTTCGAGGCAGGGTACCGGGCCGGCGTCATGCATGTTTGCCCCGACTGCACCGTAATCGCGCAGTACGCCGGCGCGACACCCGATGCATTCAAGAACCCCGGGCGTGGAAAGGAGCTCGCTCTCAGCCAGTATCAGTCGGGAGTAAACGTGATATTTCACGCTTCCGGATCCACCGGCCAGGGCGTATTCGAGGC
>JBBQZF010000152.1:0-7193 GCA_038208015.1 Gemmatimonadales bacterium
TCCACTCGAACCAGAAATCGAAGAGGTCGCCGTTTATTAAAAGCGAGCCAGCCCGGTCAGCGAGTCCCCTCAGGAAAGCGACGAGGGCCCGCTCGACTTCGGGCGACGCGACTCCGAGGTGAGCGTCTGAAATCACATAACACGGCGACTTGAGCACCCGCCAATTCTAGCCGCGCAGCATACCGTTCACAAACCGGCGACCAGGTGCCGGCCGGCTTATCTTATTCGCCAATGCCGAATTCCTCTGCGAACCCGGTGACCGGCGAGATAGAGTTTCTCGTTCGCTACGCCGAAACTGACAAGATGCAGGTTGTTTATCACGCCAATTATCTGGTGTGGTGCGAGATGGGGCGCACCGACCTCATCAAGCGGCTCGGACGATCCTATGCCGACCTCGAGCGGGAAGGAGTCGCGCTGGCGGTCGTCGACGCCTCGCTTCGATATCACGGCGGCGCGAAGTACGAGGACCGCATCAGGGTGAAGACGACCCTCCAGGACGTGCGTTCGCGGAGCGTGACGTTTCATTACCTCATAGAGAATGCGGAGACGGGCACGAAGCTCGTCACCGCCACCACGACGCTTGCATCGATAAACACGGATGGAAAGCTCATCGCGATGCCACCTGACCTGAGGAAAGCACTTGAAGATGCGGTTGCGTAGAACTCTTCTCGCCGTTGCAGCGATCACTGTTACAACGTCCGACAGTGCAGCACAGACTGCTGTCCGCGAGCCCGCCGGCAATGAAGCCCGGCTCTACGCGCGACTTCTTGCGATGACGGATTCGAGAAGCTTTGACGCCGCGCTCGTTGACAGTGCTCTCGCATCGGCCTGGGCTCCTCTCCGAAGGGCCGCGGTACTCGGCGTCGGACAAGTTCGGTCGCCGACGGGGATGCCCGGAGTGGCGCGACTTCGCGGACTGCTGGCCGACAGCGATATCACCGTTGCCTCGAACGCTGCCTACTCGCTCGGACTGCTCGTCGACTCGGGATCTGTCGCCGTGTTGACCGCCGCGCTCGACGGACAAGCCGCCGTTGCTCGGGAAGCGGCCTGGGCCCTCGGAGAAATTGGCGCGCCTGCCCGCGGTGCGATCGTGGCCGCGCTGGCGAGACCGGTCAGCGACGAGGGGCGCACAGTTCAGCTGCTGCTTGCCTCCGCGAAGCTGCGGCCGGTTCCAGTGGCCGAGCTGCGTCCGTATCTGGCAATGTCGAACAGGCCGTCCGTCATGTGGGCGGCTACTTACGCCATCGCGCGATTCCGTGCCCCCTCCGGCGTGCGTGATCTCGTAGCACTCGCGAACCGCCGCGAGTTCATGCGCTTTTCCGCCAGCGAAGCTGCTGCGCGGATCGGCGCACCGGCACTGGTGACAGCGGGCAGCACGCGAACGGCCGACGCATATGTCCTGGATGTCGCGGGGAGGCAGCGCACGCGCGCGGAGATCGCCCGCGGGCTCGCCCGTTCTGCGGCCGGCGATTCGCTGGCCGATGTCGCGCTACCGGTCCTGCTTCGTCTCGCGGCGGACCCCCATCCGCACGTACGAATAAACGCAATTCGGTCACTTGCGACATACGACAGGACAGTTGCGAAGCCAGTCGTCGGTGCGACAGAGGATCCCGACGCCAACGTCAGGATCGCTGCCGCGCAGGCACTTGGGACAGTGCTCGACTCGACTGTTGCCGTCTGGGTTCCATTGTGGAGCCGGGACACGACGCTCGCGTACCGGTCGAGCCTCCTCGCATCGGCGGCGCGCGCCGGAGTGGTGCTCCCCGAACTGCAATCGTGGCGATCGCACAACGACTTCCGGTATCGCGCCGCTGCACTCGCCGCTGCCGGGGCATCTCTCGATTCCAGCGTGTCGCGCACCGCCGCGCGATCAATGCTCCGGGACGACGACGGCCGCGTGCGCGCCGTCGCATATGGCATGATCACGGGGACTGATACGGCGGGTCCGCCGGCGCCCGTTCGCGAGGTCCTTCTGGCAGGCCTCGCCGATCGCGACGCGTTCGCTCGCGCGGCGGCCATCGGAGGGCTCAGGGGCCGGGCGCGCGCGTCAGAGATAGCCGCCGTGCTCGACGCATACGCGCTATCACTCGCCGATTCGGACAACGATGCGCGCATTGCTGCCGTCTCGTACCTCGCGGCCGCGTGGAGGCGCGACAGCGCGGCGTTCTCGCCGGCGCTGAGGCGACGAATTGCCGCGCTCGTGCCATCCGACGATCCGCTCGTTCGGGCTGCTGCCGGTGACCTCTCACTTCTTTCCCCATGGAAATCCGTAAAAGGAAACCCGCGCGAGTTTTCGTGGTACCAGAGTGTCGTACGCACCCTCGTTGTTCCCGCGCTCAGGGGCGAGCCGCAGCGCGCGACAATATCGACGCGCCATGGCGACATCCTTCTCGAGCTTTATGGCGCAGACGCGCCGCTCACTGTCCTGAACTTCATGAATCTCGCGAGCACAGGTTATTACAGGGGTACTGCATTTCATCGAGTGGTTCCCAACTTTGTCGCACAGGACGGGGATTTACGCGGCGACGGCAGCGGCGGCCCCGGGTATGCGATTCGTGACGAGATGAATCCACGGCGATACGAGCGCGGGGCGCTCGGCATGGCGCTCTCCGGGCCCGACACGGGCGGGAGCCAGTATTTCATCACCCATTCACCACAACCCCATCTCGATGGACACTACACTGTTTTCGGCCGGGTGCTCAGCGGCTACGGGGTTCTTGACTCGATTATCCAGGGCGATGGTATCATCGCGGTGACGGTGAGATGAACTCTCGCGTTGCGGTCGCCGTCGTCGCGATCTCGTTCGTGGCCAGCGGGTGCGCCCGCCAGGCGCGACCTCTTGCCGGCATTCCCGCCCCTGATCGCACGCTCCCGGTAATCGAGCTTGCACAGGGACACCGGCTGATCGTTTTCCGCTGGGACTATGAGGAAAACGCTCTCATCGCCCGGGGAGAGGGGGCGA
Organism: Gemmatimonadales bacterium; assembly: GCA_038208015.1. Lineage (GTDB taxonomy): Bacteria > Gemmatimonadota > Gemmatimonadetes > Gemmatimonadales > Gemmatimonadaceae > UBA4720. The sequence continues at coordinate 2,963 of JBBQZF010000152.1, forward strand.
TGCGGGTGGCGTCGCCGGACAGCGCCCGGGTCGACCTCTTTCTCGCCGGCGGTATTCCGGTGGGACGGGCGTTCCTCATAGGGAACACCCTGCGCGCCACAAATCAGGCGCAGGTAGAGCGATTCCTCCCCCCGCCTGAAATGATGTGGGCTGCGCTTGGCAGGCTTGCAATACCGGCGCTGCCCGATACGGTTATCACGGTCGAAGGCGAACTGCTCCATGCGGACATCGGGCGACCGACTGCGTGGAGAGTTACCATAAAGGGGAATCGGTTGATGCGCCTCGCTCGCCTGAGTGGGGGCCGCATCGCCGAACTGGTTACGAGGGATGATGGCGGGCGTCTACTATATGAGGTCCCGGGCCGGAGGAAGCTGTGGCTCGGAATCACGCGCGACGAGGAGGTACAGCCGTTCGATGCGTCTATCTGGGGCCCTTAGCTTCCTGATTCTGGTGTCTTCCTGCATGCCCTACGGCTTCGCTGGCGGAGGCCTGCCCTCGCACGTCCGCACTGTCGCGATAATTCCGTTCGAGAATCTCACCGCCACCCCGGAGATCCAGCAGGAGCTCGCTCTTGCACTCCGGAACGAGCTGCGAAACCGGCTTGGGCTTCGCGAGGCGGCTGAAAGCCGGGCCAGCGCGATCGTCAGGGGCACCATCCAGCGCTACGAAACCGACATCCCGATCGGATACAGCGCCACGAACCAGAACCAGACCAGCGCGCGCAGGCAACTCCAGATATCTGTCGACATCGAGATGATAGACCAGTCCTCGGGGAAAGCGCTCTGGCAGCGGAAAGGGCTTCTTGCCGAAGGACAATATGAGGAGCGCGGGGAAGCGAGCGGCAGGAAGCAGGCGATAGAGCGGATCGTGAACGAGGTGATCCAGGGAGCCCAGTCGCAATGGTGAAGCCAGGTTCCCACATGCGGTTGCGGCGTGGGGCCGGAAGGCTCGGCTGCCTGTTCCAGCTCGCGATCGTCGCGTGTGTCATTTACGTTGGATACGTCGTGTTTGACGACGTTACAGCATACTACCGCTACAGCGACGCCATGAAGCAGGAGACGAGGTTTGCCGCAACCCGAAGTGACGCGGAAATGAGCCGCCGCCTCCGCGCGTTTTCGGATTCAGTGAAGCTTCCCCCTTCCGCAAGGGAGGTCAAAATAGTTCGAGACGAAAGGCGCATAAGAATCTGGACAGAATACGATGCGAAGCTCCGCCTCCCGTTCTACGAGCGGACGTTTCACCTTAGACCATCCGCCGAGAAAACATTCTGACGCCTCGGGCGCCTGCGGATAAGATCATGGGATTGGAGGAGGCTGTGCGCTGGCGAAGGGGCCAGCCCGGCCGGGTCGTCTTCACGAACGGCGTCTTCGATCTCCTGCATCCCGGCCACATCGATATCCTGTCAGCCTCCCGCGCCAGGGGCGACTCGCTCATCGTCGGGCTCAACACGGATGCGTCGGTGCAGCGCCTGAAAGGGCCCGGAAGGCCTGTGCGCGGAGAATCCGAGCGCGCGTACGTTCTCGCAGCGCTCGAGATGGTTGACGCGGTTGTGTTGTTCGACCACGACACACCGCTCGACCTCGTTGTCGCGCTCGAGCCCGATGTGATAGTGAAGGGAGGCGATTATACTGTCGAGATGATCGTCGGCGCGCGCGAGGTAATGGCGCGGGGTGGGGAAGTCGTAGTGATCCCGCTAACTCCCGGACAATCGACAACCTCAATCATAGAGAAGCTGAGTGGCGGATAAAATTTCTGTTCGCGCCGACCGCGGTAACAGCGACCTTCGCGCAGTCGCGCTCGAAAGAGCAGTCGCCCCATACGCGGAGGGGTCGTGCCTCGCGTCCTTCGGCGCCACGCGCATCCTCTGCACTGCATCAGTCGAGGATGGAGTTCCCGGCTGGCGCCGCGGGAGTGGGCAGGGGTGGCTGACGGCCGAGTATGCGATGCTGCCGCGCGCCACAAAGACGAGAACGTCCCGCGAGCGGTCGCAGGTCGGTGGCCGCACGCAGGAGATTCAGCGACTCATCGGACGGAGCGTTCGCGCGATGCTCGACGACTTCGCATTCGGGGAATTCACCGTGAAACTCGACTGCGACGTTCTCGTGGCCGATGGAGGGACTCGCACAGCGGCGATAACCGGGGCATCTGTCGCGATCGTAGACGCATTCACATGGATGGTTGAGAGCGGGAAGATTCCCGTCACTCCGGTGAAACGCCGTGTTGCGGCTATCAGCGTCGGCGTGGTTGACGGCGAGGCGCGGCTCGATCTCGACTACCCTGAAGATGTGCGGGCAGAAGTTGACATGAACGTCGTGATGAGCTCCACCGGGCAATTCGTTGAGGTACAGGGAACCGGTGAGCACGGAACGTTCGATCGCGGCCAGCTCGACTCGCTGCTCGACCTCGCCGTTGCCGGGATCGAGCGGCTCGATCAGCTACAGCGCCAGTCGCTCGGCGTTTGAATCGCGCGAGGCACGTTCTCGTCGCTACCCGCAGTGCAGGGAAGCTTCGCGAGCTGGCGGGAATTCTCGCCGAAGCAGGAATGACCGGAGTGTCGCTTCTCGATGCGGGTATAGAGGAGTCGGCCGACGAAGATGCGATCGAGTGCCACGAAAGCTTCGAGGAAAACGCGCTCGCCAAGGCGCGACACTTCAACCGGCTGAGTGGGCTGCCCACGATCGCAGATGATTCGGGGTTGTGCGTCGATGCACTAGGCGGCGCTCCCGGAGTGCGGAGCAAGCGATACTCGGGTCGCCCGGACCTGACCGGCCAGGCCCTGGACGATGCGAACAATGCGAAGCTTTTCGGGGAGCTCGCCGGCTTCGATGACAGGTCGGCAAGCTACGTCTGCGCGGCTGCATACGCTGACGAAGTGCTCGAGCGTGTGGAGGTGGGGGAAACCCGCGGAGCGATCACCGACGCGCCACGAGGAAGCGAGGGATTCGGCTACGACCCCTACTTCAGATCTGCCGAGCTCGGCGTGACTTTTGGTGAAGCGAGCACCAGGGATAAGCAGCGAGTGAGCCATCGCGGCAGGGCGTTTCGCGCGCTGCTCCAGTCACTCTAGTCAGCGTAGACGTCGAACTCCCCGAAGCTCGTCACAGTATAGCCCGGCTCGTCTGGCGGCATCTCATCGTCAAGAAGGACATGGACAGTGCCTGGCTCATCCCTGCAGTTTGCCTCGCCGAAGCTGTAGCGGCCCATCGTCTCGACAACCCTGAAGGAATCAGCGGGATCCAGGTAGTCGATCGTATTGATGTAGCTCGCCGGGTCCGCCTGCCGGGAGAAGAGCACGAAGATGTAGGGCATGTTCACCTTGTCCGAAACGCAGATCTGCTCGCCATCGTCTGCGCTGCTCCGGGCAAACTCAATCGCCGGAAGAAGGCCGGAGAAAAATGCGCGCTCCGCCCGCTCGCGATGCCTGTTACCGTGGAATTCGCGCGTGAACAGCGCAAAGGCCGCAAGAAAAGCGACAGTCGATACCGGCATGACCAGCCGCCATCGCTCGGAGGCGTACCGGATGGCGAAGGCCGTGAACAGGAGCAGGGGAATGAAGAAGATGTTCATCCGGTTGATGTTCACCGGCTGAAGGAGCCCAACCGCTATCGCCGCAGCCAGCCAGCAGAGGAGAAGCATCCTGTCGGGATGAATGCGTCGTCCCCGTCGAAGGGGGAGAATAAGCGCGGCCCCGACGATGGCTATGGGGAAGGTCCACCGGTAGAAGTAGCCGTATGGCTCGACGATGTTCCAAGGGAGCTGGTCGGTCTGACGGAGCAGAATGGAAAAAACAGTGCGGAAGTTGCCCCAGAAAGCTGCCAGCGGGTTCGTCCCGAAGATCGCTCCAAGCGTTTCATATCTCGATTCTGCGGGGAGACGCGGAATCGTAACCGGGCCCAGCCGTATGGTACTGAGGTCGAACGAGTTTATCAGGACGAACAGGAAAATCGGCAGTCCAACGATACCGATCGTGGCAATCCCCCAGGAAAGTGATCTGAGGCTGAGCCGGCCGGTTCGCAGGAGAATCGGAATCGCGAGCAGCAGGAACACTGGAACCGCGACATACGCTGTTCCATACGCATAGAGCGAAAGACCGAAGAAAAGGCAGGCCGCGACGAACCACTGGTTATCCTTTCGGGACAGGACCGTGGAGGCGAAACCGGCAAGGAAGACGAACGGGAGGAGGTTTGACTCGAGTCCCCATCGCGACAGAAGAATGTGCCACGGGCTGATT
>JBBQZF010000153.1:0-7124 GCA_038208015.1 Gemmatimonadales bacterium
GTCGGGCACCAACGAGTGGCTCGGAAACGCACTCTTCTCTTTCCAGAACAAGGGAATGGTCGGGCTCGACAGCTTTCAGCGGCGTGACAAGAACAACTCTCCGACGACGTTCCAGAAGCCCGAATACCGCCGGACCCTCGCCGCTTTCAGCGCGGGAGGCCCGATAGTGAAGGACAAGATGCACTTCTTCGGCTCGTACGAGGGCAACTATCAGAACAGGCAGAACCGCGTCAACTTCGCGGCCCCGCCCACCGGCATCCCCGCTCTCGACTCCGTGAATCTCACCCAGTACAACGGGAACTTCACGTCGCCGTTCCGCGAGACGCTGCTCTTCGGCAAGCTCTCGAACGCCATCAACGAGAACTCCTCGGCCGAGCTGAGCGTGACGCACCGGAATGAGACTGACGTGCGCGATTTCGGTGGAAACACCGCGCTCCAGTCTGCTGTCGACTTCCGCCAGCAGGTATCAGTCGGGCAGCTGAGGCACAACTACTTCTCGGGCCCGCTCCTCAACGAAGCGAAGATCGACTACTCGCGGTTCAGGCGAAATCCGTCGCCCGCGACACCGGGAACACCATCACGCCAGTTCTTCTACCCGAACGGCGAGGCGAGAATCGGCAGTCACCTCAGCGAGCAGGACTACATCCAGAAGCGGCTCGGAATTCGTGACGATATCACGTACACCGGCTTCCAGATGGCCGGCGAGCACATCATCAAGGGTGGGGCCAACGTCGATTTCGTGCGGTACGACGTATTGAAGGGGAACCGGGTGACTCCGCAGTTCTTCTACAGCAACATCGAGAACGGAGTATCGTACGGCTTCCGCTCCCCCTTCCAGCTCATCTATGGCACGGGCGATCCTAACCTGGAGACGAGCAACAACCAGGTCGGCCTGTATATCCAGGATGACTGGAGCCCGGTTCCGCGCCTCACGTTCAACATCGGCGTGCGGTGGGATTACGAGACGCGCATGTTGAACCGCGACTATGTCACGCCCAGGAACGTCGTCGATACCCTGACGCGCTACAACAACAGCCTCATCACCCCGCTCGACCTCGACAGGTACATCAGCACGGGCGACAACAGGAAGCCGTTCTACGGGGCGATTCAGCCGCGGCTCGGGTTCTCGTACGCGATCGACCAGAACAGCCGGACAACGGTGTTCGGCGGCTGGGGACTCTATTATGACCGCATCCCGTTCGATCTTTACGCCGTGGACGAGAAGCTGAAGCTGAGCCATCCCGAGTTCACGGTGAGGTTTGCCCCGAGAGGAGTCGCACCTGGACCGGGTCAGGTCGCATGGAACGACTCCTACCTGACGGCTGACCGCGCAACTCTCGACGCGCTGGTGGGAACGTCGGGCCGGCCCGAAGCCTGGTTCATCGACAACGAGGCGAAGGTCCCGCATTCGCGGCAGATGAACGTCGGAGTGCGCCAGCTGCTCGGCGACTTCGCCATGTCTGCAACGTACGCCAACGTCCGCGGATACGACCAGATGGTGCTGAACTGGGCAAACTTCGGCCTCAACGCCGAGGGACGCTGCTGCCGCGACTTCAACATCGGCCAGCACGGGTTCAGCAACTTCATCTACTCCACGAACGACAAGCAGACGTGGTACGACGCGATCCAGGTTCAGGTCGATCGGCCGTACTTCCGCGCCACCGAGAACTCGATAGGCTGGGGAGTCGGGCTTGCCTACAGCTATGCAAACCGCTCCGTCAAGGGAGTCGACGGTCTTGGCGATGACTTTGCCTTCCCCAATGCGGCAAGCATCCCGAAACACCCGGCAAACGACGAGAAGCAGCGCGTAGTCGCCAACTTCATAACCGACGTTCCTTACGCGTGGGGGATTCAGGCCTCAGGGCTGCTGACGCTTGGCGGCAAGTTCAAGCAGGACGTCGGTTGTCCGGGACGATTCTGCGGCGAGGGCAGTGAAGGCAACGCCTACGAGCGCGGTGGCTTCACGGTCCCTGGCACTTTCCCGTTCCGCAATCTCGACCTGCGGTTCAGGAAGGATTTCCCGAGCTTCGGCAGAACCACCACAGCGTTCGGCCTCACGCTCGACGTGTTCAACGCGTTGAACCGTGACAACTTCGGATGCTACGCGACCGGCAACCGGAAAGATGACAACTTCGGTGACCCGACGTGCGTTGTGTCCGATGCACGGAGATACCAGGTAGGTGCAGAACTGAACTTCTAGCTCTGACGGCCGCAGGGTACCGCTCCTGGTGCCCTGCGGCATTTTTTTTCATCGGATTCGACGGACAGCCTGCATATGAACGATTACCGGAACTCCCTCACCCGGCTTGGTCTGCTCCTTGTCGTTGCGGGCTGCGCGACACAGACCACTCCCGTCGCGCCGACGCCGTCGATCAGCATCACGCCCCGGCAGACAGCATTTCTCGACACGCTCCAGAACCGCACATTCCTCTGGTTCTGGGAGCGCACCGACCATCAGACCGGTCTCACGCCAGATCGGTGGCCGACAAAAAGTTTCTCGAGCGTCGCGGCGATCGGCTACGCGCTTACCGCTTACCCCATCGGAGTTGAGCGCGGGTACGTAACCCGGGAACAGGCTGCTGAGCGCACCCTCAACACGCTCCGGTTCATGTACCGGGCGCCCCAGGGGCCCGACTCGGCAGGCGCCACCGGTTACAAGGGATTCTTCTATCACTTTCTCGACATGGAGACGGGAAAACGCTTCGAGAATGTCGAGCTCTCTACGATAGATACCTCTCTCCTGATCGCCGGCGTGCTCTTCGGCCAGTCGTACTTCGATCGCGCAAACCCGACTGAGGCGTCGATTCGCGCATACGCGGATTCGCTGTATCTGCGAGTCGACTGGCAGTGGATAAGACCGAACGCGCCGCTCGTAAGCATGGGGTGGAGGCCGGAGAACGGGTTCATCGATTACGACTGGCGCGGCTTCAACGAAGGAATGCTTCTCTACGTGCTCGCCCTCGCGTCGCCAACGTACCCGATCGATGCCTCGTCCTGGAAGGAATTCACGTCGTCATACCGGTGGGATGAATTCTACGGTTACAGCCACGTGAACTTCGCGCCGCTTTTCGGGCATCAGTACTCCCACGTCTGGATCGACTTCCGGGGAATCCGCGACGAATACATGCGCGGGAAAGGAATCGACTACTTCGAGAACTCCCGGCGTGCCACGCAATCGCAACGCGCTTATGCAATCGCGAACCCGGGTGGATGGAAGGGTTACGGCCCCGACATCTGGGGACTCACTGCTGCAGACGGTCCGCTCGACACGACGCTGGTAATCGACGGCCGGCGCCGGCAGTTCTGGACATACACCGCGCGCGGCGCAGCAGCGGGCGAGATCCGCGACGACGGCACGCTCGTGCCGACGGCGGCCGGTGGATCGGTCCCCTTCGCTCCCGAGATCACGATTCCGGCGCTCGTCGCAATGCGCGAAAAATACGGTGACCACCTCTTCTCGACATACGGGTTTCTCGATTCGTTCAATCCGACTTTCGATATCGACATCAAGACTCAGCACGGCCGCGTGGTGAGGGGAGTCGGCTGGTTCGACACCGATTACCTCGGGATCGACCAGGGCCCGATCATCGCGATGATCGAGAATTATCGCAGCGATCTCGTCTGGAGAGTCATGCGCACGAATCCGCACATCGTCCGCGGGTTGAAGCGGGCGGGGTTTACAGGCGGGTGGCTCCAGTAGCAGGGATTCGCGGATGACGCGCCGGCGGCGTTATTACTCTGGCGCGCTTGCGCTTCTTGCGCTTTGCGCGGGCGCTGCATGCTCGCCCGGATCGAGTGACGGCCGCACGACGCTTCGCATCTGGGCGATGGGACGCGAGGGCGAGGTCCTCTCGGATCTCGTGCCGGACTTCGAAAGGCTTCATCCGGAAATACGTGTGAGGGTGCAGCAGATCCCCTGGTCTGCCGCGCACGAAAAACTTCTTACGTCATTCGTGGGCAACGCTACTCCGGATATCGCCATGCTTGGCAATACCTGGGTGCCGGAGTTCGTCGCGCTCGACGCGCTCGAGCCCCTCGACCAGCGCGTAGCGGCATCGAGTACAGTCGATCGCGCCGATTTTTTTGCCGGCATCTGGAACACGAATGTCGTCGACGACGTCACGTACGGCATTCCGTGGTACGTCGACACGAGGGTGCTGTTCTACAGGACAGACATCCTTGCCGCGGCCGGTTACGACCGCATGCCGGTGACATGGGCGGATTGGCACGAATCGATGCGCCGGATCAAGTCGAAGATGGGGGCGAATCAATACCCGCTGCTCGTGCCGATAACCGAGTGGCCCCCGATCGTGATCCTCGGCCTGCAGTCCGGATCCCCGCTCCTGCGCGACGGCGCACAGTTCGGCGCCTTCAGCCAGCCCGAATTCCTCGGTGCATTCGAGTTCTACGTGGATCTCTTCCGGGAAGGGCTGGCACCGGCGCTCAGTGGCAGCGAGATATCGAACCTCTACCAGGAATTCGAGCGCGGCAACATCGCGATGTACATCAGCGGGCCGTGGCAGATCGGCGAGTTCACCAACCGGCTTCCTCCGAACATGCAGGACAAATGGATGACGGCTCCGCTTCCCGGTGTTGACGGGCCGGGGGTGTCACTGGCCGGCGGAGCCACGCTCGCGCTCTTCAGGAGGAGCGAGCACAAGGATGAGGCGTGGAAGCTCATGGAGTACCTCTCGCGCCCGGATGTGCAGGTGAAGTTTCATGACCTCACGGGCGATCTTCCGGCCCGGAGGTCTGCGTGGCAGGATTCGTCGCTGGCAGGGAACCGCTACGCGGCAGCATTCAGGGATCAGCTCGAGCGGGTAGTTCCCACGCCGCAGGTACCAGAGTGGGAGCAGATCGCGACGAAGGTATTCGAGCACGGTGAGCGCGCCGTCCGCGGCCGGCAGACACCGGCGCAGGCAATGACGGCGCTTGACCGGGACGTCGACCGTCTCCTCGAGAAGCGGCGCTGGCTGCTGTCGCGCAGGGAAGTCGCAGCGCGATGAAGAAACTGAGCATCCCGTCCGAGGCGAACACTGCCGCGTGGTTCTTCCTCGCGCCGGCGCTCGCCCTGATCGGGGTTTTTTTCTTCCTGCCCGTAACGGCTTCCCTTCTCCTCAGCGTCACCGATTTCGATCTCTACGGCATCGCGGACATACGCAACACGCGCTTCGTCGGACTCGACAACTATTCCCGCCTCCTCCAGACACGCGATTTCTGGCTCGCCCTCAGGAACACCTTCTACTTCGCATTCGTCGGCGGACCCCTCACGATCGCCGTCTCACTCGGCGCCGCGCTCCTGCTTGGATCCCGCCTCGTCCGCTTCAAGGGATTTTTCAGGACTGTCTACTTCACCCCCTTCGTAACGACGCTCGTCGCAGTTGCAATCGTGTGGCGCTACCTCTATCACACGCGCTACGGGTTCTTCAACTACGCGCTCTCACATATCGGCATCGGCCCGATCGACTGGCTCGGTGACCCGCGCTGGGCGATGCCGGCAATAATCCTGATGGCGGTGTGGAAGAGCTTCGGCTACAACATGCTGATCTTCATCGCGGGGCTTCAGGCGATTCCCGAAGAGCTCTACGATGCCGCCGCGATCGATGGAGCCGGGCCGTTTCGCCGCTTCTTCAACATCACGCTCCCGATGCTCGCCCCGACACTCGTATTCGTGACAGTCATCACGATGATCGGCTACTTCCAGCTGTTCGCCGAGCCTTACGTGATGACGCAGGGTGGTCCACTGGGGAGTACGAGGAGCGTGGTTCTTCTCATGTATGAGGAAGGCTTCCGCTGGTGGCGGATGGGCTTCGCGGCTGCAATCGCATTCGTGCTGTTCATCGTTATCCTGATTGCGACGCTTCTCCAGTTCAGGCTACAGCGCGAGCGGGCGACATGACGCAGGCTGGTGGCAGGTCGTCGATTTCATCACCGCGAGCCCGCATTCTCGGTTCGCAGATGCTTCTTTATGGTCTTCTGATTGTGGGTGCCGTCCTGGCCATGCTCCCGATGGTATGGATGGTGTCGGCTTCGTTGATGCCTGCAGGCGAAGCAAGCAGTTACCCGCCCAGGTTCTTCCCGAGCCACGTGACTCTCGACCACTACGCTGATCTTTTCACGCGCCTGAACCTCGGCAGATACCTGCTCAACAGCGCCTTTGTCGCCCTGGTCGTGACGCTCGCCTCGCTTCTGATAAACTCGATGGCCGGCTATGCGTTCGCCAAGCTTCGCTTCAGGGGCCGGGACAGGATGTTCAGGGTTCTCTCCACCGGGCTTGTCCTTCCGGTTCAGGTTGCGATGCTCCCTCTCTTCCTGCTCATGAAGAACCTTGGGCTCATCAACACGTACTGGGGAGTGATAATCCCCGGCCTCGCAAGCATCTTCGGGATATTCCTCGTCAGGCAGTATGCGCTGTCGATCCCGGATGAAATGCTTGACGCCGCGCGCGTCGACGGAGCGTCGGAGTTCCGGATCTTCTGGTCGATTGTCGTTCCGGGAATCGTTCCGATTCTCGCGACTCTCTCAATCTGGACATTTCTCGCCACGTGGAACGACTTCATGTGGCCACTCATCGTCCTGAGCGACGAGTCGCTCTACACCCTCCCGGTCGCGCTGGCGAATCTCTCCGGTGAGCACGTGCAGGATACCGAGCTGATGATGGCGGGGTCGGTGATCACCGTTATCCCGGTGATGCTTGTGTTCCTGTTTCTCCAGCGGTTCTACATCCAGGGCGTGATGGCCGGGAGCGTGAAGGGATGATTGGAGTCCTGCCCGCGCTCGCGGTGGCGATGCTGCTCCAGCCAAAAGTCGTAATCGAGGATTTCGAGTCGGTCTTGCAATGGCGCGCAATGCCTTCCGACGACGTGAGTCTTGCGATCGGCCAGGACAAGGGCGTTAGCGGAAGGTCGATCCGCATCGACTTCGATTTCCATGGGCACGGCGGGTACGCGGTGATACGCCGGGACGTCGAGCTCGTCCTGCCCGCGAATTACGAGTTTTCCTTCTCGATCCGCGGCGACGCGCCGGTGAACACGCTGGAGTTCAAGCTCGTCGACCCCAGCGGGGACAATGTCTGGTGGTCGAACCAGCCCGGCTTTGTCTTCCATCCCGACTGGCGCAGGGTC
>JBBQZF010000154.1:0-7086 GCA_038208015.1 Gemmatimonadales bacterium
CGACGCGCGGTGTACGCCTGGGCGGCTGCGCTCCCGGCCGCGACGTCGCTGCTGCTCCTGCTCGGGCATTCTCGCGAGATTCTCGCGGGGGGTCTGATCGAGAGCCGCCTCGAGTGGGTGCCTGCGCTCGGGCTCGACCTGGTGTTCAGGCTCGACGGCTACTCGTGGATGTTCGCCCTGCTCATTTTCGGGTTCGGGCTGCTGGTCATCCTCTACGCAAGCTACTACCTGAGCGAGAGGGATCCGCCGGCGCGCTTCTTCGCCATGCTGATGCTCTTCATGGCGGCGATGGCGGGGATCGTTCTCTCGGGTAATCTCATCCAGCTCGTGATTTTCTGGGAGCTGACGAGCCTCAGCAGCTTCCTGCTCATCGGCTACTGGAGCAACAGGTCGGATGCGCGGCGGGGGGCGCGGACGGCGCTCGCGGTGACCGCACTGGGGGGACTCGCTCTGCTCGGCGGGGTGATCCTGATCGGGAGGATGGTTGGAAGTCTCGATCTCGGGGTGGTGCTCGCGTCGCGCGAGATCATCGTCTCGCATTCCCTTTACCGCCCCGCGCTCGTGCTGGTGCTCCTCGGCGCTTTCACCAAGTCTGCGCAGGTCCCGTTCCACTTCTGGCTTCCGCAGGCGATGGCCGCACCGACGCCGGTGAGTGCGTACCTGCACTCGGCGACGATGGTGAAGGCGGGGGTGTTTCTGCTTGGGCGGTTGTATCCCGCGCTCTCGGGGACGAACGAGTGGTTCATCCTGGTCTGCACCGCGGGTGCGGCGACGATGCTCTTCGGCGCGTACGCGGCGCTCTTCAAGGATGACCTCAAGGGACTCCTTGCGTATTCGACGATCAGCCAGCTCGGACTGATTACTCTTCTCTTCGGCTTTGGAACTCCGTACGCGCCGGTCGCGGCGGTGTTCCACATCATCAACCACGCGACGTTCAAGGCCTCGCTCTTCATGGCAGCGGGGATCATCGACCACGAGACCGGGACGCGCGACATGCGCGTGCTCAACGGGTTGCTCAAAAAGATGCCGATGACGAGCATGCTGGCGATCATCGCGGCTGCGTCGATGGCGGGGGTCCCGCTGCTCAACGGATTCCTCAGCAAGGAGATGTTCTTTGCCGAAGTGCTGGAGGTGCGCTGGGCAGGGATCGGTTTCTGGGCCGCTCCGCTTGCGGCGGCGCTGGCCGGGGTGTTCAGCGTTGCCTACTCGGCGCGTTTTGTGTATTCGGTTTTCCTGCGCGGCGACGGGACAGGGATGCCGAAGGAGCCGCACGAACCTCCCCGGTTCATGCGCGCGCCCGTGGAGATTCTGGTCCTGCTGTGCGTAGCGGTCGGAGTGGCGCCGGCAGTCCTGATAGGACCGGTGCTCGCTGTCGCATCCAATGCGGTGGTTGGGTACCAGATGGAGCCGTCATCACTGCACATCTGGCACGGGTTCAATGTTCCGCTGCTGATGAGCGTCGCAGCGCTGGCGCTGGGTGCGCTGATGTATGTCAAGCGGAGGGAGATCAGGCGCGTTCACGACCGGTATCTGCCGCCGGTGGACGCGGGAGCTGTGTACGAGCGGCTCCTCGGCGCGCTGTCATTCGCGACTCAAGCGATCACCAGGGGACTCGAGAGCGGGTCGCTGCAGAGGTACGTAGCTCTTACGATAGGTGCGGCGGTCGTCGCCGCCGGGGTGCCGCTCATGACATTCGGCGCGGAGCGCGGGTCACTCGAACTCCTTCCGGCGGACCCGGCGAGTGTCGTCGTCTGGGCAATGATGATCCTTTCGGCGCTGCTCGTGGTGAGACTGCACCGCCGCAGGTTCGCTGCACTGATCGCGCTGAGTGCGGTCGGGCTGTTCGTGTCGCTGACGTTCGTGAGGCTTTCAGCACCGGACCTTGCGCTCACGCAGTTGCTCGTCGAAGTGGTGACGATCGTTCTCGTCCTGCTGGCGCTCAACTTCCTCCCGGAACATCCGGCGCCTGAATCCAATGTCGCGAGGAGGATCCGCGACTGGACTCTCGCCGGGGCCGCCGGGATGGGAACTGCGGCGATCGCGTGGGCGATTCTGACGCGGCCGCTTGACAGCATCTCGACGTACTTCGTCGAGCAGGCGAAGCCCCTGGCCGGCGGAACGAACATCGTGAACGTCATACTCGTGGACTTCAGGGGCTACGACACCCTCGGCGAGATCACGGTGCTGGGGATTGCGGCGCTGGGGGTGTTCATGATGCTGCTCGGCCTGAAGCACCAGGACACATCGCGCACGCTGTCATACGCGCACGACAGGTTCCCTGTGGTGCTGACGCAAATGACGCGGATACTCCTTCCGTACGCACTGGGGATCTCGGCATTCATTTTCCTTCGCGGGCACAACATGCCTGGGGGCGGCTTCATAGCCGGGTTGCTGACGGCGGTCGCGCTGGTCCTGCAGTTCGTCGCAAGCGGATTCAGATGGACCGAGGACAGGCTGAAGATCGATTTCCGTACGCTGATCGGAATAGGGATCCTGATCGCGGCGGGGACGGGTTTGGGAGCGTGGGTTTTCGGGCTGCCGTTCCTGACGCAGAGCTTCACCTACGTGGACATTCCGCTGATCGGTGAGGTCGAGCTTGCAACGGCGGTGATCCTGGACCTTGGGATATACATCACGGTCGTCGCGACTGTGATTCTCATGCTGGAGCGGCTTGGACGTCTCATGGAGGGGACCACCCCCGAGGCCGGCGGCCACGCACTGGAGGGCGATCCGTGGAAGCCCTGATGGCCGGCGCGATCGGCGTGCTGACTGCGTGCGCGGTGTACCTCCTGCTGCGGTCCCGTACATACCCGGTGATCCTTGGGGTCATGATGCTCAGTTACGCGGTGAATCTGTTCCTTCTCGCGAGCGGTCGCATAAGCGTCACCACACCCCCAGTCATCGTCGAAGGCGCACAGTCATACGCTGACCCGCTTCCGCAGGCATTGGTCCTGACGGCGATCGTCATCGGCTTCGGAATGGCGGCGTTCATGATCGTTCTCGCACTGCGCGCACAGATCGGGCTCGGGACCGATCACGTCGACGGGAAGGAGCCGGCCGAATGACGCGCTGGCTCATCGCCCCGGTCCTGCTCCCGCTGTTCACGGCGGTGTTGCTGATCTTCATGGCGGAGCGCGGCTTCGCTGGAGGAGGACGCCGCGCCCAGCGTGCGGTAAGCATACTATGCGCCCTCGCGCTCGTCGCTGTCGCCGCGGTACTTCTCAAGCAGTCGATACACGGATCGCACCAGGTTTACCATCTGGGCAACTGGGAGGCGCCATACGGCATCGTTCTCGTCCTTGACAGGCTGAGCGCGATGATGGTGGCCCTGACCAGTTTGATAGCGCTGGTCAGCGTGATCTACGCCTCGCGCGGCACCGACAGCGAGTCCCACTATTTCCATCCGATGTTCCAGCTGCAGCTCGTGGGGCTGATGGGGGCTTTCCTGACGGGTGACCTGTTCAATCTCTTCGTATTCTTCGAGATCCTGCTGATCGCGTCGTACTGCCTGCTGGTTTATGGCGGTACCGGCCCGCGTGTGCGCGCCGGGGTCCACTATGTCGTTATCAATCTTGTCGGCTCTGCGCTGTTCCTGATCGCGATCGGGACACTTTATGGTGTGACCGGCACGCTCAACATGGCGGATCTGTCGGTCCGCGTCGCGGAACTCGGCCCATCCGATGCCGGACTCGTTCGGGCGGGGGCGTTGCTGCTGCTTGTTGTGTTCGGAGTGAAGGCGGCGCTCTTCCCGCTCTATTTCTGGCTTCCGAACACCTACGCCGCTGCAAATCCGGCGGTCGCGGCCCTCTTCGCGATAATGACCAAGGTCGGGGTGTATTGCATCGTGCGGATCTACACGCTGGTGTTCGGCCCCGATGCCGGCGTGGCCGCGATGGTCGCCGAGCCGTGGCTCATGCCTGCTGCGATCGGTACGCTCGTGCTCGGCGCGATCGGTGCGTTCGCGAGCAGACGACTGCGACGGATGCAGGGGTATCTGCTCATCTCGTCCACCGGAACGATGCTGGCGTCGATCGGAGTCTTCACCGCCGCCGCGCTCGGCGCGGGGCTGTATTACCTGGTGCACAGCACGATCGCGATAGCCGCGATGTTTCTCCTGGTGGATCTCATTGCAAGGCAACGCGGACTCGGCGACGATCGGCTCGAGCGCAGTCTCGCGCCGGCTCAGCCCGCGCTTCTCGGGCTCCTCTTTTTCGCCGGGGCAATAGCGATTGCCGGGGTACCGCCGCTCTCGGGTTTCATCGGCAAGGGACTCATTCTCGCCGCGGCACCCGCGGTCCCGTCGGGATGGTGGTTGTGGGGGACCCTGCTCGGCGGGAGCCTCATTTCGCTGGTCGCCCTTGCGAGAGCGGGGAGCATGGTCTTCTGGAATACTTTCGACAGTTCTGCCGGGGATGATCCGTTCAGCCGGGACGTGCCGGTGATCGCGCCCGCGCCGCACCCGGCCGGTTCGGTCTTCCCTGTTTTCATGCTGTTAGGAATGCTCGTCGTCCTCACCGTTTTCGCTGGACCGATCAGCGAATTCACGAAGCAGACTGCCGAGCAGCTCCTCGCTCCGGAGCAGTACATCCGGGCGGTGCTCGGCGACGGGGTGGGGCGATGACGCGATTCTTCCCGCAGCCGCTCGTCAGCATCACGCTCTTTATCTTCTGGCTCCTCGCGTGGAACTCGGTCGCACCGGGAATAGTCCTGCTCGGAGCGGTGCTGGCGACCGCGATCCCGATCTTCACCGCCCGGTTCTGGCCGGAGTATCCGCGCTGCGTCAACTATGGTGCGATGGCGCGCTTCATTCCGGTCTTCCTTTACGACATGGTGATTGCGAACATCTCCGTCGCGGTCCTCATCCTCGGTCCCAAGTCGCGGCTGCGCACGCGGTTCCTCGTCATCCCGCTCGATTCGACCGACCCCTACGTGATAACGCTTCTCACCAGCGTCATATCGCTTACCCCGGGGACGGTATCGTCGAACCTGTCCGGCGACCGGCGGTCTCTGCTCGTGCACGCGCTCGACTCCGCCGATGCAGAGGCGAGCATCGCACGGATCAAGCGACGTTACGAACGCCCATTGATGGAGATATTCCCGTGCTGAACACTGCCATCGGCATCGCGCTGGCGATGATGGTCGCCGCGCTCCTGCTCAATCTCTGGCGTCTGGTCCGCGGTCCGACGGTGCTCGACCGGGTCGTCGCTCTGGACACGATGACGATCAACACCATCGCCCTGCTGGTGCTGCTCGGAGTGCTACGGAAGAGTTCGCTCTACTTCGAGGCCGCGCTGCTGCTGGCGATGGTCGGGTTCGTTGGAACGGTTGCGCTGTGCAAGTTCGTGCTGCGCGGGAACATCATGGAGTGAGGTAAACCCAGTGGAAATCATTGTTTCGTTTTTCCTGCTGGCTGGCGCGGCCTTCGCGCTGATCGGATCGATCGGCCTCGCGAGGTTCGACGATTTCTACCAGCGCCTGCACGGACCCACCAAGTCCACGACGCTCGGCGTTGGTGGCATGCTCGTCGCGAGCGCGGTCTGGTTCAGCGTCAACGGTGTCGTGGTGAGCCTGCACGAGATGCTCGTGGCGATCTTCCTGTTCATGACCGCACCTGTGAGCGCGCATCTGCTCGCGAAGGCTGCCATCCATCTGAAGGTCGAGAACGTATCCGGTGCGCCGCAGCGCAGCGGAGAAGAGAACAGTAAGGTAGCGCTGGCCGACACTTCGGAGGACGGTTGAATCGCGAATAATCCATGATGCTCGGGCTGTGCCCCATCGACCCCGAACTCGGCCTTCACGGACTGCGGACTGCGGACCCTGACTGCGGGCTACTGCGGACTGGGACCACTTGCTCAATGATCCGACTGCGAAAGTCGCTGCCGCAATGCCAACCAGATTCACAATCGCATCAAGGGTGATCACTCGTGCGGAGAAGCCCTGTCCCAGTGAAGAGACCGTCATGCCGCCCGCCATCAGTAGCCAGACACCGGTGGCAGCCGCAGCGGCATTCCGCCCGCGGCGTGAATCGCGCAGCACGTACGCTGCGATCGCAAACCCAAGGAGCGGCGTAATTGATACCCATACCAGCCAGACCCCGGGTGTCCAAGGCATCGGCTGACGAATCGCACTCGCTGCCGCCTCCCACTCCCGGCGCATGACAATGAGTCAGGCGGCCGCCCATACGATGTTGTAAACGGCGGCCCATAGCGCTCCGCCGGCGAGAACACGCATCCAGGTCGAAACGGGGAATATGCTCCTCCTGTAATTAGCAAAAACCCGTGAAGGCTTTCCAAACGCAGGGTTCAGTCGTCGATTGGCTCGAGACCCGCAATACCATCGTTCATTGCCTGGATTTCCTCCGGGGAATGCCCCTGCCAGTCAACGTATTCGCGCACGACCCGCAGCGGCTCCCGGGAGCGATACGACTTCGTGGGATTACCCGGATATCTCTTGTCCGTCAGGTTGGGGTCGTCCATGAACGGGCCAGTCGGCTCCACTACGTAGATCCGGCCGGGGCCCTCGCCCTTTGCCAGCTCAGCTCCCCAGGTAGCCGCGTTGAGGGTCTCGCTGAAGTAGACCCAGGGCGACCTCCGCTCTGTGTAGTTGGAGGAATAACCGGGATGAATAAGGTCCCCGGGCTTCAGGTTCGCCCGGGTGCCATGGTAAAAACATCTCGAGCTCATGTCGGATGGGGTCGATGGTGCTACAGGATTGCTCATGCTAAAGTCGTCACTCAACAATGTCGCTCGGTGTCAGCCGAGAACGTCGCGCAGCCTGGCGGCGTGGCGACGGCTCATCGGAATCGGCTCGCTCCAGCCGTGAACCTTGATTCGATAGCTGTAATGAAACCACGGCTCGACGAGCTCGACATGCCTCAGGTTCACGAGTGCCGAGCGGTGCACTCTGACGAAGTCTCCGGTGCTGACTCGGTTCTCCCAGCCAACCAGGGACTGCCCCGAAGGGCGAACGCGTCCATCAGCGGTGTAGACGCGCGTTGCCCCGCCATCGGCTTCATTGTGCGTTATGCGGGCGACCTCGATGAACTCCTGCGTATCACCCGAGTCGACGAAGACCCAGCGTCTGGCT